>CAZBXY010000083.1:0-26395 GCA_964495365.1 uncultured Frigoriglobus sp. | reverse complement strand
AACAGCCCCAGACCACAAGCCGCTTGAATCTTACCTACATTCCTCGGACTTACCCTTCGGTTACTTCCTTGGGGTGGGGCGCGGCGGCCAGCGGCCTTGCCCGTGCGATACTGACCTTCCCCAAGAAAAATGGAGATGAAGTTGACGGTGTTTCTGGTTGGACGTTCGTTCACACTCCACCGGGATAAGAACCCCAGGGAGGAGGCAAGCGGACGCGGTTGAGCTGACGAACCAAGTTCGCGTCGAGTGGTGACTCGAGGAGAACCTGCAAATCCACCTCCGAAGACCGACTCACGCCGCCTCGGGGCGGGCGATCTGCACCGGCGGGAACAGCCACCCGGCCGGCGTCGGCGGCTGCGGGCCGTGCGGGCCGTCGGCGCGGCCCTCCCACTCGTGCGCGCGAAGGGCCGCCAACACGCGCTCGGCCAGTTCCAGCGCGTCGCGCCCGTCGGCGCCGCTCACCCGCGGCGTGTTGCCCGTCCGCACGCAGTCGATGAAGTGCCGCAGCTCTGCCGTCAGTTGGTCGTGCTTGCGGTCGCCGTCCAGGTTCAGCACTTGCAGATAGCGCCCGAACACCTCGTCTTTGAGCCGGGCCTTCGCGCCTGCGTCGAGTTGCTCGGCGCGCAGCCCGCGCTCCCGCAGTTCGGCGCTCTGCTGAACCAGCGTGAGTTTGCGCGTCACGAAGTCGATCCCCGCGTAGCCCTCTGGCGCCCACACGCGCAGCCGGCGCTTCGGGTGCCGCGTAATGCGACTGGCGGTCACGTGCGCGACGCACCCGTTGGCGAACTCCAGCCGGGCGTTCACCATGTCCTCGTGCCCGCCGAACACCGCGGCGCCGACCGCCGACACCCGCGACACCGGCCCGCCCACCAGGGCGAGTAGCAGGTCGAGGTCGTGAATCATCAGGTCGAGGACGGCGCCGATATCGACGGACCGGCCGGTGAACGGCCCGTGCCGCTCGGCCTCCACGAACTTCGGGCGGATCGGCCGCTTCGCGAGCTCCTCGAACGCCGGGTTGAACCGCTCGATGTGCCCCACTTGCAAGGGCACGCCGGCGGCCGCCGCGAGCGCGATCAGCTCATCGGCCTCGGCCACGGTGCGGCACACCGGCTTTTCGACCAGCACCGGGACGCCGGCCTTGAGGAACTCCGCCGCGACCTCGTGGTGATAAATTGTTGGCGTGACGACGCTGACGGCATCGACGCGGGCGAGGAGCGGCTCGAAGTGTTCATAAGGTGAGGTGCCGAGCTTCGCGGCGATCGTCCGGGCCTGATCCGGGTTGGCGTCCACCACGCCGACCAGTTCCACGTCCGGCATCCCGGCCAGGATGCGCGCGTGGTGCTGTCCCAGGTGCCCGACGCCGATCACCGCCATCCGCAAACGAGTCATGAGATCCTCAGTCACAAGTCGCAAGTCTGGAAGTTCCAAGTCCGAGTCGCCTCCGGTCACGCCGCGCGGGCGACGCAGGCCCGACCGGTTGACTTGGGACTGGGGACTTGAAGACTTGATGACTCGGCCGCCGCGTCGGCCAGCGTCCGGGCCAACTCCACGTTCATCGCGTGCCCGGACCGGTACGCGACCACGTGCCCGGCCACGTCGAACCCGCACAGGGCCAGGTCGCCGATCAGGTCGAGGATCTTGTGCCGGGCCGGCTCGTCGGCAAAGCGCGTGCGGTTGTCGATCGGCCCGCCGCGGCCGAACACCAGCAGGTCCGCGGCGCTCAGGTGCCGCCCGACCCCCAGCGCCCGCAACGACAGCGCTTCGGCTTCCGTGAGGAACGTCCGACAACAGGCGAGGTCGTGTGTGAACGACCCGGCACAAACACAAAGCGTGTGACTTTGCGGCGCGAGCGGGGCCGCGTGCCCGTAATCGAGCCGGTAGCTCACGCGCAGTTCGGGTTCCGTTGTCGGGTGCAGCGCCAGCGTCGCCCCGGGCGCGCGGATCACAACCGGTTCCGCGGTGGCGTAGATCGCCCGTTCGGCGGGCTGAATCGTCACCCCGGCTTCGATCAGCGCGCGGACGAACCCGTGCGACGAGCCGTCGAGGCCGGGCGGTTCGGGGCCGTCGAGTTCCACCTTGCAGTTGTCGATGCGGAGGCCGGCGAGCGCCGCGAGAACGTGTTCGACCAGCGTGACGCCGGTCTCGGGCGGGCCGAGCGTGGTCCGGCGCTGGGTGCCGGTGACGGACTCGACGCGGGCCGGGATCGGTTGCGAGCCGGGCCGGTCGGTGCGAACGAACGCGATTCCGGCGCCGGGCGGGGCCGGGCGGAACCGGGCGACCACCCGCGAGCCGGTGACGAACCCGACCCCCGCGACGGTCGCGGACCCGACGAGGGTCCGTTGATAGCGGTATCCGATGACGCGCACGGTGTTGGCCTTCCTGGCTGACCGGTCCGGTCGGGTCCGTCCGACCGGAACCGGCCGTGTCACCGTTATCGGCAACACGGCCGGATCAGGTTCACTCTTCGAGAAATCCCAACTTCCAATCAACAAATCCCAAACAAGACGAAGACCCGTCTTTCTGTAGTTGTTTGGGATTTGTCAGTTGTGGTTTGGAATTTCTCCTCAGCCCGGCGGGCGAACGCCCATCGGGGCCGGCGGCGCGCCACCCGGAGCGCCCGGGACCGGCGGCGCGCCCGGCGTACCGGGGGCCGGGCCACCCGGCGTCGGGGTCGGGTTCGGCACGTCGAGCTTGCTCACGTCCACCGGGCGGTTCTGCGCGTCCAGCGGCGGGAACCACGCGTTGAGCGTCTTCACCATCACCGCGGTGATGTCCGCCTGCGGGGCCACGTAGAACGGCTGGGCCGCCGGCGGCTTCAACTTCAGTTCCTTGATGTACGGGCTGCTCATTTCCTCGGGCGTCACCGCGTCCGGGTATGCGAACACGACGTGGTACCCGTTCATCTCGGCCGTCTTGTCCACCACCATCTTGATCTTGTCGTACAGGCTCGCGATGATCGCGCTGGCGTCGTCGTTGAGCTGCTTGTTGATCTTGCGGTCCTCGTCCTCGATCTGCCGGGCCAGCGCCAGCATCCGCTGGGCCTTCTCTTCCTTCTGCGGGTGGTTCGGGTTCTGTTGCAGGTCCTTCTGGTGCTGGATGTACTCGTCCCGCCACTTCATCAGGTTCTTGGACATCTCCGTCTTCTTGTTGTTGAGCAGCCACACCTGGTACTTGGCCTGCCCGAAGTCGCGCATGACCGCGGCCATGTTGAACACCGCGACCGTGGGGCGCACGGTCGGGGCGCTGGGCGCTCCGGCCGGCGGCGCGCCGGGCGCCGGCGGCTGCGCGTGGGCCGCGCTCATCAGAGACATCACGCCGGCGACGCCAAGCGCAGCCGACAGCATCGTGAACGAACGCTTCACTCCAAGCCCTCCTCTGGTCCGTTCGATCGCGCCGTGAGGGTTCCGGTCCTCAACGGGCGCACACACCGGCCCGCGACGCGGGCTTCGCGGGCGCAGGCCGTCGGGCGATCGCTCGCCCGGCTGGTGCGCCCTCACGTTCCCCTCGGTGCCGTGGCGGGTTGATACCCAATCACCGGGTGGGCGTCAATGCGAACGGACCACGAGAAATTCCGGGGCGCTTTGAACTACGCAGCTTGACAGCAAGAAGTTAATATTTGTACAGTACATCAGTGAATTTTGAAGGCGGACCCGCGCGCCGGCCGATGATAGCCGTTGGGCCATCGCCGCTTGCGGCTTCGCGAGCCAATACCGTCGTGAGTGCATGAAAACGCTGTTGCGGGTGTTCGTGCCGGTGGTCGCGCTGGCCATCGGGTTCGGGGCGATGGCGCTCTCGGGCTGCGGGTCGAACGCGCCGCCGGCCAACCCGGCGACGGTTCGCGGCAAGGTCACGTTCAACGGGCACCCGGTCGCCGGCGGGCTGATCGTTTTCACGCCCGACCCGCAGCGCGGCGGGCAGGGCAAGCCGGCGCGGGCCGAAACCGGTCCGGACGGCGCGTTCGTCCTCCAGTTGGACTCGTCGCCGCGCATCCCGGCCGGGTGGTATCGGATTTCGATCGTCCCGGCGCCGGCGGTCCCCGACCCGGCTTCGCCATCTCCACTGTTCCCCACGAAGCTCGCCCGCCCGGACCGGTCCGGCCTGGAGCGCGAGGTGCAAGCCGGCAAGGACCATGTGTTCGAGTTCGCGGTCGAAGCGAAGTAGGCGAACCCGGCGTGCAAACGCCGGGGTGGGCGCGTCACTTGCGCTTCCCACCCCGGCGTTTGCACGCCGGGTTCGCCTCTTGCTTCGGCATTGACCCACTTCCCGCGGGCGTGTTAGAACTCGCTTCGCCGCAACGCGCCGAACGGATTCTCCGCCGCACGTCCGGCACTCGCAGGAAGCGATCATGGCTCAGGTGCTCGCCGCACCCGTTCGACCCGCCCCGCGCCCGGCCGCGCCGGACGTGTCCGTGTGCATCGCCAACTGGAACTGCGTCGAACTGCTCCGCAAGTGCCTGCGCTCGCTGTTCGATCAGCCCCAGGGCGTGTCGTTCGAGGTGGTGGTCGCCGACAACGGCTCGACCGACGGCGCTGCGGACATGGTCGCCGCCGAGTTCCCGCAAGTGGAATTGATCCGCAATTCGGACAACCGCGGGTTCGCCCGAGCCAGCAACCAGGCCGCCGCCGCCGCCCGCGGCCGGTTCCTGTTCTTCCTGAACAACGACACGCTCGTTCCCGAAAACACGCTGCGGCAGTTCCTCGACCTCGCGGAAGCCAATCCCTCGGTGGGGATGTTCGGCCCGCGGCTCCGCGGCGCCGACGGGCTGTTCCAGATCTCCTACCGCCGCAAGCCGACGCTCGGCGCGCTGTTGCACAAGATCAGCCTGCTCCGCTGGACCCGGCTGTTCCGCCGGGCGTACCTCGACTACCGCCGCGCCACCTTCGACCCGTCGCAGGTGCGCTCGGTGGAAGTGCTGATGGGCGCTGCGGTGTTTTTGTCGCGCGAGGTGTTCGAGGCCAGCGGCCGGTGGGACGAGCAGTACGCGTTCGGCGTCGAGGACATCGACCTCTCGGCCCAGGTGAACCGGCGCGGGCCGCTGATGTTCGTGAACTCGGTCGAGATCATCCACTACGGACGCGAGGCCGGGCGGAAGAACGTCCACTTCGCGGCCCCGAACGTCGCGATCGGGTTCGTCCGCTACTTCCGCAAGGCCGGGGCGAGCCGGTTCGCGCTGTTCGCGTACAAGGCGCTGGTCACCGCCGACGCGCCGGTTCAGATCGGCCTGAAGTTGTTCGAGGCCGGCTGCCGCTACGCGACCGGGCGCCGCGAGAAGGCGAAGAAGAGCTTGCTCGCGGCCCGCGGGCTGTGGGCGTTCGTCCGGCACGAACTGGTCCGCTTCTGGAAGGCGTGAGATGCGCACCCGCGACCTGCTCCGCTTCGTTCCTGGCCTCAACCGTCTCGTCCGGTCGCTCGACTCACGCGAGCGCGAGAGCCGGTTACTCACCGAAGAGTGCTGGCGGCTGGCGGCCGAGAATCACCGCCTGAAGGCCGCTTCGCCCCACCCCCGCGTGCCAACCGCCGAGGCCGAGGAGCTGCCGCTCCCGCCGGAGGTGCTGCGGCTGATGGTCGCGGGCACCGACGACGCGCTGTGGTTCGTCGAGGCGGGCCGGCTCGCGGCCGAATCGCTCACGGCACTACTCGAAAAGCACGGCGTATCGCTCGAATCTGCGCGCGTGCTCGATTTCGGCTGCGGGTGTGGGCGCGTGCTCCGGCACTTGCGGCACCTGCCCGCGGAACTGCACGGGTGCGACTCGAACCCGGTCGCGGTCGAGTGGTGCGCCGAACACCTGCCGTTCGCGCGATTTACGGTCAACGCGCTGGAATCGCCACTCGATTACGACGCGGAAACGTTCGACGTGATTTACGCGCTGTCGGTGTTCACGCACCTGCCCGCGCGGTTGCAATCGCACTGGGTGGATGAACTGCGGCGTGTGTTAAAACCGGGCGGAACGCTCGTCCTATCGCTGCACGGCGATGCGACCGTTCGCCACCTGACCCGTGCCGAGCGGGCCGACTACCGCGCCGGGCGGATGGTCGTGCGCGGGGGCGACCTCGCGGGAACGAACCACTGCGCTGCGTTCCACCCGCCGGCGTTCGTGCGCGGCGCGTTCGCCGGCGGCTTCGAGGTGCTGGAACTCGCGCCCGAGGGGGCGACGGGCAACCCGCCGCAAGACGCGTGGGTGTTGCGAAAGGTGTAGCGATCACACCGCCAACTCGGTCCAGTTGTCGAGGTACTTGCGCAGCACCGGGAACTCGGCAGTCTTCGCGCGGAGCAGCTCCTTCGCCTTTGCGATCAATTCCCTTTCTTGATCGAGGTTGATGTCGCCCGTGAGGATGCGCGTGCGCAGGAACACGAAGTACGTGTCCAGCGCGTCGCACAGGCAGTAGTCGTTGATCTCCTGGAGCTTCCCTTCGAGGTACATCCGGTAGACCTGCTCGCCGCTCACTTCCATCTTCCCCGGTTTGCCGAGCAACTTCGCCAGGAGGTCGAGGCCGCCGGCGAGCCGGCACGCGCCGAAGTTCGTGAACCAGTCCAAAAGGTCGATCGGGCCGCGGTAGCGGTCGCGGGCGAGGTAGTGGTCGCGGGCCGAGATGCCGTGGCGGAACGCGGCCAGTTCCAACAGCGGCAGGTCGAACCCGCGGCCGTTGAACGTCACCAGTTTCGCCTTGTAGTGCGTCGCGCCGAACCAGAACTGGTTGACGATCTCCCGCGGGCGGAACTGCGGCGCGTCCATGCACTTCATCCCCAGAAGGGTGAAGTCCGGGCCGACGCGCAAGACGCACACGCCCACCGGGACGTGAAACGTGACCGGGACGAAGTCGGACCCGTCGCGCCGGCCCTCGCGGGCCTCCTTCTGGGCCCGCGCGACCGCTTGTTCCGGGGTCAGATCTTCGCCGGGGTACTTCACCGCGGACAGCAACCGGCCGTCCGGGACGCTCTCGGTGTCCACCACGAGGAACGCGGTGCGGGTGCCGGCGTCGAGCGACGCGGCGCGGGCGGCGAAGGTGTCGGCGAGGTTCATTTCCCGGCTCCGGCACGGGGTACACACCGGTTCAGATTCTGATTAGTTTGTCGTCCGAACCGCCGCGCCGGTCAACCTCAACCCGCCCGAACCGAACGCGCCGGTCGCCGCGCCTGAACCGACCGCGCCGGCGGCGCGGGCTGTGCGGGCGGCGCCGTGTCCCTATCCTCTCCGCATGTCGAACGAGAACACACAGGGGGCTGACGCCCCCCGCTCAGAAGCCCCCCGCTCCAACCACGCCGCGCTCGGGATCGTCTGGCTCGTCGTGTTCATCGACCTGCTCGGATTCGGGATCGTCCTGCCCGTCATGCCGCGGCAGGCGGGGCCGTACCTGGACCACCTCGAACTCACCGGGTTCGCACGCGGGGCCGTCATCGGCGTGCTGTTCTCGATCTTCTCGCTGATGCAGTTCGTGTTCAGCCCGGTGTGGGGCCGAATCTCCGATCGCATCGGCCGGCGGCCGGTACTCCTCATCAGCCTGCTGGGGTCGGTCGTCTTCTACGCGCTGTACGGCCTCGCGGTCACATTTCCCGCAGCCGACGCGCAGCTCGCGCTCGGGTTGATGCTTCTGGCGCGCATCGGGGCAGGTATCGCGGGCGCGAGCGTCGGCACCGCGGCGGCGGTCATCGCGGACTGCACGCCGCCGGAGCGGCGCGCGAAGGGAATGGCGCTCATCGGGATCGCGTTCGGCGCGGGCTTCACACTGGGGCCGCTCATCGCGTACTTCGGGCTGGAACTGTTCGACCAGCAGCCGTGGGGCGTCGGGGCGCTGGCGTCCGGGTTGTCGCTCGTCGCGCTCGTGATCGCCTTTGCGATCTTCAAGGAGACGCGGAACCCGGAGAACAAGGCCGGGAAGGAGTTCTTCAGCGTCGCGCGGTCGATCGAAGTGCTGAAGATGCCGACCGTCGGCGCGCTGGTGCTGATCTACTTCCTGGCGATCTTCGCGTTCGCCAACTTCGAGGCCACACTCGCGCTGCTCACCAAGTCGGCGTTCGGCGTCAGCGACACCAACAACTTCCTGGTGTTCGCGTTCGTCGGGGCCGTCTTGATCTTCGCCGGCGGCGCGTACCGGCCGATGGCGAAGAAGCGGGCGGAGACCCAGTTGCTCACGTTCGGCGTGTGGGCGATGCTGCTCGGCCTTACCGGGATCGGGGTCGTGGCGTGGCTCGTCCACGATCGACCGCCGACCCGCGGGTTCCTGCCGGTCGAGTACAAGATCGGCTTCGCCGTCGCGATGTCGGTCGCGGTGATCGGGTTCGCGTTTGTGAACCCGTCGATATCGGCACTGGTGTCGAAGCGGTCCGACCCGGCGCGGCAGGGGGAGGTGCTGGGCGTGAACCAGGCGTTCGCGTCGCTCGGCCGGATCCTCGGCCCGCTCGTCGGATCGGTCTTGTTCGACGTCCACGCCTCGCGCACACTACCGTACCTCGCCGCGGTCGTCGCGCTATTGGGCGTCGCGGCGCTGCTGCCGAAGGTTCGAGGCGAACGGCCGGTGTCAGCCGGCCGGTGATTGGGCGCGCAGACCACCGGCCGGCTGGCACTCGGTCGGCCGGTGGTGTCCGGCGCTCGCTGTCCATCAGGTGATTGGGCGCGCAGACCACCGGCCGGCTGACACCGGCCGTTCGCCAGGAAGGCCGCATGTTGGACCGCGTGGACGCCCGCCGGATCGCCCTCATCAAGCCCAGCGCGCTGGGCGACATCGTTCACGCGCTGCCCGTCCTCACCGCGCTGCGCGTGCGCTTTCCCGAAGCGCGCATCACCTGGGTCGTGAACCGCTCCTACGAGCCGCTGCTCGCGGGGCACCCGGACCTGTCCGACACGCTCGCGTTCGACCGCGGCGCCTTCCGCGACGTGCGCGGGTCGCTGTCCGCGGCGTGGGCGTTCGCGCGAGAGCTGCGCCGCCGTCGGTTCGATCTCGTGATCGACATGCAGGGGCTATTCCGCAGCGGGCTGATGGCGCTCGCGAGCGGGGCGCCGCGGCGCGTCGGGTTCGCCAGCGCGCGAGAAGGGAGCCGATACGCCTACACGCACAAGCTGAAGTGCCCGGCGCGCGGCGGGGCGCACGCGGTCGATCGGATGTGGACCGTCGCGCAGGCGTTCGGCGTCGGGCACCTGCCGAAGGTGTTCCGCGTGCCCCTTTCGCCAGCGGAGGTGGACGCGGCGCGTGCGGAACTCGCGGCGCTCCCGCGCCCGGTCGTCGCGGTCGCGGTCGGGGCGAAGTGGATCACCAAGCGCTGGCCCCCCGCCTATTTCGCAGAGGCAATAAACAGGGCGCGGGCTCACTTCGGCGGCTCCGCGGTCTTCATCGGCGGCCCCGATGACACCGCGTTGTCACAGCAGGTGATCGCCGATCTTCGCTCGCCCGCGCTCGACCTGACAGGAAAAACGTCGCTCCCGCGGCTCGCGTCGCTCCTTTCGCTCGCGGACGTGATGCTCGGCAACGACACCGGGCCACTGCACCTCGCCACGGCGCTGGGCGTGCCGTGCGTCGCCCCGTACCTCTGCACGCAGGTCCGGCTCCACGGTCCCTATTCGCAGGGCGCCAACTGCGTGGAAACGTCCGTTGCGTGCGCCGGGAGCTATCTGAAGAAATGCGGTAACATGATCTGTATGCCGGAGCTGACCGCCGACCGGCTGTGGCCGAAACTCGCGGAGGCACTCGACGCGTGGAGAACACACCGCTCCCGTTCCGCCTGATCCTCGCCAGCGGCTCGTGGGGCCGCAAGTGGCTGATGGAGCAGAGCGGTTACCCGTTTGAAATCCGGCCGTCGAACATCGACGAACCCACCGAAGCCCGGCTCGGCGACTGCCGGCACTACGTCGGCGAACTCGCGTGGCTGAAGGCCGCCGCGGTCGCGCGCGAAACCGATGACGGCCTGGTGATCGCCGCCGATACCGTGGGCTGGCTCCACGGGAAGGTGATCGGCAAACCGGACGACGCGGCGGACGCCCGGCGGATCATCAAATCGCTCTCGGGCACGATTCACGAACTCTGGACCGGGGTGTGTTTGTGGCTGCGCCCCGGCGACTGGCAGTTGTGCTGGCAGGAACGCAGTCTCGTGCGGATGAAGGCGCTCTCCGACGCCGAAATCGATGCCTACACGCAAACGCGCAAGTGGGAGGGGTGCAGCGGCGCCTACGCGATCGAGTTGCCGAACGATCCGTATCTGACGGTCGAGGAGGGAACCGTGAGCAACGTCATCGGGTTACCGATGGAGTCACTGGAAAAAGCGCTGAAGTGGGTGAAGCAGATGCGGAGTTGACAGGCCGAATGGCGAGCGCCACATCCGCGCGCCTTCGGCTCGCGGCTGACACCCGAACCGGTCCCCACGCCGCAGTCACCAGTTTCGCTCCTTCACATTTCCAACACGAAACCTTCTTCGAAGCCTGATGCGACTTTCGCCCCGCACCCGGTAATACTTCCACGTCTTGCATTCCTCCATCACTCGTTAAGGTGGCTCATGACCCGACGCCCGCGGCGCGGCGGTTTCACGCTCATTGAGTTGCTGGTGGTGATCGCGATCATCGCGATTCTCATCGGGCTGTTGCTGCCGGCGGTGCAGAAGGTGCGCGAGGCGGCGGCCCGGATGAGCTGCCAGAACAACCTCAAGCAGTTCGGGCTGGCCCTGCACAACTACGCCAACACCAACGACCAAAAGTTCCCGGCGACGCGGGTGACGGTCGCGGGCGACGCCAAGTTCCGCGCGTGGACCCCGCTGGCCCTGCCCTACGTCGAGCAGGACAACGTGGCCAAGTTGTGGAACTTCAGCGTGAAGTGGAACGTCGATCCGAACCTGACGACCGCGCGAACGACCTTCAAGCTGTTCAAGTGCCCGTCGGCCCCGGAGAGCCGGCTCCCGTCGCCGAGTTTCGGGGTGCTGGGCTTCGGCGACTACTCGACGATCAACGCGGTCCGGCGCCGGTTCTACACGGCCAACAACATCCCGAACTTCCCGGTCCCCGGGTCGGCCGCCGGCGACGAGGCCAACGGTCCGATGGCCAAGGTGGTCGATACGCCGATCGTCGGGATCGGCGACGGCACCTCCAACACGATCCTCCTGGTCGAGGACGCCGGGCGCCCGAGCCTGTACCGCAAGGGGCGCGACATGGGCGTCGCGACCCCCGACGGGCACGGGTGGGCCGACCCGGACGGGGCCGGCATGAGCCTCGACGGGGTGCAGGCCAACCTCACGACCACCGGCGGCACGTGCTACATCAACTGCACCAACGACAGCGAGATCTACGCGTTCCACTCCACCGGGACGAACATCCTCCTGGCCGACGGGAGCGTCCGGTTCCTCCGCGAGAGCGTCGCGGCCGCGACGCTCGCCGCGATGGTGACCGCCAACGGCGGCGACATCCTCGGCAACGACTAACCCTTCTCAGACCGCCGCGCCGCCCGGACTCGTTCGGGCGGCGTTTTCATTTCACCTCATTCGAGACCACTCATGCCGCGCCTCGGCCCGCTGCTGTTCTGCGCCCTCGCCTGCGCCGCGTCGGCCCGCGCCGACGTGACCCTGATCGGGGTCGGAACGATCCCCGGCGACGCGCCGGACCGCTCCGGCCTCACCGGCAAGGCGTCCGACGGCACCCCGAACAACCGACTCGGCGGCCTCGGCTCGGCGATCGCCTACACCGGCACCGGCGACGAGTATCTGCTCGCGTCCGATCGCGGGCCGAAGGACGGGGCCAGCGACTACGCCTGCCGCACGCACCGGATGACGATCCGCGTATCGCCCGGCGCGAAGGAACCGGTTGCGCTCAAGCTCACCGCGACGACGCTCCTCACGACCGAGAGCGAGACGCGGTTCACCGGCGCGCTCGACGCCTTCACGCAGAAGCACCCGGAGAAGAACCTGCGACTCGACCCCGAAGGGGTGCGCGTCGGGCGCGACGGTGCGGTCTTCATTTCCGACGAGTACGGCCCGGTCGTCTACCAGTTCGACACGAAGGGCCAGCGGGTGCGATCTTTGGCGGTCCCGGCGCGGTTCCTGATCGCCGCACCGGGCAAGACGCCGGCGGACGAACTGCCGCCCAAGTGCAAGTCCGGGCGCCAGCCGAACCGCGGGATGGAGGGGCTGGCGATCTCGCCCGACGGCACGAAGCTGTACGGCATCATGCAAAGCCCGCTCATCCAGGACGGCGCGCTCAACGAGAAGAACGAGCGCGTCGGCCGAAACTGTCGGGTACTCGAAATCGACCTCGCGACCGGCCAGACCCGCGAGTTCGTCTACCAACTGGCCGACCCGGTCAACGGGGTGAGCGAGATCCTCGCGGTAAGCGACCACGAGTTCCTCGTGCTGGAGCGCGACGGCCTCGGCGGCCCGGACGCGAAGTGCAAGAAGCTGTTCCGCGCCGATCTGACCGGCGCGACCGACGTGAGCGCGGTCGCGGCCCTGCCCGGTGGCATGCTGCCGCCGGCCGTCACCCCGATGAAGAAGGAACCGTTCCTCGACCTGCTCGCACCGAAGTTCGGGATCGCCGGGGCGGAGTGTCCCGAGAAGTTCGAGGGACTGGCGTTCGGCCCGGACCTGCCCGACGGCCGGCGCCTGTTGCTGGTCACCGCGGACAACGACTTCGTCGCGGAGAAGCCGTTTCGGGTGTACGCGTTCGCCCTCGACCCGGGCGCCCTGCCCGGCTACCGGCCGCAGCAGTTCGGCCCGGCGCGCTGAGAACGCCCCGTTCGCAGGGACCGGCTCCGGCCGGTCCTTGTTCTTGTGGCACAGGCTTTCCGGCCCGTGTTTCCCAATCGGTCGCGAGTGGGGTTCATGTGGCGACCCGCGCCGCGCTTCGGCCGCCACATCGGAGACACGGGCCGGAAAGCCTGTGCCACGAAGACAAGCACGGAGCCCCCACGGTTCGATAGAGCCACGATACCCGATCTCCGGGCCGCCCGATACACTCGACATCGACACATATCCGCTGGCACCGAGCGCCCGCGTCGGCCATAATGCGGCCACCCACGGAACAGGAGACGGCCGTGTTCGGCAACGGAAACAACCATTTGAAGATCTTCGGCGGGCGCTCGAACCGGCCGCTCGCCGACGGGATCGCCAAGACCCTCGGCGTCCAGTTGGGGCGGGTCACGCTCGAGGACTTCCCGGACGGCGAGACGAAGGTCAGCATCGACGAGGACGTGCGCGGGCGCGACGTGTTCGTCGTGCAATCGACCTGCACCCCGGTCAACCAGCACCTGATGGAGCTGCTCATCATGCTGGACGCGTTCAAGCGCGCCAGCCCGGCCCGCATCACCGCCGTTCTGCCGTACTACGGCTACGCCCGGCAGGACCGCAAGGACAAGAGCCGCGTCCCGATCTCGGCGAAACTCGTGGCCAACCTCATCACCCGGGCCGGGGCCGACCGGGTGCTGGCCCTCGACCTGCACGCGGCCCAGATTCAGGGGTTCTTCGACATCCCGGTGGACCACCTGTACGCCAACCGCGAACTGGCCCGGCACATCCGCAGTTTGAACATCCCGGCCGACGAGCTGGTCGTGCTCAGCCCGGACGAGGGGAGCATCAAGAAGGCGCTGGACTTCAAAAAACACGTGGGCGGCGACCTGGCGATCGCCGACAAGCGCCGCAGCAGCGCCACGGAGGTGAAGCACGGCCCGATGATCGGGGCCTCGGTCGCCGGCAAGACGGTCGTGATCTACGACGACATGATCTCGACCGCCGGGACGATCGTGGGCGCGGTGAACACGGCGAAGGCGGCCGGGGCGAAGAAGGTGTACGTGTGCGCGACGCACGGCGTCTTGTCCGGGCCGGCGATCGAGCGGCTCCGGGCGGCCCCGCTCGACCAGCTCGCCATCACCGACAGCATCCCGCTCTCGGCGGCGAAGCAAGAAGCCCTGCCGTGTATTCAAGTGATCTCGGTCGCGAAGCTGGTGGCCAACGCGATCCACCGTATCCACGGCAACGAATCGATCAGCGAATTGTTCAAGGACGAGCCCTCCGCCACGAAGTAGAGGGCCGAGGACAGACGACGGTCACGGATCAACACAGACGAACGCGAACTCGAGGTTCGGACATCGGCGCACCGCGGCGAGCGAGTTCGTCTGTGTCTGTGTGCCTTTGTGAGTGGTTCCGCTCTTACCCCATGCCCCCGCGCTTCCACCGCACCCCGCCGGAGGTCGTCGCCGAGACCGTTCGCGAAACGGTGTTCGTCGGCGATTACACGTTCCTCCTCGACCGCCCGGCGAATTCCGACCGGCTCCTCGACCACCCGTGGTGCCGCTCCGCATACGCCGCCGACGAGTACGTCCCGTACTGGCCCACGCTCTGGCCCAGCGCGCGGATGCTCGCGAAGGCCGTCTTGCGCGAGCCGTGGGACGAATCCGCGCAACCCCTGAGCGTGCTGGAAGTCGGGTGCGGGTTGGGGCTGGCCGGGGTCGCGTGCCTCGCCCGCGGGCTGCGCGTCACCTTTTCCGACGTGGACGAAACCGCTCTCACCTTCGCCGCGGCCAACGCCCGGCTCAACGGCTACCCGGGCGGGTTCCGCACGATGCCGCTGGACTTCCGCTGCCCGCCCGACGACGTGAAGTACCCGGTCGTGATCGGGTCCGATCTGATGTACGAGGAACGGCTCGTGGCGCCGCTCGTGCGGCTGCTCGACGCGGTGCTGGCCCCCGGGGGCGTGTGCCTGATCGCCGACCCGGACCGGCTCCCGGCCCGCACGTTCAAGTGGAAGCTGCAAGAAGCGGGCTACGACGTGACCGCCGACTTCGCCCGCGCCGGTGAACCCGGCGGCGAGCGCACGAAGGGCACCATTTACCGCATTCGCGCCGGCACGGATTGCGGCACGCGGGATGCAGAGTGACGCTCATGAACACCTGGCAGAAGGTTTGGGAGGCGGTCGCGAGCGACTTCGGCGACCTGGACGCGGCGCAGGCCGCGCAGATTGGAGTGCGGCTCTTGTTCGCGGCCGTACTCGGCGGGCTGATCGGGTTCGAGCGCGAACAAAAAGGGAAAGCGGCCGGGCTGCGGACGCACATGCTCGTCGCGATCGGGTCGGCCCTGTTCGTCATCGTCGCGCAGCTCCCCGGCGGGTCGGCGGCCGACGTGTCGCGGGTGATTCAGGGGCTGGTCGCCGGGATCGGGTTCCTCGGCGCGGGGACGATCCTGAACGGCCGGCGCGAGGAGGAAATCAAGGGGCTGACGACGGCCGCGAGCGTCTGGCTGACGGCCGCGATTGGGGTCGCCGCCGGGCTGGGCCGCGAAACGACCGCGATTCTCGCCACGGTGCTGGCGCTGGTCGTGTTGGCCGCGGTGCCGTGGCTCGCCGGGCGCCTGTTCCCGCCGCACGAGCCGCCGATACCCGACGCCGCCCCACCCCCGCCGGCGGCGCGCGCCCCGGTGGGCGAAAAATGACCCCGCCGGCGCCCAAATGCAGCGCCGGCGGGTCTTCGTGATCGCGTTCCACACCAACCGTCAATCGATCTCGTACACGCGGCGCCGCGGCGGGGGCCGGCGGGTCGGCTGCGGCGCGCCGGATCGGGCCACCACGAACGCCAGCGCCACGATCGCGCCGAGCAGGAAGATCGACCCGCAGACGATCCCGATCAATTTGATCGCCCGCGACCGGCCGCTCGGGGCGCGGTCCTCGTCGTTCGCGGACCCGCTGTCGTCCGAAAACAATGGGGCCGCGGCCGGGCCGGGGGCAGGTGTCGGGGCCGGGGTGGGCGTGACCGGACCGCCGAGGGCCGGGTTCGTCGGCAGGGCCGGCGGGGTGGTCGGAACCCCGTTCATTCCGGGCGCCCCCGACGGAAAGCCCGGCCCGGCCCCGATACCGCCGGGGCCGGGAGAAATGGTCGTGCCGCTGAAGGTGACGCCGCACACCGGGCAGCGGGTGTGGCCGGACCCGTTGGGGGTCGTGGTCGTGCCCAGCACCGCGCCGCACTTCCCACAGCTCCAGGAGTAGACCGTGCCGGACGGCCCGAACGACCCGGGACCACCCGTCCCGCCGAACCCGGGACCGCCCATTCCGCTGATGCCACCGGCGCCGCTGATCCCCGGTCCGCCGGGCATCCCGGTGACGCTGCCGGGCGGGCGGCCGCCGGCGCCGGTGATTCCGCCGGGGCCGGGCATTCCCCCGAAGCCCGCGGGCGGGCCGGGCGGCGTGGGGATGCCTGGCGGGCCAGGCATTCCGGTGATGCTGCCCGGCGGTCGGCCGCCGATCCCGCCCGCGCCCGGCGGGCGCCCGCCGATGCCGCCCGGTTGGGCCTGGCTCGGCGACAGCAGGAAGGCGAGCGCGAACACGGCAAAAATCGCGACGAGCGCGAACCGGACGCCGAAGGAGGATCGTGGCATGGGAATGACCGATCGGGGGAATGAGAGCGGTCGGCTGGTTGAGAACTAATGTACCCGCCGCCGGGCCGGCCATCAAGAACAGGGACAGAGAGCCACAGAGGCCAGAAGACAGAGTCACAGAGGCCAGAAGACAGAGCCGCGGATGAACACAGAAAGACACGGATCGGGCAGAAGACGGAGTTGAACTCTGCTCTCTGTCTGATCCGTGTCTTTCTGTGTTCATCCGCGGCCAGTTTTGTTTCTTGTTTTCGGCCCTTACGCCAGCGCCTTTTCGATCACGCGGCCCTCGCGGTAGAGCTGCACCGGGCGGCCGGTCGGGGTTTGCAGTTCCATCGCCGGGTCCACGCCCAGGTTGCGGAAGATCGTCGCGGACACGTCGTCCGGAGTGACCGGCTCGGTCGCGGGGGCCATGCCGGAAGCGTCGGTGGTGCCGTGGGCGTAACCGCGCTTGAACCCGCCGCCCGCGAGCACGCACGCCATCGACCGCGCCCAGTGGTCGCGGCCCACGTTCTTGTTCACCTTCGGCGTCCGCCCGAACTCACCCGCGCACATCACGATCGTGCTGTCCAGGAGGCCGCGCTCGTCGAGGTCGCGGATGAGGGCCGAGAGCACCTGGTCGGTCGTCGGGCAGAGCCGGGTCTTGTGGGCGTTGAACGTCTGGCTGTGCGTGTCCCAGCCGCCGAAGCTGACGGTGGCGAACCGGACGCCCGCTTCCACCAGCCGCCGGGCCGCCAGCGCGCCCTGACCGAACGGCGTGGCGCCGTAGAGGTCGCGGGTGGCTGTCTTCTCGGTGTTGATGTCCAGCGCCTTGCGGGTCTTGTCGCTCCGCAGGATCTCGAGCGCCTGTTGGTGGAACGTGTCGAGGCCGTCCACGAGGTCGTTCGAGCTGTCCAGGCCGGCGAAGCCGGTGTCGAACTTCTTCAGGAGCGCGTCCCGCTTCTCCAGTTCTTCGAGCGTGAAGGTGCCCTTGAGCGTCAGGCCGCGAACGCTGAACCCGGCACCGCGGTTGGCGTTGTTCCCGTTGCCTTCGATCACGAACGGGTTGTACCCGGTGCCCAGGTAGCCCGACAGGCCCGCGGTGCCGTTGCGGATGTCGCCGAAGGTCACGTACGGCGGCACACCGACTTCAGTCGAGAGCATCTTGGCCGCGACCGACCCCATCGACGGGTATTGCAGCGCCGCGGTGGGCTTGTTCCCGGTCGTCATGAAGATCGTCGCCGGGCTGTGGCTCGGGATCGTGTGGTACAGCGACCGCACGATGGTGGCCTTGTCGGCCACCTGCGCGAACTTCGGGAAGGTTTCTGCAACCTGGACGCCCGGAGCGCTCGTGTCGATGCTCTTGAACTCGCCGCGAATGCCCTCCGGGGCTTCGGGCTTGTTGTCCCACATGTCGATGGTCGCCGGGCCGCCGGCGAGCCACAGCAGAATGACGCTCTTGGCCTTCGCGTCGGTCTTGCCCTTGCCCTTGGCTTTTGCCTCCGAGGCGAGGATGCCAGGGAGCGTGAGGCCGAGCATTCCGGCCGACCCGATGGTCAGCACGTCGCGGCGGTGGAAACCTTCGCAGTCGGTTCGGCGGATCGCGGACATGGCAGCGGTCTCCTGTGTGGAGGGTGGGAACGGGTGATTCTTGGCGAACCCCGCCCGCAAGGGCGGGGGTGTCTTGGCGACCTTGCGACTGCACCCGCCGCCCTTGCGGGCGGGGTTCGCCTTCTGTCAATGGTTCAGAATAAACTCCCGCGTGTTCACCAGCGCCCAGAGCAGGTCGGTGACGCCCTCGGTGCGGTTCTTCGCGGTCTTCAGGTGCTCGATCGCGTCGGCCTTTTCCTTCGCCTTTGGCAAGCGCGAGAGCGTTGCGAGGAAGGCTTCTTCGGCCAGCTCCTCGTCGCTCATCTTGGTTTTGGCCAGCGCCGCGACGCGGCCGTTCTTGTCGGTGAACTTCGCCATCACCGCGGCGTCGGTCATGCGGAACAGCGTTTGCGGAAGGGCCGGCTCCATCGCCCGCTCGCAGTCGCAGGCGGTCGTGCGCGGCGGGCGGCCGAAGATGCGAAGGGCGTAGGACACGTTGCTGTTGAGCCGACTGGAACCGACCTCGACCATCTTCAGCCCGGCGAACGGCGCGTCCGGCCCGATGAACGTTTCCTCCACGCCCAAAGCCGTGTTCAGCACGTCCACGACCTGTTCGGCCATCATCGGGCGGATGTAGGCGTGCGAGAAGTTGTTCTTGTCGAACCGGTTGGTCTCGTTGGGCACGTAGCTCAGTTGGTACGTGCGGCTCAAGAGGATCGTGCGTTCCAGTCTGCGGATGTCGTAGCCGCTCTTGATGAAATCGGCCGCGAGCGCGTCGAGCAGTCGGGCGTTGGTCGGCGGGTTCGCCAGCGAGAAGTCGTCCACCGGGTTGACCAGCCCGACGCCGAAGTAGTGCGCCCACGCGCGGTTCACGAACGCCTTGGCGAAGAACGGATTGTCGGCCGCGGTCAGCCACTCGGCGAGCTTCGCCCGCGGGTCTTCGCCCGGCTTCACGCTGATGACATCGCCGCCGAGCGTCTTGGGGAGCGGGATCTTGTTCGTCGCGGGGTTCGGACGCATCCGGTTGCCGACCGCGCTGACGAACATCTCGCGGATGAGGTTGACCTGGTTGTTGTTGGGCATGGCCTTCGAGCGGCGCTCGGCGTTCTCCGCGTCGGCCAGTTTCTTCACCTCGGGGCTGCTGAAGGCGTTGTTCCCGTTGGCGTTGACCAGGAACGTGACCGGCGCGAACACGTTGGCGAACGCCCAGTACTCGTCCTGCGTCCAGCGGTCGGTCGGGTGCTTGTGGCACTGGGCGCATTCGAGCCGGACGCCCAAGAAGGCCGCGGCGACCTTCTCGCCCCACTGCTCGATCGGGATCTGTTGTTGCCGCCGCCAGAACAGGTCGAGCGTCTTCTTATCGGGGTAGTCGGTCTTCACGCCCTTGGCGGCCTGCTCCTCGACCTTCTTGACGAACTCCAGCCACTCCTCCGGTTTCTGCCCATCGAGGCTCGTGGCGGTGAGGATGTCGCGCACGATCTGGTCGTAAGGGACGTTGTCCGCGATGCGCTTGCGGATCCAGTCGTGCCACATCTGCGACCGCATCGCCTGGTCGCGGTTGGGCTGTTCCAGTGCCAGCGTGTTGTTGCCGGTGATGTCGGAAAGCTTGGTCGCCCACACCGCCGCGTGCAGCGGGTGTGCGAGCAACTTGTCGATCATCTTCTCGCGCTTCTTCGGATCGGTGTCCGCGAGGAACTGGCGCACCACCTCCGCCGGCGGGAGCTGGGCGATCGTGTCGATGTACACGCGGCGAAGGAACATCGCGTCGTCCGCGAGGTCGCTCGGCACGACGTTCATCATCTTCAGCTTCGCGAACACTTCCTTATCAACGAAGTTCACTTCCGGTACGACCGGGTACGCGCCCTTTCCGACGGGCGCCGGGACCAGCACGCGAATCGCCTTCACGCTCCCGCGATAGAGCACCGTGAGGCCTGCGTCGCCCGGCTGGCGGGGTGTGAGCAGCCCGAACGGCGATACGGCCGCGATGGCGTCGTCGGAAATCTTGAAGTCGCAGAACGGGGTGATGTCTTCGGTGGTGCCGTCGGCGAAGGTCGCGGTGACGACCAGTTGCTTCGGCTTGCTGTCGGACAAGAGCGCGAAATCGCCCGGGGTGACCTTCAACTCTTTGATCTCGCCGCTGCCGCGGGTCCACTTGGCTCCGTTTTGGATCCACGCGCGGAACACGTTGTACACCCAGCCGTCCTTGCCGAACCGCATCCCGCCGTCGTGGTACGTCTGACCGGTCGCCTTCAAGAGAAGAAGGCTCTCGTCCGGTTTTTGGGTGTTGACGCGGCGCCCGAGGTTGTCTCGTGTCAAATTGGCGAAGTCCATCGCCGGCTCGTAGCCGAACAGCGACAGGCGGAAGCCGTTTTTGCCCTGAAACGAGCCGTGGCAACTCCCCGCGTTGCACCCGACCTTCGAGAGCAGGCCCATGATGTGCCGCTCGAAGTCCACGTTCTGGACCCGGCCGCCGGTGGGCAGTTCGACATCGGCGCGACTCACGCCGGGGACGATGGCGCACGCGGCGAGCGTGTAGAGGAATCGGCGGGAGAACATGGCAGCGTCTCGGCGGGCGAGGCGGGAATCGTCCTTGTGTAGCGCAGAACAAGCAAAACCGGCGGGAGAAGCGCGGGGCGGGATACCGATTCAACCGACCACCCAAATGCAAGTTTCGGGTGTCATTCGGCCGCGGGCAAGGGAAATCTTCGTTTGGATTTCCGTGTTTTTGAAGGCAACCGGGCGATCCACTCCGACACAACCTCAACCTGAAGCCCATCAACCGAGTGCGCAGACACAGCGCCCAAGATTTTTTGCCGTTGAGTTTTGCCGTTTGGGGCTTCGCGAGCGTTCGTGAAGCCCCAAACGGCAGCAAAGTCAGCCCATCCCGCCGGAACCGTAGGCCGAGGATCGCGGCAGGGCGGTGTGCAGCCGCTGCAAAACCGTGGGGTTGAGCGAAGCGGTTTCCTCGCGCCCGTCGGTAAAGCAGAAGGTGACCGCGGTCTGTTCGCCGGACTGCGGAGCGATCTTGATCCGCGTGACCTGGGCGAGATTGAACAGCACAGTTTGCCCGTCGACTCTGACCTCGAAGAACATGGGACATCCCCGCGGGCGAAGGTGAGTGCGAACCAGACGCGCAACCGCTGTGGCCCGCGCCGCAGGGGGAGCGGCAACGCGGGCCGACGGGGACGGGTCAGCGGGTGGGTGAATCTGTTCTTCTTACTATCGCACAAGGAACGACAGGCGCCAAGTGCCGTTCCGCTCGCGTAACATCCCCAAAATCGGCGCGAGCGAGTTCCTGGCGTCACTCCTCGCGGCCGACGAGTTCAAACTCGCCACCGCGAAGGAGAAAATGGTGAACGGCAAACCGGCCGCCGGCGTGACGGTGCGAAACGGGAAGCGGCCCGTCGTCACGCTCTACTTCGACAAGGAAACCGGGCTGTTGGTAAAGCGCGAGGCGACGGTGAAGGACCCGGGCGCGGACGACAAGGAGGTGCTGGAAGAGGCGGTGGTATCCGATTACAAGGAGGCCGACGGACGCAAGGATCACACACGAAAGTCGTCGTGACCCGCGACGGCGCGCCCTACTACCGCTCGGAGGTGTCGGTGCCGAAAGTCGTTGAAAAACCGGGAACGAAAGTAGTAGGCACACGCCGTGTGCCGTCGCTTCACGGGAGGACTACCGACGGCACACGGCGTGTGCCTACTACTCTAAAAACAACCGACATTCCCTTCCGCGTCCGTCACTACCATCATCTGCACACCCGGCGCGTTCGCCGGGCACTTCCCCGTTGAGGGCTCCTCATGCGTTCCGCTCTTTTCCCGCTCGCCGGGCTGGTGTTTGCGTTCGCCCCCGCGGTCCGCGCCGATGACGCGGCCGATGCGAAAGCCGTCGTGGAAAAGGCGATCCAGGCGCGCGGCGACAAGCCCGGCAGCAAGAACACCGCGACGACGTGGAAAGACAAGGGGAAGTTCACCGGCGGGGGCTTTGAACTGCCGTACACCGCGGAGTGGGCGTTCCAGGCCCCCGACAAGTACCGGTTCGCCCTCGTCGGCACCTTCGGCGACGCCCAAATCCGCATCACCGTGGTGACCAACGGCGAACGGGCGTGGGAGGCCGAGGGCGACAAGGTTCGCGAGGTCACCGGCGAGAAGTTGGAGTACGTGCGGGGCGAGGTGTACCAACTGTGGGTCGTGTCGCTCACCCCGCTCGTGACCGACAAGGGCTTCGCGCTCGCAACCACTAAGGGCAAAGACGTGGCCGGCAAGCCGACCGCTGGCGTGACGGTGACCCGCGACAAGCGCCCCGCGGTCACGCTGTACTTCGACAAGGACAGCGGGCTACTGGTGAAGTCGGAAATGACCGTGAAGGACGAGTTTCAGAACTGGAAACCGGTGCTCGACGAGGCGTACTACTCGGACTACAAGGAGTCGAACGGGCGCAAGCACTTCACGAAACTGAAGGTGGTTCGCGCCGGCAAAACGATGATCGAGGCGACGCTTTCCGACGCCAAAGACGCCGAGAAACTGGACGCGAAGTTGTTCGAGAAGCCGTAGGTCGGTTCGGCTTGTGCTCGCGAGCGGGGCCAGAACCCGCCGGACAATGACACCCGGAACCCGGGGCGTTTCGGGCACGTGTCCGGTCGGCCCGCTCCTGCCGATCGACGGCCGTTGGCAAACCTGTACGGAAGCGAACACGAACTCGGCGGCGCCTCGACGCTCACGACTTCTTGCGGACGTAGGCGCGGGCGGCGTCCAGCACGTGCTGGTGGAACAGCCAGCCGTAGCCCTGGCTCTCGTACTGGAGCAGGATGTCGTTGGCGGTCAACTTGTACTTCTTTGCGATCGACTCCAGGTTCCAGTCGTGATCGGCCAACTGCTTCAGCAAATACGCTCGGCGGGTTTGCGCGGCCGACAGTCGGAAGGTCTTCAGATACTGAAGCGAGCCGTCCGGGGCAACGATCCGCTCGCCGATGTGGTTCTCGGCGCTCGGGTTCAGGCTGCCGATGAATCGCTCCAGTTTGAACGGCCCGGCCTCGTAGACCGTCTCCGCCGTCACCGGTACGTCCAGCAGTCCGATCGAGGCCGCGCGGCCGAACGCGGCCCACTCGCGGCGCATGACCGCGACCGCTTCGCGCAAGTCTTCGAGCGAGCGGACCGACTCCGGCCGGGCCGGGAACTCACACGGCGGGAGACTCGGGTACATCACCGCGTACTGCCAGATCAGTTCGCCGAAGAAGTCTTGCAACAGGGTATCGTGCAGCGCCCGATAGTCGTCCGGGTGCGGGGTCACGAACGCCGCGGCCAATGCGTCGGCGACGAACACCAGCACGCCCACTTGCCCCTCGTGGATCTCGAATACGCGGAGGGCTTCCTCGAATCCTTCGAGTTCCCAGCCCGCAACGGAGCTTTCGACCCTGGGACTCATCCCTTTTGAGATCGCCTCGCGCGAGAAGTAGCCCCACTGCACCGTCGGCCCGCCGAAGTGCAAGGCGAGGAGTCCCTCCATCGCCAGGTGCAGCGGGAGGAACCGCAACCGCCGGCCCTCCTGCCGCTTGGCCATGCGGTGGAACACGCCGGCGGGGACCGGGGATTTGGTCCGCACGCTCTTGAGTTGCGTGCCGACGGTCGCGACCGGCGCGGCGCCGGCGGCCCATTCCAGAACGAGCGCGTGCGGGATGTAGCTCGTGTAGACCGCGTTCGACAGTCGCACCGCGAAGCCCCACTCCTCCGACAGCCCGAGGCGCAGGTCCGTGCGGTGTTCCTTTCGCAAGAGCGGCACGAGGCGGAACGCGCCGCACGCCTGCGACGGGGCGAGGGTCAGGTCATTCAGCATGACCGGCCTCCGGCCCCGCGGCGAGGAACTCCTGGGCGCGGCGGTCCAGGAACGCTTCCAGGTCGGCCCGCGTGGCGGCCCCGGTCGCGAACTGGGCAAACGCCAGCGCCGTCGGCAGGCCCTCCGCATCGCGCAACCCGACGGTGGGCACGCTCTCGGTGAGGGCGCGGGGCGCGTAGTCGCTCGCCGAGAACACCGGGTTGAGGTGGACGATCGTCACGCGGCCCTTCGGGTCGAGCTGTGATTGCCAGTATTTCAGCACGGCGCCCGCGGCGCCCGGCGGGTCGTTCTCCACGGCGTCGCTGACGATCACGAGCAGTTCTGGTGATGTTTCCAGGGCGGCGAGGATCGGCGTCGAAAGGTCGG
The DNA here is from genome assembly GCA_964495365.1 of uncultured Frigoriglobus sp. Classification (GTDB taxonomy): domain Bacteria; phylum Planctomycetota; class Planctomycetia; order Gemmatales; family Gemmataceae; genus Gemmata. Next base: position 2,300 of record CAZBXY010000083.1, on the reverse strand, counting down.
TTGCGCCGCGGGCTTTGGGCCGCGGCCCGGTGAACGGGTGTGTCCAGAACGCGCGGTACTCCCGGCTCGCCGCGGCCAACACGCGATCGACGGCCCACGCGACCCCGAGCGGCCTACGCTTCTTCTCCTGCGTGCCGGAGGTCGAGTAACTGTTGTCGAGTACGGCCGCGACCGTGCCGAGCGCCAGCGGCGCGCGCTGGAGGAGCCGCTCGGCCGCGTGCTGGATCGCGGACAGTACCGCTTCGGTCGGTTCCGGGAGCGACAGGGCGTAGAACACGAGTTTCGTGAGCGGCGAGCGGGCGAGGTCGATCTCGACGCCGGCGGCCTTTTGCGTCCGCAGCTTTTCGGCCTGCGTCATGCGGGGCCGGATCTTCGCCAAAAACTGCTCGCGCGGGATCCGGTGCTTGGCGGCCAGCCCCTCGGCGACCGTGAACGGCAGTTCGTACACGGCCTCGGTGCTGTGCCACGCCCGGCGCACCTGCTCGAACAGCGGCGTCTGGAACACGGTCACGCGCTTCTCGAAGAGGAACCGGCCCGCCTCGCCCGGCAGCGGGAGGTGGTTGTGGCACGCGACCGCCTTCACCTTGTTGCGGTACTTCACGCAGTCGAAGGCGGCGTCGCGCCCGCGGAGGTAGTCGCGCGCGATCGCCCGCGCCCGGCGGTTGTTGATCCCCTGCCGCCGGGCGTCGCGGAGTGTCTTCCAGGCGCGCTGCGGCGGCATCGTCGCCAGCGCGCGGGCGATCAGCGCGCCCTCGCCCGGCGCGGCCTCTTTCCCGGAGCCGAGGAGCCTCAGGATGATCTGCGACTGGTTGAAGTGATTGATCCCGACCGCCAGCGCCCGGGCGTAGATGGAGCGGTAATTGCCGAGCATGTACTGGTGGAGAAAGTCGATGGAGACGCGCTGGCTGTTGGCGTTCTCGTAGAACTCGCGCTGCCCCGTGCAGGCGTAGCAGGCGTTGAGAAAGTGGACGATGTCCTCGCGCTGGGTCCGCTCGGCAAACATGAGGGGCCTTCGAGGTGCCGCCCGCCGCCGGGGAGTGACGATGCGACTTTGAGCTCTCACTTCACAGGTAAGTTCGGAAGTCGCAGCAAAGTCCCGCGACGGCGGGCGACCCGGATAGTCTACCATACCCGGCGAATAGACGCGCCGGGTGCGGCCCGGGTTCATCGCGCGAGTCGAATTATTGACGGCCCGTTGCGGTCGCCCGCGTCCCGTGCCGCGAGCGCCGCTTCTGCACTGGGCTTCGACTTCAGGCCGACGGTGTTCACGGCGATGACGCGGTAGGTGTGCTTCTTGCCGGCCTCCGGTTTGGTGTCGGTGAACTGCATCAGGATGAGCGGTTGCGACGGCGTGTCGCTGTACTGAAGGTTCTGGAAGACCGGCCGGCCGAACGGGTTCTTGCCCTGTTCGGGCACGTTGGCGAGGAGTTGGCCGTCGCGCTCGACGACGAACCCCGCCAGCCCGCTTTCGAGGTCGGCCTCGGCTTCCCAGGTCAGCGTGTGGCCCTTCAGGCGCACGTTCGTCGGTGCGGGCGGGGGAGTCGTGTCGGTCACCTTCGTGTCCTTGACGTATTCCGTCCACGCTTTCGCCACCGCTTCGTTCGGGAGCCACGCGGCTTTCAGCGGCTCGCGGGCGAACTTCGCGGCCGGAGCGGCTTCGCCGCCGAGAACGGGAGCCAGCCACGCCCGATCCGTCGGCATCGCGACGAGCGGATCGCCGGCGGCCTTCGGCAGGCGAGCGGTCAGGCACGCATCCAGCCATGGAATGGCGAGGTAGCGCTGGTTGCCGCAATCGTGGCTCGACAGCGGGTCGATGGCGACGCCGATGAGGCCGTTTTTACCCCGAATCTCGTTGAAGAACAGCTCGGTGGCGGGCCACACGCCGGCGAACTGCTTGCCCTTTTCGGTGACCCCTTCCTTCGTGCCGAGGTTGCACATGAGGGGCACCTTGAGTGCCGCGTCCGGCAGGGTGTGAGCTTTGATGCCCTTGCGGGTCGGGTCGTCCTTCAAGAGCGGCACGCCCGAGCGCAGCCACGCCGCGGCCACGCGGTCCGGGTGCAGCAGCACCATTCCGCCGGCCCAGTGACCGCCGCCGCTGTGCCCCCACAGCGCCCACGGCACCTTCGCCAGCTCGGGGTGCCCCGATTTCGCCCCGAGGTCGGCCAGACACTTCTGGAACGCCGCGCCGGAACCGTTGCGCGGGTCGCACCACATCTGGCAATCGGCCTTCTCCGGTTGCTCGTAGGCCGGCGACAACAGGGCGCAGTCGTGCTGCCGCGCCAGCGCCTGCCAGTGGAGGT
>CAZBXY010000082.1:0-26553 GCA_964495365.1 uncultured Frigoriglobus sp. | reverse complement strand
GCGGAGGCCATCGCTGTGATCCGCAAGGGGTTGTCCGCGCTGCCCGACTCCGTGGACCTGAGCCTGGCGCTGGTGGATTATCAGATCCAGGCCGGGGACGCGGCCGGGGCGGAAGAGACCCTTCAACAGCTCCGGGCCGGGCTGCCGGTCGCGCTGGGGGACTACGAGCGGGCCCGCATCCTGGCGCTCCGGGAGCGGTGGCTGGACGCGGCGCTGCTGCTCGAACAGGTGCGGCCGGATGTGGTAGGCGACCCGGCCCTCGCGCGCCGGGTCAATTTCCTCCTCGGTCGGTGCTACGCTCAGATCGGAGAGCACGACCGCCGGCTGGAGGCGTACACCCGGGCCGCGCCCGACGACCCGTCCGACCCGCTCTGGGTTCTGGCGACGGCCGGCGTCGCCGAGACCCACGCCGCCCTCGGCCGGTCGGACGCCGCGCTGGCCACCTACCGCCGGCTCAAGGACCGCGCGCCCGGGGCGTGGGTGCAGGTCGCCCGGTTCGAGTTGCTCCGGGCGCTACGGGCCCCGGCCGATAAGCGGGACTGGAAGCCCGCCGGCGAGGCGCTCGTCGCGGCCGAATCGGCGTTCAAGGACACACCGCCCGACCGCGTGCCGACGGACCTGTATCTCGTCCGCGCGGACCTGCTGAACCTCGAGGGCAAGCCCGACGAGGCCCGAAAAGTGTTGGACGAGCTCCGCGCGAAGCGGCCGAAGGAGATCGCGGTGTGGGTCGCGCTGGCCCGCCAGGAGTTGCTGGCCAACAAACCCGAACAGGCGACGACGGCGCTGGACGCCGGCGCGAAGGAGGCCGGGGACTCGCCCGAACTCCGGATCGCCCGCGCCCGGCTGTGGGTCGAGGTGAAGGCGCCCGACCTGCCCGCCAAGCTCGCGACCCTGACGACCGACGCGGACAAGTTCCCGGCCGGTCAGCGGCACCGGTTGTTCCGCGAACTGGCGACGATCGCCACCGCGGTCGGGGCCGACGACCTCGCCGGCCGCTTGTGGGATCGGGCCGTCGAGGTCCGGAAGGACGATCTCGGGGCGCACCTGGTCCGGTTCGACCGTGCCCTCCGGGCCGGGATCGACACCACGAAAATTCGCGAAGAGATTCGGCAGGTGGACGGCGAGGCGGGGTCGTTCACCCGACTGACACGCGCGGCCGTTCTGATCCGGGCGGCACAAATCCGCAACGAACTCGGCGGGCTTGACGAGGCACTGACCCTACTCACCGAACTCGCCCGCGAGCGCCCCCGGTGGGGCCGGGTCGTGCTCGGCCAAGCACTGGTCTACGACCTCCGCGGCAACCCCGAAGCGGTGACCAAGTATCGCGAGGCGGTGGAATACGGGGAGACCGGACCGGAGGCCCTGCGCCGGTTACTGACACTGCTCCACGCCCGGGGGCGATTCGGGGAGGCGGCCACGGTCCTCCAAAAGCTCGAAGAGGAAGCGGCGGCCGGACCCGAATCCCAGCGCCTGGCGGCCGAAGTCCACCTGCGCACGGACAACCCGAAGGCGGCGATCACGGCGGCCGTCAAAGCGGTCCCGGCGGACTCCAAGAAACCGGACGATCACCTCTGGCTCGGGCAGGTGTACTGGGCAACGGGCGACCGAAACAAGGCCGAGGTCGCGCTCCGTCGGTCGGTCGAACTGGGCCCCTCCGAGGTCGCCGGGTGGCGGGTTCTGATTCGCTTCTTGGTGGTAACCGGCCGGAAAGAGGAAGCGGCCAAGACGCTCGAACTGGCAACGGACCAGGTGGCGAAGATCGACCGGGCGCTGTTCCTCGCGCTGGCCCAGGTGGAACTCGGGCAGGCCGACAAGGCCGCGGAGGCGTTCCGCGCGGCCCGGGCGGAGCGCCCGGACGACCTCCGAACGGTCCAGGCCGAGGCCGATTTCCTGTTCCAGGCCGGCAAACTGCCCGAGGCCCGCGAGGCCTTCGCGCGGGTGATCGGGATGCAGTCGGCATCGCCCGAGGAAAAGGACTTCGCGCGCCAGATGATCGCCGTTGCGCTCGCCGCGGACCGGGACTATCAGACCTCGCGGAGGGCCCTGGAGGCGCTCGGGCTGGTCGATCGCGCGCCCGGCCCCGGGACCACGGAAACGCCGACGCAGCGCCGGTTCCGCGCGATCGCGCTGGCGCTGCAGCGGGACCGGGCGAGCAAGCTGGAAGCCATCCGGCTGCTCGAAGAAACCCGGAGTGCGCTGACGCTCCCCGATCTGTTCCTCCTCGCCCAACTCCACCTCGCGGTCGGCAACCGCCCCCAGGTCCGGGTCGTGATGGCGGACCTGCTCCAGAAACCGGGCGCCACGAAGGTGCCGCTCTACCTCGCGTTCCACGCCGCCTGGCTCCTCAAGCAGGGCGACGTCCGGGAGGCCGAGCGGTGGGTCAAGCAGCTCGAATCGCTCCAGCCGGACGCGATCCAGACCGCGGAACTGATGGCCCGGCTGTTCGTCGCCAAGAAGGATCCGGCCGCGGCCCGGGCGGTCCTGCGTGCGAAGGCCGACCCGCCGGGGGCACCGGTCGGACCGCTCGCGCGCGTCTGTGAGGACATCGGACTGTTCGAGGACGCGGAGCGGCTCCTGAAACGGTTCGTCGAAGAGACCCAGGCGGCCCGGCCGCAAGCGCCCCTGGCACTGGCCGCGTTTTACGGGCGCCGGGGGCGGACGGCCGAGGGGCTTCGGGTGTGCGAGGCGGTGCCGGCGTCGGTCCCCGTTCCGGTGGTCGGCGAGGTCGCGGTCGGCATCCTTTATGCGGCCCCGGACCCGGGACCGGACAACATCGCGAAGGTGGCCCGGTGGCTGGAGACGGCCGCGGCGAAAGAGCCGGGCCAGGTTCGCGCCGCACTGCTCCAGTTACTGGCCTCGGTCCGCAATTTACAGGGCGATTACGCCGCCGCCGCCAACCTCTATCGCCAGGCGCTGGCGATCGACCCCCGAGACGCGCTGGCCATGAACAACCTCGCGTTCCTGCTCTCCACCCGCGAGGGCACACACGACGACGCGCTGAAACTGCTCGACCAGGCGAAACGGATCCTGGGGCCGGCCCCCGATCTGCTCGACACGGAAGCGATCGTCCGGCTGCGCAAGGGCGAGGTCGCCGCGGCCCGGGCGCTCCTCGAGGAGGTACTCGCCGTCGCCCCGACGGCCGTCGGGTACTTCCACCTGGCCCAGGTCGAACACAAGGCCGAGCGCCCCCTCGACGCGAAGCTCGCGTGGCGCCGGGCCGAGGATCTCGGGCTCCGGCCGGCCGACCTCCACCCGCTCGAACGGGAGGCCTACGTCCAACTCGCACGGGTGTTGAAGTAACCCGGCTCCCGCCGGCGAACTGCCTGCGGCACGGGAGTGCCATACTGGATAAGCAAGAAAATATGGGCAAAATCTGCCGGTATTATGGATTTTCGCTGCTCGCGATGAAGCCGGCTGTGGTGCCCGGTCGATAACTCCTCATGGTTGCTGATCCTGCTCTGTCGGAGGAGTTGCCCGTGGCACGGAACCGAGCCGCTCTTCTGTCCGTGTTGTTTCTCGTGCCCGCGCTGGCGGCCGGGTGCCACACGCCGCCCTCCGCGACGGCGTTCGAGCCCCCGCCGGTGCCCCGGGAACTGGAGAAAGTGTCCCTCCCGGACTACCGCGTCGAACCGCCCGACATCCTCCTGATCGAGGCCGTCCGGGCCATTCCCAAACCGCCGTACAAGGTCGAACCGCTCGACGTGCTGTTCGTTCAACTCACCCCGTCACTGCTGGACGAACCGCTCTCCGGGCCGTTTACAGTGGAACCGGACGGGACGGTCAATTTCGGGCTGACCTACGGGGGCACGGTGAAGGTCGCGGGGATGACCACGACCGAGATCAAGGGGGTTCTGGAGAAGCACTTCCGCGAGTTGAAGATCAAGGAACCCAAGGTGACCGTCACGCTCGCGCAGTCGCGGGCCGCCCAGCGCATCAGCGGGCCGCACCTCGTGCGCCCGGACGGGACGATCGCGCTGGGGACGTACGGGAACGTGCGGGTGACCGGCTTGACCCTGCCGGAGGTCCGGAGGGCGGTCGAATCGCAGCTGTCAGAGTTTCTGCTGAACCCCGAAGTGTTCGTGGACGTGCAGAACTACAACAGCAAGCTGTATTATGTTATCCTTGATGGAGGCGGGATCGGGCAAACGGTCTACCGGCTACCGATCACCGGGAACGACACGGTACTCGACGCCATTTCGCAGGTGAACGGGCTGTCGGCCGTGTCGAGCAGGGACCGGATCTGGGTCTCGCGACCGGCCCCGGCCGGGTGCCCGCACCAGATCCTCCCGGTCGATTGGCGCTTGGTGTCCGAGTGCGGCGACACGGCGACGAATTACCAACTGATGCCGGGCGACCGCGTGTTCGTGGCCGCGTACCCGCTCATCCGGGTCGATAGCGCCCTCGCCCGGGTGATCTCACCGGTCGAGCGGATCTTCGGCATCACGCTGCTCGGGACGGGGACCGTCACTGCGATCCGAAGCAGCTCGCGCGGCACCGGGATCAACGGGATCAACAACTTCAACCAGTAACGAGCGACGCGGAGCGGCCCGCCCCGGCCGCTCCGGTGATCCAGGTGGAGTAACCGACCATGAAGCCACTCGCGATCGGGACCGTGTGTGCCGTGTGTGTGATCGTCGCCGGAGCGGGCACCGCGGCCGCCCAACCCCCTGTTGTTGGGGCGCCGCGCCCCGCGTACAGCCCGTACCTGAACCTGACCCGACCGGGCGGGACGCTCGCGCAGAATTACTACGGGCTGGTCCGCCCGGAACAGCAGTTCCGGCAGTCGATCCAGAACCTCCAGGGGGTCGCTTCGGCCAACCAGCAGGCGATCGGCGATATCCAGGCGGGCGGAACCGGACTGCCCACCACGGGTCACCCCACTCAGTTCATGAACTACGGCGGTTATTTCTTGAGCAACGCCCCAACCGGTCGGGCTTCCGGGGGTCCACAAACCGTTAACCGACCGGGGGCCACCGGATCGGCGCCTCGTCGAACGCGGTGATGAGCGGGTTTCGTGAACGGAGACGAACCGGCGGGCGCGAGCGGTTGGCCGGGAACCGGGCGCCCGCCGAAGGAATCGTTGGGTTCCAACGGCGGTCCACCTCGAAAATCACAACTCCGTGCGATCCGGTCTGATTTGCCCTTGAATCCGCACTTTCGCGTTCGATACACTTCTCCGCCCACAAACCACCACGGCAGGAAAGGACTCCGCCCGTGCAGCCTTCGCTCTCGCGCCCCGCGACCGAACCCGTTTCCGAGCGCGACGCGGCCTGGTTCGAGGAACTGGCCGCGACCGTCGAGCGCGGCCGCGCCGGGTTGCTCGCCCGTCAACAGCCGGACGGCCACTGGGTCGGCGAACTCGAGGGCGACACGATCCTCGAATCCGAGTTCGTTCTGCTGCTCGCGTTCCTCGGCAAGCACGACGACCCGCGAATCCAACTCTGCGCGAACTATCTGCTCAAGCACCAGCAACCTGGCGGCGGGTGGGCCAATTACACGGACGGCCCCGCGGAAATCAGCGTGTCGGTGAAGGCGTACTTCGCGCTGAAGATCGCCGGGCACTCCGCCGGCGACCCGCACATGAGGCGCGCCGCGGAAGTCATCCGTTCACTCGGCGGGGCGGAAGCGACCAACTCGTTCACGCGGTTTTACCTCGCGCTCCTCGGTCAGATACCTTACGCGGCGTGTCCGTCGGTGCCGGCCGAAATCATCCTCTTGCCGCGCTGGTTCTACTTCAACGTCTACGCGATGTCGGCGTGGAGTCGCACCATCTTCGTACCGCTCTCCGTGGTGGACGCGTACAAGTCGGTCACGCAGCTGCCGGAAGCGATGCACGTTCGCGAACTGTTCCTCAGCCCGCCCGAAACCCCGCGCTGGCCCGCAAGGCCTACAAAACACTGGTTTTCGTGGACGAATTTCTTCCTCGGCGTCGATTGGTGCTTCAAGCGGCTCGAACGCTGGGGACTCACACCGCTCCGCCGGCGGGCGGTGCGCAAGGCCGTGAACTGGATGCGCGAGCGGTACGCGGACAGCGACGGGATCGGCGCGATCTTCCCGCCGATGGTCTACAACGTGATCGTCCTGAGGTGCCTCGGCGTGCCCGAAGACGACGCCGAGTTCAAATGGGCGATAAAGCAACTCGAAGACCTATGCATTTACGAAGGCGACACGCTCCGCCTCCAGCCGTGCGTGTCGCCGGTGTGGGACACCGCACTGTCACTGATCGGCGCCGCGGACGCCGGCCAACCGGGCCGCTCGCCGGAATGCGAGACCGCGGTGCGGTGGCTGCTGGATCAAGAAGTGCGGCGCGCCGGCGACTGGTCGAAGACCGTTCGCGGGGTCGAGCCGGGTGGGTGGTTCTTCGAGTACCGCAACGGGTTCTACCCCGACACCGACGACACGTCGATGGTGCTGATCGCTCTCGCCCGCACCGGCTGTGCGCTGCGAGAATCGTGCGCGGGACCGGTCCACCGCGCGATCAACTGGCTACTGGCCTTGCAGAACCGCGACGGCGGGTGGGCCGCGTTCGATAAAGACATCGACAAACAAATCCTTGAGCGCGTGCCGTTCGCCGATCACAACGCGATGCTCGACCCGAGTTGCCCGGACATCACTGCCCGCGTGCTCGAAGCCCTCAGTCACTACGGGTTCCGCGTCGGTCAGCCGCCGGTCGATGCCGCCGTTCGCTTCATCTTGGCCCGACAGGAAGAGAGTGGCGTGTGGTTCGGGCGCTGGGGCGTGAACTACGTCTACGGTACGTGGCAGGTACTCGTCGGACTGCACGCGATCGGTTTCGACATGACCGCGCCGGTCGTGCGCCGGGCGGTACGTTGGTTGAAGGAAGTCCAGAACGCGGACGGCGGCTGGGGCGAGAGCTGTCGCAGTTACGACGACCCCGCAACCGCCGGGCGGGGCGAATCGACCGCATCCCAAACCGCGTGGGCGCTTCTGGGACTGCTCGCCGCGGGCGAGGCCGAGAGCGCCGAGGTGCGGGCCGGGGCGGAGTTCCTGGTCGGCACGCAGCGCCCAGGCGGTGAGTGGACGGAGGAGCCGTTCACCGGCACCGGGTTCCCGCGCGTGTTCTATCTCAAATATCACATGTATTCGGTCTATTTCCCGCTCATGGCGCTGGGGCGCTATCTTAAAGCTGTTAATTCACCACCGGCTATCAACACGTTGAATGTACGAATCGATTCCGGCCATGGAACCAGCGGCCCCAAAGGTACGTACCGCCATACTCTCGCCGAATAACAAGCATCTGGAGTTAATATGCGCTTTCCGCTCAGCCTCACGACGGACATGGCCGGCTATATGCTTCGCAAGAAGCTCGGCCGCGAGAAGCGGTTCCCGCTCGTGCTGATGCTGGAACCGCTGCACGCCTGCAACCTCACTTGTACCGGCTGCGGGCGGATTCGTGAATATGAAGACACCATCAAAGAGAAACTGACCGTTGAGGAGTGCTTAACATCCGTTGACGAGGCCGGGACGCCGATTGTCAGCATCTGCGGCGGCGAGCCGCTCATCTACCCGCACATCGGCGAGCTGGTTCGCGGGATTTTGAAGCGTCGGAAGCACATTTACCTCTGCACGAACGGGATGTTCATCGAAAAGAAACTGCACCTGTTCCGGCCCACGTCGCGGTTCTTCTTCAACGTTCACCTCGACGGTTTGGAAGACACGCACGACCTGATGGTTGAACGTAAGGGTGTGTTTCGAGCCGCGGTGGAGGGCATTAAGGCCGCGAAGAAGGCCGGGTTCCTCGTGTGTACGAACACGACCGTATATAAAGAAACTGATATGGCCGAGATCGATGCTCTCTACGCCTACCTCACAAAGTTGGGTGTTGATGGATTTATGCTATCGCCTGCATACGGCTACGCGGCGGTGTGTAGCACCAACCCGAACGGCGCCGCGGAAATCTTCCTGACGCGGGAGCAGATCAAACAGAAATTCAACGAGGCTCAAGGACTATTCAAAAAATATAAGATGAACACCTCGCCGGTGTATAAGGAATTCCTACAAGGCAAACGCGAACTGAGTTGCGCCGCGTGGGCCAGCCCGACGCGGAACGTAAAAGGTTGGAAGGGGCCGTGTTACCTCATTACCGACGAGCACCACGAGTCGTTCCGCGGCCTCATGGAAGACACCGACTGGGACGAGTACGGGTACGGCAAAGACCCGCGGTGCGAGCACTGCATGATGCACTCCGGGTACGAGGTGGCCGCGGCGCTGGGGATGAACGCGCGGCTCGGCGACAGCTTCAAGATGCTCATGTGGCAACTGACGTGATCGCCGTTGTGTTCGCGCTGGAACGCGAGGCCGCGCCGTTCCGGCGCGCGATTCGGTCGCGCGCGGATGTTGCGGTTCACGTTTCCGGTGTCGGACGCGCTCGCGCCCGCGAAGCCGCGAAGCGGTTACTTTGTGATTGCCCGGCGCTCGTCATCGCCGGCGGGTTTTGCGGCGCGCTGGTTCCCTTCCTTCGTGTTGGCGACATCGTTCAGTCGCCCAAAATCCTCACCGTCGATCATCTCGTTTGCGATCCTGCGGAAAAATGTCAGTTGAGCCAATTCCACGACGCGGTGGATATGGAATCGGCCGCTGTCGAGCAGGTATGCGCTGAGAACGGCATACCGTTCCTCGCGGTGCGCGCGGTGTCGGATACCGTTGACACCGCGCTGTCACCGGAGCTGGTGCGGTTGCTCTCCGGCGGGAACGTGTCGCCCCTGAAAGCGTGCGGTGCGCTTCTGCGGAAGCCGACGCTGTTCGGTGAGTTCTTTCGGCTGGCGCGGGATACGAAGTTCGCTGCCCGAAAGCTCGCAGAGGCACTTGTGAAAGTCATTAACGACGAACCCCTCGCCCAAAGGGCGAGGGGTTCGGATTGAAGGCCGCTTCACACCACCAGGTTCACCACCTGCCTGGGCTTGGCGATCACCTTCTTGACCGTCTTGCCGGCGAGCGCCGCCTGCACCTTCGCATCGGCCAGGGCCGCGGCCTCTAATGCGGCGGCGTCGATGTCGGGCGAGACCATCAGCGTGGCGACGACTTTCTTCCCGATCTGCACCGGGATCTCGATTGCGTCTTCCTTCGCCAGCTCCGCGTCGAACTTCGGCCACGGCTCATAGGCCAGTGTGGGGCCGTGCCCCAATACCTTCCACAACTCCTCCGCGACGTGCGGCGCGTACGGCGCCAGCAGCAACACGAACGGTTCCAACACGGACCGTGGCCGAACCTCCAGCCCGGTCATGTGGTTGACGAACTTCATCATCTCCGCGATCGCGGTGTTGAAACTCAGCGATTCCGTGTCTTTCGTCACCTTTTGGATGGTCTGGTGCAGCACGCGCAGCGTGTCGCGGTCGGGTGTCGCGTCCTTCACAGCCGGGTGCAGTTTGAACTCCTCGCCGTCGTCCACGATCAGCCGCCACGCCCGCGACAGGAACCGGTAGACGCCTTCCACCGAGCGCGTGTTCCACGGCTTCACGGCCTCTAGCGGCCCCATGAACATCTCGTAGAGGCGCAGGCTGTCGGCCCCGTACTCGTGAACGATGTCGTCCGGGTTCACGACGTTCCCGCGAGACTTCGACATCTTGTCGGCCTTGCCCGTCACCTCGATCTCGGTCCCCTTCAGATATGTCTTGCCCTTCCTCTTTTCGATCATCTCGTCGGGCAGCGCGATTGCGTGTCGGTCTGGGCCGGGACCGTAGGCGCGCAGGACGTAGCTTTCCTTGTCGTCCTCCTCCTTCTTCGGAACATGAACCGCGACGGCTCCCGCGGCCTCAATCGCCACCTTGTTCTCCTCATACACCTCCGGCGTGACGTGGTACTCGTACTCGCCCAGGATCATGCCCTGATTGACCAGCCGCTGGAACGGCTCCGGGCACGGCAGATACCCGCGGTCGAACAGCACCTTGTGCCAGAATCGCGCGTACAGGAGGTGCAGCACGGCGTGCTCGGCGCCGCCGACGTACAGATCGACCGGCAGCCAGTACTTCAGCTTTGCGGGGTCGGCGAACTCGGCCGCGTTGTGCGGGTCGATGTAGCGCAGGAAGTACCAGCACGACCCGGCCCACTGCGGCATCGTGTTCGTCTCGCGCTTGTAGTTCTTCCCGCCGATAACCACGTTCACCCAGTCGGTGGCCTTCGACAGCGGGCCTTCGGGCGTGCCGGTCGGCTTGAAGTCTTCCAGATCGGGCGGGACCAGCGGCAGCGAGGCCGCGGACAGGACGATCGTGTCCCCGTCCTCGCCGTGCAGCACCGGGAACGGCTCGCCCCAGTAGCGCTGACGGCTGAACAGCCAGTCACGCAGTTTGTAGTTCACGCGACGCGTGCCGAGGCGCTTTTCTTCCAGCCAGTCGATCATCTTTCGCTTCGCGTCGGCAACGCGCAGACCGTTCAGGAAGTCGCTGTTGATTGCGGGGCCGTCCTCGACATACGCCTTGCCGGTCCAGCCGTCCGGCGGTTGCACCGTGCGGACGATCGGCAGGTTGTAAACCTCCGCGAACTCCCAGTCGCGCTCGTCCTGAGCGGGCACGGCCATGATCGCACCGGTGCCGTAGGTCGCCAGCACATAGTCTGCGATCCAGATCGGGACCGGTTTGCCGTTCACAGGGTTGATGGCGTACGCGCCCGTGAATACGCCGGTTTTCTTCTTGGCGGTTTCGGTACGCTCGAAGTCGCTCTTGCGCGCGGCGGCCTGTTGGTATTCCCGCACGGCGCTCTTCTGCTCGGGCGTCGTGATCTGCGCGACCAGGGAATGCTCTGGTGAGAGCACCATGTAGGTCGCGCCGAACAGGGTGTCCGGGCGCGTCGTGAACACGGTGATGACGGCCGAATTGTCGGCCAGCGGGAAGTGAACTTCCGCACCCTCGCTCTTGCCGATCCAGTTACGCTGCATCTCCTTGATGGAGTGCGACCAGTCCAGCGGTTCCAGGTCGTCCAGCAAGCGCTCGGCGTAGGCGGTGATCCGCATCAGCCACTGGCGCAGCGGGCGGCGCTCGACGGGATGACCGCCGCGCTCGCTCTTGCCGTCGATCACCTCTTCGTTGGCTAACACTGTGCCCAGCGCGGGGCACCAGTTGACCGGCACTTCTGCTTGATACGCGAGGCGGTGCGCGTCCTGGTACTTCTGCACTTCGGCCGGGCCACGGTCCCGCACGTCGTCAGGAATTGGCAGTTCGACGATCGGGCGGCCCTTCTTCGCCTCCGCGTCGTACCAAGTCTCGTAAATCGTCAAGAAGATCCACTGGGTCCACTTGAAGTAGTTCGGGTCGGTGGTATCGACCTCGCGGTCCCAGTCGTAGGAAAAGCCCAGGGATTTGATTTGGCGCCGGAACGTATCGATGTTGTTCCGCGTCGTAATTCGCGGGTGGACGTTCTTCTCGACGGCGTATTGCTCGGCGGGCAGGCCGTAAGCGTCCCAGCCCATCGGGTGCAGCACGTGGAACCCGCTCATCCGCTTGAAGCGGGCCAGAATGTCGGTCGCGGTGTACCCTTCGGGGTGGCCAACGTGCAACCCGGCGCCGCTGGGGTAGGGGAACATGTCCAGGATGTAGTGCTTGGGCTTTCCTTCGACCGACGGGTCGCCGGGGTCGGGCGTGCGGAACGTCTTGTTCGTTTCCCAGAACTGTTGCCACCGACGTTCCACGTCGGCGGGTTTGTAGCTCGGCATCGGTTCGCCTTGTGTGCGGAGTGAACGTTGAGTTGGCTTATGTGCGGGTTTCACCCGCGTCCAGAAAGTGACAACCGCGGACCTCGGTGGGTTCAGACGAAGAGAAGAGTCAACCACAGAGACGCAGAGACACAGAGAAGAGAAAGCAGAGAATCAAAGTTCTTGAAAACAGTTTTCTCTCTTGTCTTCTCTGCGTCTCTGCGTCTCTGTGGTTAACTCTTGTTTGTAGAGGAGCTGATCTTGGAACACGTCGCCCTGTTCGCGGTCGGGCTGGGGTTGCTCGCGGTCGGCGCGCCGATGCTCGTGTTCGGGGCCGCGCGGCTCGACCGCGCGACCGGGCGCGGGCCGTTCGCGGTCGGGGCGGTCGCGGTGTGCTTCGGGCCGTGCGTCGCGGGGCTGGCGTTCGACCTCGCCGCGGTGCTGCGGCAACCGGCAGTGACGCGGCTCGCGGTCGGGCACATCGTCGGAAGTACCGTCGCCAGTGTCGGGCTGGTACTCGGTGTGGCCGTGCTCGTGCGCCCGGTCGCGGCGACCGCGAAGCTGTTCCACACGGCCGTTCCGCTCGCGCTCGGCGCGGTGGCGCTGTTCTGGTTCCTCGCGCGCGACGCCCCGGACATGCCGGTGTCGCGGGTCGGGGCCGTAATTCTGTTGGGGGCATTTATCGCAGCGCTCGCGCTGCTGATTCGCGCGGCGCGGAGTGAATCGGACGCGGTGAAGGCGGAATTCGCGAGTTGCGTGCCGGAACGAGTGCCCGTGTGGGCCGCGGCGGTGCTGACACTGGCGGGAATCGCGGCACTCGTGGGCGGGGCGCGGTTCGTTGCGCTGGAGCTGATCGGCACCGCGGCTCGCGTGAAATCCCCGTCGTTCGTAATCGGGAGTACGCTCGCCGCCGGCGTCACCGCGTTGCCGGTGGCGGTCGCGGCGGTACTCGCGGCGCGGCGCGGGCGCTCCGATGTCGTTCTGGGGCTGGTCGTCGGGTCGGTCCTGGGGAACATGCTGCTCGCGACCGGGGCGAGCGCGATAGCCCAACCGCTCGTGGTCGATCGGTGGGTGATCCTCGAAGCGATCCCGGTGATGGCGCTGTTCACGTTGTTGCTCTTGCCCGTTCTGTTCAATGGGTTGCAGGTGCCGCGGTGGGAAGGCGCACTCTTGCTCGCGGCCTACGCGGGGTTCATCGCGTGGCAAGTGCGGGTGGCGCTGAAGGTGGCGGAAGCGGTGAAGTGACCCCTTCGGCCCGCGCGGTGTCGGCGTCCAGGTGCCGCGCGCCCAGGAGCCACAACAGCCCGCTGAGCGGGATGAACAGCGACACACCAACGAACGCCGCGTGCAGGCTGGAGAGGTCGGACACGAACCCGATGATGAGCGGCGAGATCGCGTCGCCGAGCGCGTGAATCACGAAGATGTTGATCGCGAACGCGCTGGCGCGGATTTCCGAGCGCGTCACGTTCGCCAGCACCGTGTTCATCGGCCCGGTGTTGAAGAACAGGAAGAACACCGACACGAACAATAGCCCCCACGCGAGCGGGAACGGCACGAACAGCATCCCCAAAAAGAACGGGAACGCGATCATCATCCCCCACCCGGCAATGTGGAAGTACGCGCCGCGGACCCCGCGGTTGCGGAGGTAATCGCCGAGGATCCCGCCCAGTAGCGTCGCGACCAGCCCGGAGACGACCACGATGCCGCCGATGAAGGTGCCGATCGTGGTGTTCGTCATCGACCCCTCTGCCGTGCTGGCCTCCAAGATGTCGCCCTGATACAGTGCGTACTCGCCCTCGTCGAGCAATCTGGGTTTGCCCCACGGCCCCACAAGCCGTTCCTGGAACTCGGGCAGGGTCATCACGTCCGGGCTGGCACCGGTGGCGAGCTTCGCGAGCACGTGTTCGGGCACGGTGAGGATGCCGTCGGACCGCTTGAACCGTTCCTCCGTGCGGAGCCGGTCGATGGCTTTCGCGTCGAGCGTGAACCGGGCTTCGCGCTCGAACACGTAGAGTTGCATCACCGTGGCGACGCCGCCGAGAACGAAGGTGGAGGCGGTCATCCCGGCGCAGCACAGCACGAACGACCGGATCCCGCGAAGTTCGCGCAGAACCGCCCAGTAGCTCGGGGCCGCGGTGTCGGCTAGCACCGCGCCGCCGGCCGTCAGGCGCGGCGGTTCCTTCATAAAGAAGCACAACACGCCCAGCGCGAGGCCGGGAATGGTGGCCAGCCAGAATGCCCCGCGCCAGCCGAGCGACGTGCCGGCCACCTGCGAGCCGACCACGAATCCCAGGGCACTTCCGACCGGGATCGCCATGTAGAACCACGCCATCACCCGCCCACGGTGGTCCACCGGGTACAGGTCCGAGAGCATCGCGGGCGCGACCGGACCGTAGGCCGCTTCGCCCACTCCGACCAGACAGCGCGTGAAGAACAGCAGTAGATAACCGGTCGCGAGGCCGGTTCCGCCGGTCGCGAGGCTCCACAGGATCACCGCGATCCCGACGACCACCCACCGCGACATTCTGTCGCCGAGTCGGCCGAACACCGGCGACAGGCACATGTACGCGACCATGAACGCGGTTGTCAGCGCGCCGAGCTTCGTGTTGATCCAGGCGTCGTCCGGCCGGAAGATGCTCGCGTCGCGCTTGATCTTCGGGAGCGTGGCCGAGAGGATTTGTCGGTCGATGTAGTTGAACAGGTTGATGCCGAGCAAGAGTGCCAGTGCCCACCCGGCCCCGGGCACGGCCCGGCTCGGCCCGCCCGCGTTCGTCCCAACGGCCCCGGTCGGCATCGGCTCCCTCCGCGTGAACACGGCTTCGATTGAACCGCTCGCAGGGTAGGGTATAATCGGCGGGAAGTCGATCAAGAACTCGCGCGGCGGGGCGAACTTCTGTCTGACGGGGCTGCTCCCGCCACTTTCCAGTCGGCCGGACCGAGGAACCGGGTATGGAACTCGACGACATCAAGAAGCGGATCGTGAACGAGATCAAGGCCCGGGCGTACGACGACAAGTACATCGACCGCGGCGAGGAGCGGGAGATCATTCAGATCGCCATTCAGCTCGGCGTCACGGTCGAGAGCGCGCTCGGGGTGCTGGGGCAGGTGTGCGACGAGTTCGGCTACGTCCTGGAGTCGCGCATTCTCAAACAAATTCGCGACCAGGTGGAGACGGCCGCCGGCAACGACGGGGCGGTCGATCAGCGGGAGTTCGAGCTGATCTTCGCGAACACCAAACGCACGATGCAGAACAAGAAGAACGACCGCGACGTGAAGCGGATGATCGTGACCGTCATGGAGGAGAGCGGCAACAACAAGGTCAAGAAGGGGTGGTTCAGCAACTGGTACGCCGCCCTCAAGCAAGAACTGGGCATGTGACATCGGCCGTTGACGCCTCCCCAACGCCCTCCTATCCTGACACCTTCCGAAATATCGGAATCATCCAGACAGTTTACACGGGTCAGGTGGGGCGACATGAATCGGAAAAAGCTGGGCAAATCGCGTCAGGGGCGGTGCCGGTTCTGCACGAAGGAGGGCTGCCCGCGGCCCGCGTTCGTCGATTACAAGGACGTGACCAACCTCAAGAAGCTGATTACCAGCCAGGGCAAGCTGTTCAGCCGCAAGCGGAGCGGGCTGTGCGCCGCGTTCCAGCGCGAGGTCGGCACGGCCGTCAAGCGCGCCCGGTTCATGGGCCTCTTGCCCTACGTCGGCGAATAACGCGGGGTCGCCGGCGAACTCGGGGCGTGAGTAAACGGAGGGAGCCGTGGCCACCGCGGACGAGCTGTTCACCCAGGGGATCGCCGCGCACCAGTCCGGCGACCTCGACACCGCCGAGCGGTGCTACCGGCAGTTGCTCGACGCCACCCCCGAATACGCCCCGTGCCTCAGTAACCTCGGCTCGATCGTTTCCCGGCGCGACTCCACAGAGGCCGAGCAACTCTTCCTGCGCGCCATCGCGGCCGGCCCCGATCTCGTCGATGCGCACTTCAACCTCGGCAACCTGTACCGGCGGCTCGGGCGCACGCGCGACGCCATCACGGCTTATGAGGATGCCCTCCGTATCGCCCCGGACGCCCCGGCGCCGCTCGTCAACCTCGGGCTGGCGGTGAGCGACGAGGGGAACTGGGCGCGGGCCGTGGAGTGCTTCGCGCGCGCCGCGACCGTCGCCCCGCACCTGCCGGACGCGCTGCTCTACCTCGGCGATGCGCTGGCCCGTGTCGGGCGGGTGCCGGAGGCCGTCCTCGCCCTGCGCGAATCGGTCGCGCGGTTCCCGGACGCGCCCCGCGGGCACTACAACCTCGGCATCCACCTCGCCGCGGCCGGTGCGACCGAAGAAGCCACCGCCGCGTTCGAGCACGCGCTGCACCTGCAACCGGACTACGCCGAAGCGCACAACGCGCTGGGCGTGGCGCTGGAAACGGCCGGCCGGACCGACGACGCCCAGCGGGAGTACCAGGAAGCGCTCCGGCTGAAGCCGAACCTCGCCGATGCGTGGGCGAACGTCGGCGCCAGTCTCGGCGAGCAGGGCCGCTGCGCCGAGGCGGTCGGGGCGCTGTGGAAGGCGCTGGAACTGGCCCCCAACGCCGGCACCGGCAGCACGCTCCTGGCGAACCTCCTCTACTCTGCGACCATTTCGCCGGAGCAGTTGCGCGACGAACACAGTAAGTGGGCGAGTAAGTACGCCAGCCCGCTCCTACCGGCCGAGCTGCCGCGGAAGCGCGATCGCAGCGGAACCAATCGTGTCCGCGTCGGGTACGTGTTCGGCGAGTTCCGGTCGCGGGCCGCGCTCGGGTTCCTCGAAGCGCTCCTGACCCACCACGACCGCGCGCGGTTCCACGTTACCGTTTATGCCAGCCCGATCCGGCCGGACGATTCGTTTACGCGCCTGCGCCGGCTCGCCGACACCTGGCGCCCGGTCACGCGGTTGCCCGACGACCAACTCGCCGCGATCGTCCGCGCCGACGAGATCGACATCCTCGCGGACCTCAACGGCCACACGCCCGGCAACCGGTTGCTCGCGTTCGCGCGCAAGCCCGCGGCCACACAACTGAGCCTGTTCAGTTACCCCGCGACGACCGGCATGAGGGCGATCGACTACCGCGTGACCGACGCGACCACCGACCCGCCGGACGCCGACGCGCTGTACGCCGAGAAGCTGCTCCGCCTGCCCGATCTCGGCTGGGTGTACGTTCCGCCGGCGGACGCGCCGGCCCCGAACTCGTCGAACGTCGCGCGCCGGTCGTTCACCTTCGGCTGTCTGAACCACCCCGGCAAGCTCTCCGATGCGTGCCTCGGGTCGTGGGCCGCGATCCTCAAGGCGGTGCCGCGGTCGCGGCTGGTGCTGCTCGCGGGTCAGTCGGTCGCGTCGGCGGAATCGCTCGCGGGTCGGTTCACGGCGCTGGGCATTGCCTCCGACCGGCTCGAACTCGTCTACCGGTTGCCGACGGCCGACTACTTCGAGGCGTATCAACCGCTGGACCTCGCGCTCGACCCGTTCCCCTACGGCGGGGCGGTGACGACGTGTGACGCGCTGTGGATGGGCGTCCCGGTGCTGACGGTCGCCGGCGGCGACGCCCGCGGGCGCCAGGGGATGAGCCTCCTGAACGCGCTGGGGCTGCCGGAGTTCGTCGCGGACACGCCCGAACAACTGGTGACCCTCGCCGCGACCTGGGCCGACCAGCGCGGCTCGCTGGCGGACCTTCGCGGCACGCTGCGCGAGATGATGCAGCAGTCGCCGATCACGGCCGCGGCCGATTACGTCAAGCACCTCGAAGCCGCGTACCGCGGCGCGTGATGCCCGGTCCGGGACACGCACGGTCGCGAAAGTGCGCGAAACCGCGCGTTCAAAGGTTGCCAAGGTTGCCAGTTGGTCATTTTGGCAACCTTTCGTTTTCCAAGGAGTTTTGGGGTAAGATTGCCAAGATTGCCAAGATTGCCAACGTCTTCGGCCCGCCCTCCTAACTATCCAAAAGTATACATCTACTTTGGTGGCCCCGTGGGCGCACCGCGGCCCGTTTGGTTGTGTTGGCAGAATAATATACCGACGTTCATGTTCTGTCAGGGTCGGTAGTTGTGTTCGTGCCAGAACCCAGCAGTTCCCCTTGCGATGTGCCTTTTTCTTTTCGGCCTGAAGGGCCGGGACAACATAGCCCAGGGCGCAGCCCTGGGGAACGTATCGCAAGGGGAATGCGGCCTGAAGGGCCGCGACACGAGTTGCCAAGATGTCTCGGCCCTTCAGGCCTCAAATACCAATACCTCGCGCTCCCAGGGCTGCGCCCTGGGCTACGTTGTCCCGGCCCTTCAGGCCGAAGAATCAGGTGGACTGGAAACTACTGAATTCGCACTCTTCGCCGCAAATCGTCGCAGAACGTACCACACCGCCAGCCCCATCATCAGGAACCAGCCCATGAACCGAATCCGCGAGGGCCAACTCCCGAACACGACCGCCGCGTTGAACACCACAAACGCGAGGAACCCGTGAATCGTCCAGTGCAGCCACCGCGGGCGGGCGAAATACGAATCGAATGCCACGCAGAGCCAAATCGCATCAATCAACCAAACGAGCGCGAAGGCATAGTTCACATAGATGCCGTCGCCGTAACCGCCGGTTTGGCGTGTGTGTTCCCACGCCGCTTCGTGTGACCAACTGTGCCCCAGGTGGAAAGCGACCGCGATGTGCAACAGGCAGAGTCCGCAAGCGCACGGCCAGCCGAAGCGGGTGCCGATCCGGTCCCAGCGATGGGAGTCGCGAACATCGCTGGGTTTTGTGAATACGAGTGAGATGCCGAATGTCATCCAAAGGATCGGCACCCAAACCGCGGACTGCTTGATCGCGGGGTTGGTCGGATCGTTTCCCACTGGTCCAGACAATGTTATCGCGACCCGTCCGACCTCCACGCACACATAGACAACCGCCAAGACATACATGAACCCCATCACGACCCGTTGTGATTGCTCCGCAGCCGCTTCCGCCATAAATCAGCACTCCTCTCTTCAATCCAGTCTACCCCGCGGAGCCGCGCGCATGTCGCGTCGAACGAAGATCGTCGCCACCCTCGGGCCGGCTACCGACTCGCCCGAATCGCTCGACGCGATCCTGCGCGCCGGGGTCGATGTGGCCCGCGTCAACTTCTCGCACGGGACCGCGGAGGACCACATCGCGCGCGTCGCGCGGTTCCGCGACGCCGCGAAGCGCGTCGGCAAGTTCGCCGCGGTGCTCGCCGACCTGCCCGGGCCGAAGATGCGCGTCAAAATGCCCGCCCTGCGGTTCCTCAATTACGACGATGTCGTGTATTTCTCGCTCTCCGCCGCACCGGTCGAAACGTCCGATCTCGTCCTCACCGAACCGGAACTGCTCGCGGACGTGCGCCCCGGCCAGCGGATGCTTCTCGACGACGGCCGGCTCCAACTCGAAGCGGTCGAGCTGTTGGGCGGGCGGCTGCGGTCGCGGGTCATCGTCGGCGGCGCGCTGCACCCAAACAAGGGGCTGAACCTCCCGGACACGCCGCTCACGATGTCCGCGCTCACCCTGCGCGACCACGAAGCCATTGCGATCGCGGCGCGGGCGGGGGTCGATTGGGTCGCGGTGTCGTTCGTGCGCGGGCCGGAAGCTGCCGACGAGGTGCGCGCCGCCTGCGCCGACGCCGGGATGCTCGACGTGCCGGTACTGGCGAAGATCGAACGCCCGGAAGCGGTCGGGCGCGCCGGGGCGATCGTCGCGGCGTTCGACGCGATCATGGTCGCCCGCGGCGATCTCGGGGTGGAACTGCCGCTGGAGCGGGGGCCGTCCGTTCAGAAGCGTCTCATCGCCGAGGCGCGGTGCGCTGGTAAGCCGGTCATCACCGCGACCGACATGCTCGATTCGATGCGGAACAATCCGCGCCCGACCCGCGCCGAAGCGAGCGACGTGGCCAACGCCATTTATGACGGCACCGACGCGGTGATGCTCTCCGGTGAGACGGCGGTGGGGCAGTACCCGGTCGAGGCGGTGAACTGCATGAGCCGCGTCGCGATCGAGACGGAAGCGCACATGCGAACCGCGCGCTCGCGACAGGTGGACGTGTACGACCCGTCCGACGATGAGATCGATTGCAACATCACGATGTCCGCGTGCGCGCTGGCCGACGAACTCCACGCCGGAGCGATCGTGACGCCCACACTGTCCGGGCGCACGGCGCGTCTGGCGTCGCGGCACCGGCCGTGGGCGCGGGTCGTGGCGGTCGCGCCGGTGGACGCGGTCCTTCAGCGACTGGCGCTCGTGTGGGGCATCACGCCGGTGCGGATGACGCCGGTGGCACCCGGCGGCGACCGGATGGCGACCGCGGTCCGCGACGCCTTCGCCGCGGGCACCGTGAAGGCGGGCGAACTGGTGGTGGTGCTGGCCGGTCACCCGATCGCCGGCGGCCCGCGGTTCCCGACCGTGCGCGTCGCGCGGGTCGGCGCGGACGGCGCGCCCACCGCCCCATAAGTACGAAGAGGAACTAACCACAGAGGCACAGAGACACAGAGAAGACCGAAGAGATGAGTTCTTCAAAAACCATCTCTCTGTCTTGGTTTTCTCTGTGTCTCTGTGCCTCTGTGGTTAGTTCTGTCTTTCGTTTTGCCCTCGTCATGTGTTAAGTCGTTCGCGTCGTGCGTGTCGCGCCTGTCGTCGGCGCGCGCCGCACGGCCCTTCTGCGCGCAATTCGTCTCCGCACGCCCTCCCGTCTGCCGAACTTCTCCCGGTACACCACGACTCGGTCACGAACGGCCACCGGATCGAACGCCCGAACGCCCCCGTTCTTGCGCTTCGCCCCCCGTTGCCCACCCGCTCGCGCGGGATTGACCTACACCGTTGAGGAGCAACGACCGCACATGTCGCACGCGCGCACGCGTTTGTCGTTGGAACCGCTCGAAGCCCGCGAGAACCCCGGACCCCTCTTCACCGAATCGTTCGACAAGCTCAGCCCACCGGCGCTGCCGGTCGGGTGGGCCGCGTGGTCGAGCGACGGCACCAGTGCGTTCACCACCGCGCCCGGCACCGGCGCGGGCGGCACGAACGCGCTGGTGTCCGGCGGTAACAGCCGCACCTCGGCGCTGACCTGGTACCCGCTGGCGCTCTCGGGCGACACCGGCGCGGCCGTTTCCGTGCGGGCCAATTCGCTCGTCCCGACGTTCGTACTCGCCCGCGGGAACGACCTCGATAAGGCCAACCGGAGCTACCTCGCGGCGGTCATCACCCGCGGGCTGAGCGTGCAGCTCTTGGAAGTGACCGGCGGGACGGCCCGCACGCTGGGCACGGTCAAATCGCCGTCGTCGTCGTACCTGTCGAACGCCTGGGTGCGGGTGTCGCTGGTGCCGGTCGGGACGACCGTCAGTGTCGAAGTGACGAGGCAGGACACCGGGCAGTATCTGAACGCCGCGGGTACGTGGCAGGCCGCCGCGACTTCCGCGCTCACCGCGACAACCGCGCTCACCCCGGCGACCGGCAAGATCGGGGTGGGCCGCAACGGCCTCTACGCCGGCGCGGTATCGCTCGACGACTTCTCCGGGTTGTCCGCCCCGCCGCCGCCGGCGGCGCCCGTCGCGCAGTCGTTCGACACGACCCCGGTCGGCACTTTTCCGGCAGGTTGGAACGGCTGGTCGAGCAGTTCCACCGGCTGGTTCAAGACCTCGACCGCCCGCGCCCTCAGCCCGGCCAACGGGTTCGTCTCCGACGGCTTCACCAGCACGACCACGCGCGCGTGGCCGAGCGACGACATGCCCGCGAACGTCGATGTGTCCACCGCGATGTACATCGACAGCCTCAGCCCGGCGCAGGTGTTCGCCCGCGGGATCAACCTCCAGGGCACCGTGCCGACTTTCTACGCGGTGAGCGTCACCCGCGGGCTTCAGGCGAATCTCGTGAAGGTCGTCAACGGCGTCGAAACCACGCTCGGTTCGGTCCGAACGGGCGAGTACTTCAGCGGGCAGTGGGTGCGCACGCGGCTGATCGCCGAGGGCGACCGGCTCCGCGTGCAACTCTACCGCACCGACACACGGCAGTGGCTCACCCCGGACGGGTTGTGGAGCGACAGCCCGGATTTCGCCCTCGAAGTGCGCGATGCGAGCATCACCGCGGGAGGCAAGGCGGGGATCGGGCGGAAGTCCGGCGTGTCGGGGCCGCTGACCGTGGACGACTTCGAGGCCAAGCCCGCCGGCGCGGTGAGCGGGCCGCAGGTGAACGTCGTGCGCCTGAACGGCACCGGAACCGTGACCGGCGAGGTCACCTTCCGCGCGACCGTGACCGGGAACTTCAACCGCGTCGAGTTCCGGCTCAACAACGTCGTGCGCGCGGTTTCGGCCACGTCGCCGGCCGACTGGCAGTTCGACAGCACGACCGTGGTGAACGGCACCCACACGCTGACGGTCCGCGCGTTCGACGCGGCGGGCAACGTCACGTCGAAGGAACTGACGCTCACCGTCTCGAACCCGAACCGCGACCCGCTGCCGGACCCGGCGATCCCGCGGCACTACACGCACATCCGTGTCGCGCAGCTCGCCTACAGTGGTACGCCGATCGGTAACTCGTTCGAGCAGAATTTGCTGAGAAACAGCGTCGATCTGGTGATCCCGAACCCCTCGTTCCTGAACACGATCAACACGACCACGCCGAACACGCCGCAACTCATCTACAGCAACGTCTCGAACCTGTACCAGGGGCTGCTCACCGACTGGTTGCAGTACGCGGACAAGGTGGGCGTGTCGCGTGAGCTGGCGTTTTACCACGTGACGCGGGCGACGCCGTGGCAGGGGGCCAGCCCGTCGTCGCAGCCGGTGAAGTGGTTCTGGGGCGTGTACCAGAGCGCCAACGGCGGCGCCCCGACCGACGTGACGAGCGCGGCCCGCGGCGGGCGCAACTTCTACGTGCAGCTCGGCGCCGCCGGCACCAGCACCGCGATCGGCTACGTGGAGAAGTTCCGCGAGATGAACTTCACGCTCACCCGCGTCGCGACAACCGGCTGGTCGGGCGCGTGGGAGTACGCGACCGCTGTGGACGCCAGCGGCAACCCGACCGCGTGGAAGCCACTCGCGCTCATCACCGACGGCACCCGGGGCTTCACCACGTCGGGCAAGATCACGTTCGACCCGCCGAAGGACTGGGTTCCGGCCGCGATGGCGCCCGGCGGCACCCGGTACTACTCGGTGCGGGTCCGCGTCACGGCCGGCACCGCGGCACAGGGGCCGGAGCTGTACACGGTGTTCGGGCGCGACTACGCGAACTCCAGCGGCCAGCACACGGGCACGATCCCGGCGTTCGACTACGCGGCCGACCGGGACGGCGACAGTTACCTCAACGACGCCGAGTACGCCACCCGGCAGGCCGGCTTCGACGCGCGGTTCGTGTACGAGTCGCGGCTCTTTTACCCGTACTACGGGCAGATGCGGTTCGTCACCAACCCGTCGGCGTCGGCGGTGCGCCACTGGGCCGCCGATTATCACCAGCGACTGATGAATGCCACGCCGCTGGCCGACGGGATCTTCATGGACAACGCGACCGGTAAGCTCCCGTTCGTCGGGGGCGTGCTGGAGCCGACCGGCACGTTCGCCTCCGACTCCGGGGCGCTGATGGATTCCGTGTCGCGGGCGATCGCGCCGCGGTGGGTGCTGGCGAACACCGCCGGCGGCTCGACGACCGCGGACGCGATCGTTGCGAGTTCGGCGGCAACGTTCGAGGAGTTTCTGATCCGCCCGATGTCGGCGAACTGGTCGGAAGTGGGCGACGCCGCGGCGCTGGCGGCCCGGCGGCTGAACACCGCGGGCAACCCGTTCCTGGTGATCGACAGCAGCGCCGAGGGCGGCGGCCGAACCGACGGCCGCACGCAACTGGCGACGCTCGCCTACTACTACCTGCTCGCCGATCCCGACCGGACGTTCCTGATGTTCTTCGGCGGCGACGCCCCCAGTACGTCGTGGCTGGAACACTGGTCGCCGGCGGTGAATGTGAACGTGGGCCGGCCGACCGGTGCGATGCAGGTGTTCGCTTCGGGCGCGGACCCGGCGAACGCGGCCCTCACCTACCAGGTTTTGTCGCGTCCGTACGCGAACGCGCTGGTGCTGTACAAGCCGCTGTCGTACGCGGCGGGCACCGAGGGCACGACCGCCGACGCCACTGCGACGACGCACCGGCTCACCGGCTCGTACCGGGTCGTGAACTCCAACGGCACGCTCGGCCCGGTGGTGTCGTCGGTGACGCTCCGCAACGGCGAGGGCGTGATCCTGATGAAGGCGTGACAAGGGTAGGTCACTCGCTCCGCGAGTGACCAGTTCTTCTGGTCGTATTGTTGTGACGAAAAGAAATGACCACTCGCGGAGCGAGTGGCCTACCCTTATCCGCCCTCACACGCCCTCGCCCATGCCGACATCGGCGATGTAGTTCTCGTAGCGGTTGTACTCCTTCCGCCACGTGAGCGTGATTTCGCCGGTCGGGCCGTTGCGCTGTTTGGCGATGATGATTTCGAGGATGTTGTCCTCCTGCTGCCCGTCGAACTTCCCCGGGCGGTGCAACATCATACACGTGTCCGCGTCCTGCTCGATCGAGCCCGACTCGCGCAGGTCCGAGAGCCGCGGCTTGTGGTCCTGGCGGTCTTCGGACGCGCGGTTCACCTGGGCGAGGGCGATCACCGGAATCAGCAGGTCGCGGGCGAGGAACTTCAGTCGGCGGCTGATTTGTGCGACCTGCTCCTGTCGGGGGTCGCGGCGGTTTTCCGGCTCGATGAGCTGAAGGTAGTCGATCACGATGAGCTTCAACCCGCCGTCCTTCTCGTGCTTCTTGTGGAGCCGCCGGGCGGTCGCGCCGATCTGGATCATGGTGCGGCTTGGCGTGTCGTCGATGTACAGCCTCGCCTTGCGGAGTACGTCACCCGCGTCCATCAGCTTCTGGATGTCGTCCGAACTCAGGTGCCCCTTGCGGACCTTGTGACTGTCCACGCGCGACTGGCAGCACAACAGGCGCTCGGCGAGTTCGATCCGGGCCATTTCGAGACTGAAGAACAGCACCACCGGCGATTGCCCGTGTGCGTACCCGTCGGTAACGATGTTTCTCACCATGTTGAGGGCGAATGCGGTATTGTGGACGCACACGTCGTTGGCCACGAAGTTGTGCGTGCCCGGAACGGTGAGGTCGTACACCTGCTTCGGGCCGAGCGGTTCGATCGACACGATTTCGTCCCAGTACACGTCGCCGGCGGCCTGTTGAACGAGGTCCGGGCATCCGACCGCGAGCGCGAGTTTCCGCAATTTGCCGCGCGAGAGCCGCCGACCGATTTTCAGGTTGGTGCCGCGCGGGAACCCGGCGCGCTCGGCGATTTCCGCCCACGAGCGATCGTCCTTTGCGGTGGCGAGATCGTCCCAGACGTCGGCCGGGATGCGGTCGCGGAGCGTGCGGTCGCCCTTCGCCGCGGTTCGGGCACGCGAAAGCGCCTCTTCCTTGCCGAAAATGCCGATCCGGTCCGCGAACGCGCGAACCGAGGCCGGATCGATCACGTCGAGTTGCCACGCGGGTCGGCGGGTGTCGCGGTACTTGATTGCCCGCGCCCGCAGGCGTGCCACGACGCCGAACCGCAGCAACAGGTGCTGGAGTTGCCGTGCGAGGCGCTCGCTGGTGCTGGCGTAGCCAACGCGCCCGGCGCCCTCGCGGGTGACGGTCGCCCAGCCGTCGGTCGCGAACAGCCGGTTGAGGAATAGCGCGAGTTGTGCCGCGGGCAGTTGAAAGACGAACTCCGGCACGAACTTGTCTGCCGATTTCTTTCCCCACAAGCCGAGGTCGGTCAGCCATCGGGTGAGCGGGTTTTGTGCGTTCTTCGACGCACCTGCAATGGCGGCCGGTGCGAGTTGTTCGGGTTCCACCGCGAGCGCCGCACACAGTCGCGCGAAGGTCGGTTCGTCTGGTGTGCAAACACCTTTCGACCAGTGCGTCAGCGATGCGGGTGAGACGCCGACGGTCGCCGCGACCCGGCGCGCCGTTCCCCGCGCGGCGAGCCGTTCGCGCAGGCGCGCGGGGAACTCGGTTCGTTGTTCGCTCACACGCGCCGGATCGCTCGCGACACACACGGTCGGTGCACGTGTCCCGCTGGAATCGGACGTGCGCACCTTCAGCCCACCAAATTCGCGCACCGCTTCGGTGAACTCGTCGCGCAACCGCGGGTTGGTGTTGGTGAACTCCGGGCAGGTGTCGGTCAGCCCGCCGTCGCCGATCAGGTACGCGAGCAGTTTCACCTCGCACTCGCGCGCCGGTAAATTGCCGAACACATCGAGCCGGCGCGGGACCGCGATCCGGTCGCCGACCTTCAGTTCCGCCAGCGGCTTCCACCCGCGGTAGGTGCGGAACGGGTGACTGGCGGTCGTTTCCACCGCGCGCCCCAGGCGCGTCAGGACTCGGAACACCGGCTTCACCCCATCGTCGATGAACGCGGAGGCGTCGGCCGGGGCGAACGTCCAGTCGTCGCCGAGCGTGACGAGCCGCGCTTCGCGCGCGCGGAACAGGTCTTCGATCCGTGCGAGCCGCCCGTCGGCCAACAGGATTTCGGCGTCCGCGGGCAGGCACTTCCCCACGCTCGGCCGCGCCGCGACGATGACCAGTTCCGAGTTCTGCAACCCGGCGGTGATGTTGTCGAGGTCCACGTAACCGGTCGGAAGACCGCTGATCGCGAGGTTGTCCTTACCCGCGCGCGAGTCGATCCGGCTGAACGCCTCTTTAATCATCTCCGCCAGCGGGATCGTCTCCCCGACCATGCTCGCCTTCGCGATGTCCATGATCTTCCGCTCGGCCTGGGCGACCAGTTCGTCGGCCGACTGCGTGCGGTCGAAGGAGTCGCGCAGGATCTCGTTGCTCGCGTGGATCAGCCCGCGGACCATCGCCGCGTCGCGGACCAGCCTCGCGTGGTACTCGG
>CAZBXY010000081.1:0-26984 GCA_964495365.1 uncultured Frigoriglobus sp. | reverse complement strand
CACTCCGCCGGCGTCACGCCCACCACGATGACGAAGTTCGCCGCCAGTTCGCCGATTTTTGACCCCTTGACCTTCTCGAACTCCACCGTGATCGAGTCCCGCAACTTCCCTTCTTTCGTCCCCTTCCAGATCCCGTCCTTCTCGTTGCCCGGGTGGCCCTTCACATACAGTTGCGTGTTCAGCAGATCCTTCCGCCCCTGCTTGATCTTGAAGTGGATGTGCGGGGTGCGGCCGGGGTACGGCACCGGCTTGATCGTGCGGAAGTAGTATTCGCCCGTACTCCCGGTGACGAACCGCCCGAACCCCTGGAAGTTCTTGTCCTGCTGATCCTTCTTCTTGTCGCTGTCGGCGGTGTGCAGGTACACGCCCTTCGCGTCGCACTGCCAGATTTCGACCACCGCGTTCTTGAGCGGGTTGCCCTTCACGTCCAGAACCTTGCCCGTCAGGTGTGTGATCTCGCCGATGCCCGGCGTGATCCCGTTGTTGATGATGATGAGGTCGTTGTCGGTGTCGAGCGGCAGCTTGTTCGGGTAGAACGGGCCTTCCGTCTGATCGGGCGTCCGCGTCAGTTCCTCGGCGAACGCGCCGCGAACGGTCCACAGCGGGGAGGCCGCGGCGATCGCGGTGGACGCCAGGAACAATCGGCGGCTGGGCAGGTGTAACGGGCTACTCATCAGAGGATTCCTCGCGGGCGAAGGACGGCAACGAAATGACGACCGAATGACCGCAGTGTAACCGCTCGGAAGTGGCACCGGAAGCGGGAAGGGCGAAAGTCGGTTTCGAGCCGGGTCTTTTGTTCTTGTGGCACAGGCTGGAAAGCCTGAGGAATGGCCGGAAGTGACCGTGGTAGCCTTTGGCGGTAAAGTCCTCGCGCCATCGTGTTTAATCGCATCCAGCCGTGCCCGAGCGTCTGCCAGCCGGGGGCTTCTTCTGGAAGTTCCCCAGGTAGCCACCCCGTCGCGCCGCGGCTCGGTAGACCTCGGCCACCGGCACTCATACCAGCCCACCACGCGCCCGCGCATCGGACATGTTCGCCACCGCGACGCTCGTCAGCAGCAACCACACGCTACCAGACTCGACCGTAAAAAATGAGACCATCCCTGAAGCTCAAAAGCCCGTGCCACGAAAGCATGGCTTCTCCAGCGCCCGCCCCGTGGACATCGCGCGCGCCGCCCGGTAGGCTTGGGGCGTCCGCCTTTCCCACCCCGAAGGAGTTCTCCTCATGGCCCGCTCCGTCACCCGCCGCCGCGCGCTCCAACTGGGCACCGCCGGCACGCTCGGCTACCTCTTCACCGGCCCCGCGATCTCCACCCGCCGCGCGCTCGGGGCCAACGAGACGATCCGCGTCGCCGGGATCGGCGTCGGCGGCAAGGGGGCCAGCGACATCGAACAGGCCAGCAAGGTGATGGAGGTCGTCGCCCTGTGCGACATCGACGAACTGCGCCTGAACGACCGCGCCAGGAGCTGGCCCTCCGCGAAGAAGTACTTCGACTACCGCAAGCTGTTCGACGAGATGGCCAAGCAAATCGACGCCGTGACCGTCTCGACCGCGGACCACTCGCACGCCCCGGCGTCGCTCCGGGCGATGAAACTCGGCAAGCACGTCTACTGCCAGAAACCGCTGACGCACACCGTCCACGAGGCGCGGGTCATGCGCGAAGTGGCCGCGAAGGAGAAGGTCTGCACGCAGATGGGCAACCAGGGTTCGGCGCTCAACGGGCTGCGCCGCGCGGTGGAACTGATCCACGCCGGCACGCTCGGAGCGGTCCGCGAGGCGCACGTGTGGACGAACCGCCCGGCGCAGTACTGGAAGCAGGCTCCCGACATCACCACGCGGCCGAAGGAAGAACCGGTGCCAGCGCACGTTCACTGGGACGAGTTCATCGGCCCGGCGCCGATGCGACCCTACGCGAAAACGTCCCCGACCCGCGGCGCGTACCACCCGCACGACTGGCGCGGGTTCTGGGACTTCGGCACCGGGGCGCTGGGCGACATGGCCTGCCACACCGCGAACATGGCGTTCCGCGCGCTGAAGCTCGGCGCGCCGATCGCCGTCAGGGCCGACGCCGGCGAGATCAACGCCGAAACGTTTCCCGCGTGGGCGCACATCCAGTACATGTTCGCGGCTCGCGGCGACATGCCGGCGTGTACGCTCCACTGGTACGAGGGCAAGCGCGACGGGAAGCTCGTGCTGCCGCCCGAAGACCTGCTCGCGAAGCTCCTGAAGAAGGGCGAGAAGCTCGCGGATAGCGGGTCGATCCTGGTCGGCGACAAGGGCATCCTGTTCAGCCCCAACGACTACGGCGCGCGGTTCCGGCTCACCCCGGACGACAGCTACACCGGTCTCCAGATCACGAAACCGGAGAAGTTGCCTGTGGGCGTCGATAGTGAGAAGGAGAATGACCCGCACATGAAGAAGGAGTGGGCCGAGGCGATCAAGGCGAACAAACCGGAGCTGGCGTTCTCGAATTTCGCCTACGCGGGCCAACTGACCGAGACGATGCTGCTGGGCAACATCGCGGTACGCTTCGCGGGCAAAAAGCTGGAGTGGGACGCGGCAAAGCTCCGGTTCACCAACTCCGACGCCGCGACGAAGCTCGTGTCGAAGGAGTACCGCAAGGGCTTCGAGCTGCCCTCGTAACACGGCCGAACGCGACGCGGCGGGCGACAGGTGGTAAAATGCCTGTGGCCCGCTTTGCGTTTTTCTGGAGTCGTCATGTCACTCGCCGAACTGCTGCCCGCGATTCGAGCGCTCCCGAAAGCGGAGCAGGTAGCTCTGCTGCACCTGCTCGTCGATGGTGTGGCCGAAGCGCCCGCCGCACTGAATCCGGCCGATGTCGGTATTCCAGAAGAGATGCGGAAGTACCTTCCGCCGCCGGGCACCGTCATTCCGCACCACGATCCGGTGACGACAGACGCCGCCGGTACGGCGAAGCTCGATGCGATGATGGAGGAGTTGGCGAGGGCGATGCCGCCGTCCGGGTATTACGGCGAAGTGTGGTTCCCCGGACCAAACCCAGAGGGCGCGGCGGCGGCACTCCAAGCACTCAAGGAATTTGAGGCTCGCCGTGAGTAACCCCGCACGATTCCCGTTCGTCTCGACCGGCCGTGGAGGCCCGCTTTCCGATCTCATGCCGTTCCTTCCCATTCGGCTAGATCGCGACAGAACGTCACTCGACGTTGTTGCGCTCGTCGATTCGGGAGCATCCGTGTCGGTCCTCCCGTGGTCGGTGGGGACACGATTTGGAATCGACTGGGATTCGTTGAGCATTCCGTGCCCGGTTGGCGGGAGTGCGGGCGGTGTGCCGGGTAAGCTACTCGTTGTGTACGGCACCGTCGCACCGTTCCCAACGGTGCTGCTCGTCTTCAGTTGGGTCCAGTCGGACGCCCCGCCGATCATTCTCGGACAAACCAACTTCTTTCTCTATTTTGACGTGTTCTTCTACCGCGCCCAATCGTTCTTCGAGATCCAACCGGCTATCGCCTCGGCCGCTACACCATGACTAACCCGCACGTCGTTGGCATCGATCTGGGAACCACGTTCAGCCTCGCGGCGTACGTCGAGAACGGGCGCCCGGTCGTCGTTCGCGACGAGCGCGGCGCCGCGCTCGTACCCAGTTGCATCAGCTTTCACGAAGACGGCGCGGTGCTGGTTGGCACCGCGGCGCGCGAGCGGGCGCTCTCGGATCCCGAACACACCGTCTTCAGCGTCAAGCGACTCATGGGCCGCACGCTCGCGGACCTGAAGAAGGAACTGGAGCTGATCCCGCATCAGATTGTCGAACACGAGACCGCGGACGGGCGGAAGGTGCTGCACGTCAACATCGCGGGCCGCGAGTACACGCCGGAAGAACTCTCCGCGCTCATTCTGAAGGAAGTGCGCAAGCGGGCCGGGAACCCCTCGAAAGCGGTCATCACGGTGCCGGCGTACTTCGACGACTCGCAGCGGCAGGCTACTCGCGACGCCGGGCGCATCGCGGGGTTGGACGTACTCCGCATCGTCAACGAGCCGACCGCCGCGGCGCTCGCTTACGGACTAAATAAACGCGGGACGGGGACGATCGCAGTGTACGACCTCGGCGGCGGGACGTTCGATTGCTCGATCCTCGCGCTGAGTGAAGGCGTGTTCAAAGTCCTTGCCACGAATGGAGATACGTACCTCGGCGGCGACGACTTCGACCACTTGCTCATGCAGGTCGCGGCCCGCGAGATGGGTATTGATCTCGCGATGAAGGACGCGGAGTTGCTCCAACACCTTCGCGACGCCGGCGAGCGGACGAAGATCGCGCTCAGCAGCGCGGAGAGCGCCGAGTTCCGGGTGTCGATCCCTGGGACCGCGGGGGGGCGGGCCGGCGCCGCGGGGGTGGGGCGGGGCGAGGCGGGGGGCCGGGTCTACCCCCCCCGCGCCCTCCGCCGCCGACCGGGTCTCTCCCCCGGCCCCCGCGGCGGCCCCCCCCGCACTGCATCGCAGCGGTCGGGACGACCGCGGTCCCAGGGAATACGCCCGCACGTTCACGCGAATCGAGTTTGAATCGCTGATTCAACCGCTGATCGACCGCAGCCTGGAGCGCTGCAAGGCCGCGCTCCGCGATGCGCAGTTCACCGCCGCGCGTGTCGATGAGGTGGTGTTAGTCGGCGGTTCGACGCGAATCCCCTACGTGCGGAAGCGGGTCGGCGAGTTCTTCGGCAAGCCCCCGCACACCGACCTCAACCCGGACGAGGTCGTCGCGATGGGGGCCGCGGTGCAGGCCGACATCCTCACCAGCGGGCGCCGCGACATGCTCCTGCTCGACGTGATACCGCTGTCGCTCGGCATCGAGACGCTCGGCGGCGTCGTGGACAAGCTGGTTCACCGCAACAGCACCGTCCCGGCGCGCGCGACAACGCGATACACCACCGCGGCCGACAACCAGACCGCGATCCTCTTGAACATCTACCAGGGCGAGCGCGAACTCACGAAGGACTGCCGCTTTCTGGGCACGTTCAAGCTCTCGGGCATTCCGCCGATGCCGGCGCAGTTCGCGCAGGTCGATGTCACATTCCTCGTGAACCAGGACGGCATTCTCACCGTCACCGCGAAGGAACTCCGCAGCGGTGCACAGGCCCAGGTGACCGTTCAGCCCGCACACGGACTGACGCAAGAGGAAGTCGATGCGCTCGTGAACGCCAGCATCGAACACGCACACGAGGACTTCACCGCGCGCCGGCTGATCGAGTGGCGGAACAAGGCCGAGGGCGACCTGCGGGCCACCGAAAAGGGCCTCGCGC
Organism: uncultured Frigoriglobus sp.; assembly: GCA_964495365.1. Classification (GTDB taxonomy): domain Bacteria; phylum Planctomycetota; class Planctomycetia; order Gemmatales; family Gemmataceae; genus Gemmata. Next base: position 21,716 of record CAZBXY010000081.1, on the reverse strand, counting down.
AGGCTGGCGACCGACTTTCGGCCGAGCAGCGCGCCGCGATCATGCAGACGAGCGCCGCGCTGCGGGCCGCGATGGCCGGGGACGACCTCGCGGCCCTTCAAGGTGCGATCAACGCACACGCGGGTACAACGAACCCGCTCGCGACGATCATCATGAACGAGGTGGTGCGCAAGCGGTTCGCCGGTTCCGGCGAGGATGAGTTGAACGCGGAGAAGTTGTGAGAGTAGTAGGCACACGCTGTGTGCCGTTGCTACTTCCGGCGTGGAGCGACGGCACACGGCGTGTGCCTACTACTTTGAAAGGCACACCCATGACCTGGCACGACACACGCGCGATCGGCGAGGCGCTGTTCGATCAGTTCGACACGCTCGACCCGCTCACGGTCCGGTTCACCGACCTGCACAAGCACGTGCTGAACCTCGAAGGGTTCACCGGCAAAGCGAACGAGTCGAACGAGAAGCTCCTCGAAGCCATCCAGATGGCGTGGTACGAGGAGTGGAAGGACGAGTACGGCAAGTGACCGCTACGCCGGCGGGTTCGGCTCGTCGGGCTTGGGCGGCTCGACCAGTTCGGCCTCCGCGACCACGACCGCTTCCTCGACGCTCGTGCGCCGGGGCCGTCCGGGTTCGGCCTCCGCAGCCTCGCGCGACATGCGGAGCAGCCGGCGGGTCGCCCACACCAGCGCGACGAGCGCCGGCAGCCACAGCGGCGCCCACGGGACCAGCGCCACCACGACCAGTACCAGCCCCTCGCCGAAATCGACCAGCCCCGAGTACGACTTCTCGAACGTGTCGCTGATCCGCGAACCGAACGTCGCCGCGGTCGGCGGCTTGTAGTCCTTCACCTCGCGCAGGGTCACGTTCAGCGTCGAGAGCTGGACGCGGTTCTGTAGGTAATTCCGCCGCCCCTGCGCCCGCTCAATGTCGCCTTGAACCACCGACACGTCCTTCATCAGCGCCTTCACCTCTTCCAACTTCTCCTCCTTGCGCCTGTCCTTCAGCAACTCGTTCAGCTTGTCTTGGTACGCGCGCAGATTCTTGATCCGCGCCTCCACGTCCACGAACTCCTCGCCCACGTCCTGCGTGTCCACCAGGTTCCGCTCCGGCGTGCCGAGTGCGAGCAGGCCGTCTTTGACCAGCTTGAACGCGGCCGCGGGGACGCGAAGCGTGTAGGTCGCGGTGCGGCGGCTCCCGGTGTCCCCCTTCACCTCCGACTTCGCCACAAACCCCTTGTGGGCCGCCATCAGTTTGTCCAACTCGGCCGCCGCCGCGTCGAGGTCTTTGACGACCACGTCAAGCGTGGCGGTGTAAATGATCATCGGCGCGGCGGGGGTGGCGTTGACCGCAACCGGGTCGACCGCAGCCTGCTTCTTCTCCTCCCCGCCCGCCGCGCCCTCCTTCTGGCTGAGCGTGGGCCCGAACGCGGCGCCGGACATCGGCTCCTTCGCGCTGCCGCACCCGATCAGGGCCGCAACGGCGCCTGCGATCACCAACCACCCGAGCGGGAAGCGACGAGCCATGACGGAACCTCCATCTGTAGCCGGCCTCAGTTGGTGCGCCCGCGCCGCGCTTACTTGCGTCCGCAATCTCACTGCGCGGGCGACTCGGCCGGGGCGACACGAATGGAGTAGCTCCGGGGTCACAGACCCCGGCTACAGAAGACACGCGCCGGTATTAACTTAGACGAGGCTCGGCCGGCACCCGATTGTACAGCGTCGTCAGTTCGGCCATCCGCTGGATCGACTCGGGGCGGAACTGGTCGAGCCTGAACCGCCACTTCCAGTTGCCCGTCGCGATCCCCGGGCGATTCATCCGCGCGTCGCTGCCCATGCTCAACACGTCCTGGAGCGGGGCGATCGCCAGCGCCGACACCGACGCCCACGCGGCCCGGATCAGGTCCGCCGCCGGGTCGCCGATCGGTTTCCCGAGCGTCAGCGCCAGATAGTTGCGGTCGCGGTCGGTGAGGGTCGCGTACCAGCCGTTCACCGTGTCGTTGTCGTGCGTGCCGGTGTAGCACGCGGTGTTCGGCACGAAGTTGTGCGGCCAGTGCAGACTCACCGGGCCTTCGAGCGCGAACTGGATCACGCGCATTCCCGGAAGTGCCAGCGTGTCGCGCAGGGCCACCACGTCCGGCGTGATGAGGCCCAGGTCTTCGGCGATCAGCGGCAACCCGCCCAGCGCGGTGCGCAGCCTCTCGAACAGCTTCAGCCCCGCCCCGTCCACCCACTGCCCGATCCGCGCGGTTTTCTCCGTCGCGGGGATGTGCCACGCCTGACAGAACCCGCGGAAGTGGTCGAGCCGAATCAGATCCACCTGTTTGAGTTGCCGCAGGACCCGGGCGCACCACCACGCGAACCCGGTCGCCTCCATGCGCGTCCAGTCGTAGATCGGGTTGCCCCAGTGTTGCCCATCGACCGCGAAGTAGTCCGGGGGCACGCCGGCGACCACCGTCGGCATCCGGTTCTCGTCGAGCAGGAACTCGTCGGGGTGTACCCACACGTCGGCCGAATCGAGGGCGACGAAGATCGGCGCATCGCCGATGATCTTGATCCCGCGGTCGGCGGCGAACGTCTTCAGCGCGCCCCACTGTCGGTCGAAGAGGAACTGCCCGAACTTGTGCAGGAGGATTTCGCCCGCGAGCTTCTTCTCCAGTTCGGCGAGTGTGACCGGGTTGCGGCGCAACAGGTCCGTCGGCCACGAAACGAGGTTCGTCCCGCCGAGCGATTCGCGGATCGCGACGAACAGCGCGTACCCGTCGAGCCACCCGGCCTCGACGATGCAGTAGTTGTCGAAGTCGTGTTTGAGCTGCGCCGCTTTCCCGGCGCGGAACGCCTCCCACGCGGCCCGGAGCAGCTTCGACTTGAACGGCGTGACGCGGGCGTAATCGACGCGATCGGGGTCGAACTGTTCGCCCGCCCACAGGTCGGCCGAGACCAGCCCGTCTTGTTGCAACACCTCCGGGCTGAGCAGGTTCACGTTGCCCGCGAACGCCGAGAACGACTGGTAGGGTGAGTCACCGGCCCCGGTCGGGCCGAGCGGAAGTATCTGCCACCAGGACTGTTTCATCGCGGCGAGCGTTTCGACCCAGCGGAACGCGATCGGGCCGAGGTCGCCGATCCCGAACGGCCCGGGGAGGCTGGTGGGGTGCAACAACAGTCCCGACGAGCGCGGAATGGACGGCGTGGACATGCGTTCCCTCGACGCGGAGAGGTCGTTTCCTTTGGGGTAGCAGAGTGCCGGAGCGGAGAGAAGGCCACTCTCGCACAATCGGAACATGCGGCGCGTTGCCACACCGGTTGACCGATCCGCCGCGACCGGCTACCATTCACGCGTTCGGATTTCCCCAATTCCCGCCGGGCCGTGAGCCACCCCGGCGGCACGCCGCGCAGGTCGCGGCGCTTCTGGCTCGGTCATGTTCGTGTGTCAGCTCTGCGGCGCGAGCGTTCCGCCGCGCACCCCGGCCGTTCGTGTGGTCACGAACCGGCGCCCCCGGCAGTACCCGTCTCGCTTGAGCGCCAACGTATTCTGGCGCCCCGATTCCGACGGCAAGAAGAAGGAGCGCAAGACGAACGACCCCGGCGGGACCGGCTGGGAGATCGCCTCGGAGGTGCTCGCGTGCCCGACGTGCGCGGCGCCGGACGGGTAGCGCGGTCTTGCAATCCGCGAAGGTGGCTTCCCCTCACCCGCCCGCTTTCAGCGGGCGACCTCTCCCCAGCGGGGAGAGGTGAAGGCACCGCACGACCGCGGAGCGACGCGATTCGTTGAGCTATAAGAACAAGCAAACCCCACCTCTCCCGCTGGGGAGAGGTCGCCGGCCGCTTTGGGCTGGCGGGTGAGGGCTTCGCGATACCCTCACAACTTGAGGTCGTGGCTCTCGGCGATCGGCGCGAGGTCCTTCAGCACCGCGGCGGCCGTCTGGTAGCGGTCCTCCTGGTTCCGCGCGGTCAGCTTCAACACGATCGCGTCGAACGCCGGCGGCACCTTCTTGTACACGAGGCTCGGCTTGCTCACGCGCCCGTGCAAGATGTGCTCGCGGACCTCCGCCGGCGACTTTCCCGTCACCGGGGGCTGCCCGGTGCAGAGCGCGTACGCCAGCGCGCCGACCGCGTACAGGTCGGCGAGGCTGTCCACGAACCCGCCGGCCGCGACCTGCTCCGGGGCGAGGTACGGCAGCTCCGCGAGGTACTTCTTCTCGCGCACCTTCTGAAACAGTTGGCTCCCGGCGAGGATCTCGGCGAGCCGCAGGTCGGTGAGTTTGGTCGCGTTGTCGGCCGCCTGGAGCAGGACGTTTCGCGGGGTGATGTTCCCGTGAACGAGCCGGTGCTGGTGGAGGTGCTCCAGCGCGCGGGCCAGGTGAACGACGACCCGCGCGGCCCGCGTCCAGCTCGGCTTCTCGCCCTCGGCGAGGCGCCCGATTACGGCCGCCGCGGACTCGCCCTCAACGAACTCGCGGGCGATCCAGCAGTGCGTGAGCGTCTTGCCCGCGCCGAGCAGGCCAATGAGGTTCGGGTGCCGCACCGGCTGGGCCGTTCGCAGCCCCTGAGTGAAGCGCTCGATCTCTTCTTGTGTGGCCGGGAACTCGGGCGCGAGCACTTTGAGCGCAACGACCTGCCCCGTTTTCGTGTCGGTGGCCCGAAAGACCGCGCCCGAGTGCCCGCGACCGAGTACGCGGTCAGTGTGGTAGTGACCGATCGTTTGCCCGACCATTTCGATAAAGGCGTCATCGACCTTGTGCGTACCGGACTTTGGCGCCGGCGGGGTCGGGCGCATCACCCCGCTACCGTCCTTTGGAATCGCCCGCGACAGCCCGCTGCCGTCTTTCTTCGCACTCGCGGGTGGGGCCGAACCGGCGTTACTCTCGTCCCCAACCACTTCCCACTTCGGGCGGCTCTCTTTCTTCACGGTCGCGAGCGGTTCGGTGATGTCGTCGGGGAAGGGGCCGACTTCGAGCCGCAGGTGCGAGTTCCCGACGCGCAGCACGCTTCCCGGCTTGAGCGTCTGGGGCTGCGCGATCCGCTGGTTGTCGATCAGCGTCCCGCTCGATCCTTCCACGTGCGTGACGCGGACCGCGCCGGACTCGACGGCGAGCGTGCAGTGAACCTTCGCAACGTACAGGTCGTTCAACCCGACCTGCGCCGACCCGACCCGGCCGACCGACACGGTTCCCTCGTCAGGCAGGGCGAACGCGCGGCCCTGGTCGCCGCCGTCGGTGACTTTCAGGCGCCGCGGGCCGACAGATGGGGCCGCGCTCGGTTCCGCCGGCGCAGGCGCGGCCACCGGCGCCGCGGTCGCGGCCGAGCTGCTCCCCGCGGGGGCTTGCAGGCACATCCTCGCGCACTTGAGGTCCACCGCCAGCCCCGGGCGCAGCACCTGCGGGGTGATGACCCCCGCCTGGTCGATCGGCAGGTTGTCGCGGTCGTCGTCCACTTCCACCTCGCACCGCACGCGGACGACGCGCAGGTTCTGCACGGTCCCTTCCGCGTGTGCGGTGTCGGGGCCGATCTGGAGAACGCCGGATTGAACGGCGAGGAAGAATCGTTCGGCGTTGGTGCTGTCGATTAACAGCGTTTTCGTCGTCACGTGACCCTCCTTCAGGGGAGCTGAAGTGACGGGCGTCCGGGCCGTGTCGGGTGTTGGGAATCAGTGCGAGATGCAGGAAAGTGTCGCGCCGGTTGCGGGCGAAGTCAAGCGGAGACAGAAACCGAATTCGTCGGCGCGCGGTTGCGAGATCGGGGCCGAACGGGTCTAATACACCTGCCTCCCTCTGCACCGCCGGTAGCCTTTCCATGAACCGCTGGCTCCTCACACTCGCGGCCGTTGGCCTGCTCGCCGGGCCGCTTTTCGCGGCCGAACCGGTCGATTACGCGCGCGACATCAAGCCGATCCTCAAGGAGCGGTGCTACGCCTGTCACGGGGCGCTCAAACAGAAGGCAAAGCTGCGCCTCGACACCGCCGCACACGCACTCGCCGGCGGGAAGACCGGCCCTGCGATCGAACCCGGCAAACCCGCCGCGAGCCTCCTGGTCGAGCGCGTCAGCGACACCGACGACCGCTCGCGGATGCCGCCCGAAGGCAAACCGCTCACGGCCGAACAAATTGCGCTACTGAAGGCGTGGATCGAACAGGGAGCCAAAGCGCCGAAGGACGAGCAACCCGAGGCCGATCCGGCGAAGCACTGGGCGTTTCAACCAGTCGTGCGCCCGGAAATCCCGAAACTCAAAAACCAAATCTCAAACAATCCGATCGACGCGTTCCTCGCCGCCGAGTGGGAGAAGCGCGGACTGAAGCCGGTCGGCGAGGCCGACAAGGCGACGCTGCTCCGGCGAGTCTACCTCGACCTCACCGGGTTGCCGCCGACGCGCGAGGAACTTGCCGCCTTCCTGAAGGACGAATCGCCCGACGCTTACGCGCGGGTGGTCGATCGGTTGCTCGCGTCGCCGCAGTACGGCGAGCGGTGGGGCCGCAAGTGGATGGACGTGTGGCGGTACTCCGACTGGTACGGGCGCCGATCGGTGCCCGATGTACTCAACAGCTACGGGCAAGTGTGGCGCTGGCGCGACTGGATCGTCAATTCGGTCAACTCGGATCGTGGCTACGACGAAATGGTTCGGCTGATGCTCGCGGCGGACGAACTCGCGCCGACGAATCAGGCCGATCAGGTCGCGACCGGCTTTGTGGTCCGCAACTTCTTCCGATGGAATTACAACAACTGGATGCGCGACAACGTCGAGCACACCGCGAAGGCGTTCCTCGGACTGACGCTCAACTGTTGCCACTGCCACGACCACAAGTACGACCCGATCACGCAGGAGGAGTATTTCCAGTTCCGCGCGGTGTTCGAGCCGATCGAGATCCGGCACGACCGCTGGCCGGGCGAGGCCGACCCGGGCGCGTACCCCAAATACACCTACGGCGGCTCGTACAAGCCGATCGCCAGTGGCATGGTCCGGGTGATGGACGAGAAACTCGACGCGAAAACCCACTTCTACACCGGCGGCGACGAACGCAACGTCTCGAAGGACCGCGCCCCGGTTCCGCCCGGTGTGCCCGCGGCCCTCGGCGGGAAGTTCGCGGTGGAGGCGGTGCAACTCCCGCCGGAGTCGTGGTATCCCGGACTGAGAACCTTCGTTCGGAAAGAAGAAACCGAAAAGCGCGTCGCCGCTTGCGGCGTAGCGGGCACCGCACTTGAGGCTGCGATGCGCACCGGGGGCGTCCCCGCAGTGCGACTGGCCGAGGCAAAGTACCTCGCGGCGCTGTCCGATCTCGCTTCGCTGGGAGCCCGCATCGCGGCGGATGACGTGAAGTACCTCGGCGCACCGGGCGACGCGAAGGCCACCGCCGAAGCCGCGAGCAAGGCCGAGCGCCAGGCCGCGTCCGACGCGGCCCGTGTGACGTTACTTCAGGCGGAGGCAGCACTTACAGTCGCAAAGCATGGCAAAGACGCCGCGAAGGTTCCCGCGGCCGAAAAGGCCGTGACCGACGCGAAAGCGAAGCTCGAAGCGGCTCGAAAAGCGCTCGACGCGACTTCCGCCACTTATGCGCCGCTATCGCCAGTCTACCCACAAACGAGCACCGGGCGCCGGGCCGCGCTGGCGAAGTGGATCACGAGCGCGGAGAACCCGCTGACGGCCCGCGTCGCGGTGAACCACATCTGGGCCGGACACTTCGGGCGCCCGCTCGTGGAAACGACCAGCAACTTCGGCCGCAGCGGCAAGGCGCCGAGCCACTCGGAGCTGCTCGACTGGCTCGCGAGCGAACTCGTTTCGCAGGGTTGGAAGACGAAGCACCTCCACCGGCTGATCGTCACCAGCCGCATCTATCGTATGTCGTCGCAAGGCGCGGATTCGCCCAACCTGAAGCCGGATCCCGACAACATCTACCTCTGGCGGTTCCCCACAAACCGGCTCGAAGCGGAAGCAGTGCGCGACAGCTTGCTCGCGGTCGCGGGCGAACTCGACCTCACCGCCGGCGGGCCGGAACTGCCGCAGGATCAAGGACTGGTATTGCGCCGGCGGAGCCTGTACTTCGCGCACCACGGCGAGGCCCGCATGGAGTTCCTCGACCTCTTCGACGCCGCCAACCCGTGCGACGCGTACCGGCGGTCTTCTTCCGTTCTGCCGCAGCAGGCGCTCGCGCTCGCGAATAGCGACCTCGCCCAAAAGTTGAGTCGCACGCTCGCCGCCAAGCTCTCCGCGACCGCGAAGGAAGACGCCGACTTCGTACGTGTCGCGTTCGAGCAGGTGTTGTGCCGCCCGCCGCGCGCCGCCGAAGCCGCCGCGAGCGCGAAGTTCCTGGCGAGACAGCGCGAGCTGTTCGAGACGAACGCGGCGGAGTTGAAGGTGGCAAAAGCGGCTGGCGGGCCGTCCGCCGACCCTGCGCAGCGCGCACGCGAGAATTTGATTTTGGTGCTGTTCAACCACACCGATTTTGTCACGGTTCGGTAGGGTAGGTCACTTGCTCCGCGAGTCGCCTACTCTTGAGGCCAACTATGCACCGCCGTACGTTTCTCGCCGATGTCGGGTTGGGCTTCACCGGCCTGGCGCTCGGGGCCATGCTGAAGCGCGACGGGTTCGCCTCTGAAGAGAAGTGGGCGCCGCCCGACGGCAAGCCGCACCACACCCCGAAGGCGAAGTCGGTCATCTGGGTGTTCCTCTCCGGCGGCGTCAGCCAGATGGAGAGCTTCGACCCGAAGCCGGCGCTCACCAAGTACGGCGGGAAGACGTTCGCGGACACGCCGTTTGAAGACCCGCTCAAGTCGCCGCTGTTCGTCAAGCACTCGCGCGACGTGGTCGGCGGCACGCGGCCGTACCCCAAGATCTTCCCGATGCAGGTCGGGTTCAAGCGGCACGGCAACCTCGGCATCGACATCGCCGACTGGTTCCCGCATATCGCGGGTGTTGCCGATGAGCTGGCGTTCGTGAGGTCGATGTACACGACCGACAACGACCACGGAGCCGAGTTCCAGATGCACACCGGGCGCCATACGCTCGACGAGCAGCAGCCGACCATCGGCGCGTGGGCCAGCTACGGACTCGGCAGCTTGAACGAGAACCTGCCGAGCTTCGTGTTTCTCGGACAATACAAAGACGTGCGCGTGAAGAAGGACTTCGCCGCGGACTACCTCGGCCCGCGGCACGCCGGCGTGGAACTGTCGCTCGACCCGGCCAACCCGCTGCCGTTCGGCACCCGCGGCAAGCATGTGTTGGAGAAGGAACAGCAGGGCGTGTTCGACTTCGCCAACGAGCTGAACGGCCTCGCGGCAGCCGAATACCCCGACGACGAGCAGGCGAAGGCCCGCATCAAAAGTTACGAACTCGCGTACCGGATGCAAAAAGCCGCGCCCGAAGTTCTCGACCTCTCGAAGGAGTCACAGAAGGTCAAGGCGCTGTACGGGATCGACGACCCCACGACCGCGATCTACGGGCGCAGGCTGCTCGCGGCGCGGCGGCTCGCGGAGCGCGGCGTGCGGTTCACGCTGTGCTACCTCAGCGACTACGGCGAGTGGGACTCACACAACGACCTGAAGAACCTGCACGCGCGCAGTGCCGCGCGCGTCGATAAGCCGCTCGCGGGGCTAATCAAGGATTTGAAGCGCACCGGATTGGATAAAGATGTCATGGTGGTGTGCTGCACGGAATTCGGGCGCACGCCGGGCCTCGAAACGCGCGACGCCTACAAGATGCCGACCGGCCGTGACCACCACCCGCACGGGTTCACGGTGTGGTTCTACGGGGCCGGGATCAAGCGCGGCGTGATCCACGGCGCGACCGACGAACTGGGCTTCCACGCGGTAGAATCGCCGCACTACGTGACCGACATGCACGCGACCGTGCTCGACCGCCTCGGCCTCGACGGGCGCAGGCTGGTCGTTCCCGGCCGCAAGCGCCTCGACATCGACCACGGCGAGGCGATCAAGGAGATCTGCACGTAGTATGGTAATGTGGTCCGGTTAGTCACGGCCGAACCACATTCGGAACACTTCATGCAAGCGGGCGGCGTTAACCCCGGCCTCACCCTCGCACACGTCGTCGCGGACGGCGCCGCGCGGACCGACGCGGTTGCGGTGGAAGCCCCGCTCGAGGTCCGCATCGGCGGGAAGCCGCTCACCGTCCTCATGCGCACCCCCGGGCACGACGCCGAACTCGTCGCCGGGTTCCTCTTCGGCGAAGGCGTCATCGCGGACGCCGACGAACTCCTCGCGGTCGAACACGCGGCCGACGCTCCCGACGCGGACCGCGGCAACGTGGTAAACGTGTCGCTTCTCACCGCCCGGCGCGTACCGATCAGTGAGCGAATGTTTATCAGTCATTCGAGCTGCGGGATTTGCGGCAAACCGTCGCTGGCCGCGATCGAGGTTCGTGGCGAACCGGTGCGGTCTGTACTCCGCGTGCAGCGCCCGATACTCACCGCACTGCCGGAGCGACTGAAGGCCGCGCAACCGCTTTTCGCGCGGACCGGCGGGGTTCATGCGTCGGCGCTGTTCACGCCAGCGGGCGAGCTGGTCGCGGTGCGCGAGGACGTGGGCCGGCACAACGCCCTCGACAAGCTCGTCGGATGGGCGCTCGCGGAGGGCCGCGTGCCGCTATCGGGGTGTCTCTTGCTCGTGTCGGGGCGGGTGAGTTACGAACTGGTGCAAAAGGCGATCGCGGCCGGGGTACCGCTCGTCGCGGCGGTCGGGGCGCCGTCGTCGGCCGCGGTGGACCTGGCCGAGCGGTTCGGGATCACGCTCGTCGGGTTCTTGCGCGCGACCGGGATGAACGTGTACGCCCACCCGGAGCGCGTCACCGCGTGACGGCCTCGCTTCTTTCTGTAGCGGGTCTCACATCCATGAGGCCGTTGGTTGTCGCATCGCTCGCGAGGTGGCTCGACCAGAGGATACCCTCACCGGGTTCCTGGACCACAGGGCCGCTACAGAAGCGGCCCGTACCCCGGTTCCTGCATCACAGCGCTTCGGGGTCGAGGTCGAGCCGGTAGCGGCCGGTGATGAGTACCTCGTCAGCCCGCCACTCGGCGCGGATGATCTGGAACAGGAGGGCGATGTCCGCCAGGCCCGACACGTCCTCGAACGTGACGTAAGCGTATTTCGCCGGCGGCTTCGCCCCGCAGAACAGGGCCAGCCCGCCGGCCGACACGTCGTGACACATGCTCTTCATCGGCTTTTCCAGCCGCCCGTCGGAGTGCAGCGGGTAGAGCGTTAGCGGGAACGCCGCCGGCACCCGCGGGTGCTTCCGTCGCTCCTCGACGTTGTTGAGCGTGCGTCGGATCCCGTCGAGCATCCGCACGATGGTCTTTTCACCGGACCGCAAGAAATCCGCCGGCGGGCCGCCGAAGAACTTCCCGCGCACCGAAACTTCGGTCGTGCCCGGCCCGGTGCGCTCCGGCAGTTCGACGATCACTTCCAGCCCCGAATCGGGCGGCTTGGGCTTCTTGCCGAACCCGAACAGCCCGGTCTGCACCGGGACCTGGGCGAGCTTGCGGAACACCACGCGCCCGGCCGTGCGCGAGTCCATCGTCACCCCGCCCTCTTCCCAGAGCAGGTCGAGCTTCACCGCGGCAACGCGCGGGTCGATGGTCGTGAGGAACCGGCACCCCCACGTGCCGTCCGGGTCGCGGTTGACCGCGCCCAGCTCGGCCTTCACGCCAGACTCCGTTTCGGCGGCGCGCAAGACCGCGCTCACCAGTTGCACCGCCGGGCGGGTCGGCCGCGTGCCGTGGCGCCCCTGGAGCCAGGCGACCGGGATCGCCGAGAGGATGCGGTCGAGCTGGATCGTGTTGAACGGGGCCGGGCGCCCGGCCATTTGCTCGACCGGGGCGGGGGTGAGTACGTCGTGCGGGGTCGCAAACGTCGGGCGCGGGGGATGTCTTCGCGGGACCGGGGTGGTGAACGCGGGGTCGTGGCGGAGCGTCTCGTTGGTGCCGCCGGGGCCGTGTGTGGGCGCGCTCGCGGTGCCCGGCTCGCACACGTGTGCGGTTGACGCCGGCGCGATCAGCCCCGACCGTGCGGCCGGCGCGGCCGGTACGGCGCGGCCGACGTTCGCCAGCGCGGTGACGAACGCGGCACACGTCTCGAACCGGTCTTCGGGCTTCTTCGCCAGCGCGATGGCGACCGCGGGACGGTCCGCTTCGGGCAGCGTGGTCAGGTCCGGCGGCAGCATCATGTGCTGCATCATCAGCGTTTGAACGTTGCGCCCGCTGAACGGGAACCCGCCGGTAAGCAGCTCGAAGTACACCAGCGCCAGGCTGTACTGGTCGGAGCGCGTGTGGATCTGCCCGGCGAGCACCTCCGGCGCCGCGTACCGCGGGGTCATCCCGCGGTTGTCCGCGCCCGTCTTGCCGGCGTCGAGCTTGCTCACCAGTCCGTAGTCGCCGACCTGCACGTGCCCGGCGGTGAGGAACAGGTTCGCGGGCTTCACGTCGAGGTGTTGCAGCCCGTACTTGGCCCCGATCACGTCGAGCGCCTCGGCCGCCTCGCGCAGGTAGCCCACCAGTTCCTCACGCGGGATGCCCGGCAGCCCGTCCTTGCGACACTCCGCGAACCGGTCGCCGAGCTGACGGTCGGCCAGCTCCATCACCATGACCAGTTCGCCGTCGAGGAGTTCGACCCGTTCGAGCGAGAGCAGGAACGGGTGGCGGATCGCCTTGACCTGTTGAAACGCCTCGTATTCCTGGCGGAGTTGGGCGTCGTCGCCGACAAAGGTGTCACTGACGACGAACTTGATGGCTTTGTGAAGGCCGCCGGGGGCCTCGCACTTCCACACCTCGCCGAACCCGCCGCGGCCCAGCGGTTCGATGAGGACGTACCCCGGCAGCGGGGAGTAACCGGCGGCTTTCGTGTAGAGGGGCGGCGCCCCGACATCGGGCGCACAGTCAGGAGGCATGGGCGAAACCCATCTCGGAGTGCGGCGTTCTTACAACCGTAGTTCAGTTTTGCCGTCGCGGGCGGCCCCCGGTGGTCGAAGTGCGGCCCCTTCGCGGGCCGATTCAGGCGAGAGCGGAGCCGGGTTCGCGTCGGGTCTCACAAAATCGCCCGCGCGTGAGGCCGGCGGGCACGGTTTGAGGAAAGTTCGCGCCCGGCCCACCTCCCGCAAAGCCGCCCCGGTTGCTACGACAATGACAACAGACGCGCGAACACAGCGGAGTTGCGGACGATGGCCCGGTGGCTCTTGGACTGTATGCCCGTGTGCGGGCACCCGTGGCGGGTCGGTGTGGCGACCGACGCCCGCGAGCGGGACGCCCTCTTTCGCCTGCGGTACGAGGTGTTCGTCGCCGAGCAGGGGTACGGCCACGCCGGGACCGCCGGCGGCGCCGGCCGCGATGTCGATGAGTTCGACGAGTGGTGCGACCACCTGTTCATTTACGACGACGAGAACGAGCGGGTCGCCGGCACGTACCGCGCGGTGCCCGGCGCGGAGGCCCTGCGCCGCGGCGGGTTCTACGCGGCCGACGAGTTCGACCTTTCCCCGCTCGCGCCGATCGCGCACGAGATCCTCCAGGGCGGGCGCGCGTGCGTCGCCCCGGAGTACCGCAGCACGCTCGCGTTCCAGTACCTCTCCTACGGCATGGAACTGCTGCTCCGGCAGTACGGGTGCAAATACCTGCTGGGGGCCGACAGCTTCCGCGCCGACATCGACGAACTGTGCCGCATTCACTCGTTTGTGAAGCGGTACAAGACCGACCCGGACTGGTTCGTGTTGCCGTGGGACGCGAACCGCGTGACCGGGCTGGCGGAAGTGCCCGTGTCGCCGACCGACGAGCGGTCGCTGCCGGAGATCGTCCGCATGGATTTGCGCCTGGGGTTTCTGGTGTGCAGCCCGCCGGTGTGGGATCCCGGGTTCCGGTGTTACGACCTGCTGATGCTCGGGCGCCGCGACCGGTTCACCCGGCTGTACAACGGCGTGGTCGAGCGGATCGAGCGGAAGCTCGCCGCCGCGCGAGCCGCCGGGTGAGGGCGCCGGCGCACGAGCGGTTTGGCGTTGTTGTTTCGTCAAACGAGGTTACACTCGTTGGTATGCCCGACGTCACTCAACTCCTCGGCGCCGCGGCCGCCGGCGACCGCGCGGCGGCGGCGAGTCTGCTCCCACTCGTTTACGACGAGTTACGGAAGCTCGCCGCCGCCCGGATGGCGGTCGAAGCCGCCGGTCAGACCCTCCAACCGACCGCGCTCGTTCACGAAGCGTACCTGCGGCTGGTCGGCCCGGCCGACGACGCCCGCTGGGAGAACCGCGGGCACTTCTTCGCCGCCGCGGCCGAGGCCATGCGCCGCATTCTGGTCGATGCGGCCCGCCGGAAAAATCGCACCAGGCACGGCGGGGACCGGAGCCGGGTCGATCTGGACGCGATCCCGGTCGCGGCCCCGGACCCGCGCGACGACCTGGTGGCGCTCGACGCGGCCCTGACCCGCCTGGCGGGCGAAGACCCGCAGGCCGCCCGGCTGGTCGAGCTGCGCCACTTCGCCGGGCTGTCCGGTCCCGAAGCGGCGCGAGTCCTGGACATTTCCCCACGAACAGCGGACCGGGTGTGGGCGTTCGCCCGGGCCTGGCTGCACCGCGAACTCACGGCCGCCGGAACCGGACCGGAAACTTGAAGAGTTTCCGGAGTTTTACTCTCGTAGCCTGACTCTCCGAGTCGGGTTCTTCTTTCGCAGCCCGGACCCGACTCGGAGAGTCAGGCTACGAGAAACGTGAAACTTCGGAATTCCTGGCGTGATTCCGGCGCGGCGACGCATTGAGGGTAAGCGCCGGGATCACAGCGGTACCGGCACGGACACCGGCGAGGGTTCGCCCCGATGACCGAGCGAGACATTTTCCTGGCCGCGATCGACCTGCCCGACCCGGAGGCCCGGCGCGCGTACCTGGACCGGGCGTGCGACGCGGACCCCGCGCTCCGCGAGCGGGTCGAGGGGCTGCTCCACTCGCACGAGGCTGCCAACAGCTTCCTCGGCACCCCGGCCATCGCGTCCTCGGACTACACTGACACCCGCGCCTTCGACCCGGAAGCCGACACGGAACCGACCGACGGCGACAAGTCGCACGCGGGGCTGCTGACGTTCCTGGCCCCGGCGGGCCGGCCCGACTCGCTCGGGCGGCTCGGACACTACGAGGCGCTCCAGGTACTCGGCCACGGCGGGTTCGGGATCGTGTTCCGCGCGTTCGACGAGACCCTCCACCGGGTCGTGGCGGTGAAGGTGCTGGCCCCGCAGATGGCCGCCACCTCGCCGGCGCGCAAGCGGTTCCTCCGCGAGGCCCGCTCCTCGGCCCAGGTGCGCCACGAGAACGTGGTGCAGGTGCATGAGGTCGGGGAAACCCCGCTGCCGTACCTGGTGATGGAGTTCATCCCCGGCGAGACGCTCCAGCAGCGGCTCGACCGCGTCGGCCCGCTGGACGTGGCGGAGGTGGTACGGATCGGCCGCCAGCTCGCCGAGGGGCTGGCCGCGGCCCACGAACACGGGCTGATCCACCGCGACATCAAGCCCGGCAACCTCCTGTTGGAGTCCGGGCCGCGCGGGCACGTCAAGATCACCGACTTCGGGCTGGCCCGCGCCGCCGACGACGCGAGCATCTCGCAATCCGGGATGGTCGCCGGGACGCCGATGTACATGGCCCCGGAGCAGGCCAAGGGCGCGCACATCGACCACCGGGCCGACCTCTTTAGCCTCGGTAGCGTGATGTACGTGATGTGCAGCGGGCGGCCCCCGTTCCGGGCCAACAGCACGCTCGCGGTCCTCAAGCGCGTGTCCGAGGACGACCCGCGGCCGATCGCGGAGATCATCCCGGAGGTGCCGGAGTGGCTGTGTGCGGTCATCGCCAAGTTGCACGCCAAGAACCCCGACGACCGGTTCCGGTCGGCCCGCGAGGTCGCGGATATACTCGCCAGTTATGAGACCCAACTCAAGTCGGTGAAGGATCCCCATACCCTACCGACGGTCGTTCACGGCCTGGCCCGGCGCTCGGGTCGGCGGAAGTGGGCCGCCGCAATCGGCGCGCTGGTGTGCGTGGCCGCAGTCGGACTGGCCGCTTATGCCCTCAGCCAGCCGGACCGGACCACGGCTGCCGGGAGCGGCGCCGCCGGCGACACCAAGGCACCGGCCCCTGCGCCCGCGGTCGCCCCGCCCGTTCCGCCGGCCCCGCAAGACCTCGCCGCCGACCGACGGGCCGCCGTGTACGTGCTGTCGATCGGGGGCTCGGTCCGGGTCAACGGCACCGATGAATTCCTGGGAACTGTCGAGCAGTTGCCGAAGACTCCCTTCACGCTCACCGGGGTTCACCTCCGCGACAACACGAAGGTCACCGACGAGGGTTTGACGTTCTTTCAGGGCTGCCGGAACGTCGCGTTCCTCGATCTGGCCGTCACGAAGGTGACCGATGCGGGGCTGGCGTACTTCAAGGATTGCGACAAGCTCACGTACCTCGACCTCTTCTCAACGAATGTGACCGACGTGGGCCTGGCGCACTTCAGGGGGTGCAAACTGACGCACCTCTCCCTCCGGAGCACCCGGGTGACCGACGCGGTCGGGGCATATTTCGAGCACTGCACGGACCTGACCCAGCTCGGCCTGGCTCACACGCAAGTGACCGATGCGGGGCTGACCCACTTCCGCAATTGCAAGAAACTCAAACATCTCGACCTGGACGTGCTCCCGGTGGGTGACGCGGGGGTGGCTCACTTCGAGGGCTGCAAAAACCTGGAAGTACTCCATCTGGGCGGAACGCAGGTCACCGATCAGGGAGTGGCCCGATTCAAGGAGTGCCAGGGGCTGAGAATCCTGTTCCTGCCCGGGTCGAAAGTGACCGCGGCGGGAATCAACGACCTCAAAGCCGCGCTGCCGCGGTGCCGGATCGAGTGGACCGGCGGGGTGATCGAGCCGACCGCGGTCGGCCCGTTCCCGGAGGCCGAAATCAAGCGGATCGCGGCCCTGCCACCCGTCGAGCAGGTCGAGGAGGTGCGGAAGGAACTGAAGAAGCTCAACCCCAACTTCGACGGCGCACTCGCGCCCACTATCGAAGACGGCGGCGTCACCAAGCTCGAGTTCTGGACCGACGAGGTCGCGGACATTGCGCCCGTCCGCGCGCTGACGGGGTTGAAGTGGCTCGTGTGCCGCGGCACGGAGGGCAAGGGGAAGCTCACGAACCTGGCGCCGTTGCAAGGAATGCGCCTCGACACGCTGGACTGCAACAACAACGGCCAACTCACCGATCTCGCGCCGCTCAAGGGGGTGCCGCTGAGGAGCCTGTTCGTTCAGCACACCGGCGTTCGCGAACTGGCCCCGCTGGCGGGCGCGCGGCTCGAACACCTGAACGTCTCCAACACCGCCGTCACCGATCTGGCGCCACTCAAGGACATGCCGCTGATCTCGCTGTTCCTCGACGGCACCAAAGTCACCCACCTGACCCCGCTCAAGGGGATGCCGCTCAAGCAAATCAACATCCGAGAACTGAAACTGGATCCGGCCCGCGACCATGCCGTGTTGCGGTCGCTGGAGCGGTTGGAAACCATCAACAGCGAACCGGCCGCCGAATTCCTGAAGTAGCTGGGCGCCAAAGAATCACAAGGACACGGCGTTCACGCCGCGATCCCGAATCGCGCACGCGAAGCCGCGGCGCACGCTTTCCGACCGGATAAAGAAACCGGACCAACCGCCCGAGGTACCGATCATGGACACGCACCCGTCCCGCGAGCAACTCGAACTCCTCACGTCCGGCCAGCTCGGCCCCGCCGACCGGGCGCCGGTCGAAACCCACGTGCAGGAGTGTTCCGCCTGCCAGCAGACCATGGCGTCGCTGAGTCAGTATCGGAGCACGAAGACCTGGCAGCCGCCGCCCCAGCCCGAGCCGGAAGACCGTGGCACCGAACTGTTGCCGGACGAACTGCGGCAGCACCCGCGCTATCGCGTCCTCGGGATCCTGGGGCGCGGCGGGATGGGGGCGGTCTACAAGGCCGAGCACCGGCTCCTGGACCGGCCCGTCGTCTTGAAGGTGATTCGCCCCGATCTCGTCGCCAACACCACCGCCGTGCAGCGCTTTCAGCGCGAGGCGAAGCTGGCCGCGCGCCTGACGCACCCCAACGTCGTGACCGTCTACGAGGCCGAGGAGTTCGGTTCGACGCAGATGCTGGTCATGGAATTCATCGAGGGCGTCAACCTGGGCGAACTGGTTGCCGAACGCGGCCTCTTGCCGATCGCCGAGACCTGCGAACTGATCCGCCAGGCCGCCGTCGGTCTGGACTACATCCACACGCAGGGCCTGGTTCACCGCGACATCAAGCCGGCCAACCTGTTGGTGTCCCGAACGGGTCAGGTGAAGATCCTCGATCTCGGGATCGCCACGCTCAAGAACGGGCCGAAACCCGCCGGCGACGAACTGACCAACGAGCGGCAATTCCTCGGCACGGTCGACTTCGCGGCCCCCGAGCAGTGGGAAAACAGCCGCGACGTGGACGTCCGGGCCGACATCTACAGCCTGGGCTGCACCCTGTACTACCTGCTGGCCGGGGAGGCGCCGTTCCCCAACAAGAAGTACACCACAATGATGCAGCAGATGTGGGCGCACAGCCAGGCGCCGCTGCCGCCGATCCGCGAACTGCGGCCGGACCTGCCCGAGGACCTCGCCGCGACCCTGGCCCGGATGCTCGCGAAAAAACGCGACGAACGGTTCTCCCGGCCCGACGAAGTGGCGGCGGCGCTGGCCCCGTACACCCAGGACTGCAACCTGGCGGAGTACGTGCGGACCGCGCGCCGGACGACCACTTCCAAACTCGATCTGTCGCAGGTCTCGTCGGCTCGCGACTCCAAGAACAAACCCGGGGCGGTTCCTCCGCGAACCGGTTCCCGGCGCAAGTTCGTCCTGGGTACAGGGATCCTCGCGGCGACACTCGCCGCGGCGCTGGTGGCGGTTCTCGGCCCGTGGAACCGCTCACGCGGCGAGAACGGCGCCGCGGGTGCCCCGCCCGTTCCCGCCGACACCCAGCCGGTGCCGCCGAGCGGCCGGCCGATCAAGGTCGGCGTGCTCCATTCCCGAACGGGCACCATGGCCATCAGCGAACGGGGCGTCGTCGATGCGACCCTGTTGGCGATCGAAGAAATCAACAAGAAGGGCGGCGTGCTCGGCCGGCCGATCGAACCGGTGGTGGAAGACGGCGAATCGAACAGCGCCGCCTTCGCAGCAAAGGCCGAGAAGCTCATCACGCAAGACAAGGTCTGCACGGTGTTCGGCTGCTGGACGTCCGCCAGCCGCAAGACCGTGCGGCCCGTGTTCGAGAAACACGACCACTTGCTCTTCTACCCCGTCCAGTACGAGGGCCTGGAGCAGTCGCCGAACATCGTTTACACCGGGGCTGCCCCGAACCAGCAGATCATCCCCGCGATCAAGTGGTGTGTGGCGGCGCTCAACAAGAAGCGGTTCTTCCTGGTCGGTTCCGATTACGTGTTCCCGCGGGCCGCCAACGCGATCATCCGGGACCAGGCCGCGGGGCTGGGCGCAGAAATCGTCGGCGAGGAGTACCTGGTGATGGGCAGCTCGGACGTCGGCGCCCTCGTGCGCAAGATCGTGGCCGCGCGCCCGGACGTCATCCTGAACACCATCAACGGCGACAGCATCGTGCCCTTCTTCCGTGCCCTCCGCGCCGCCGGCGTCACCCCGGACCAGACGCCCGCGGTCTCGTTCAGCATCTCGGAGGAGGAGTTGAGCAGCCTGAACACCAAAGAGCTGGTGGGCGATTACGCGGCCTGGAACTACTTTCAGACCGTTGACCGGAAGCAGAATCACGAGTTCGTCAAGCGGTTCCGGGCCAAGTACGGCGAGCACCGCGTCATCTCCGACCCCATGGAGGCGGCGTATTTCGGCGTCCACCTCTGGGCGCAGGCGGTCCAGGAGGCCGGGGACGACGATACCGTGTCCAAGATCCGGCAGGCGGTCCGGCACCAGTCCCTCGACGCGCCGGGGGGCACCGTGCGCATCAACCCCGAAACGCAGCACACGTCCAAGGTGTTTCGCGTCGGCCGCATCACCGCCCAGAGCCGCTTCGAAGTCGTCTACGACCCCGGCAGCCCCATCACGCCGGTCCCGTACCCCACCACGCGCAGCAAGGGCGAGTGGGACGCCTTCTTGATGGACCTCCACCTCCGCTGGGGCGGCCAGTGGGAGAACCGCGGGCGTTAGCCGTGCGATCGGTCGCGCTCACCCCGAGACGAACGTGACCGCGTGGACCGGCGGCAGGCGGGCCGGAAGCGCGGTCCAACTGTCCCCCTGATTCTCGCTCACCCACAGCCCGCCGGTCGTCGAGCCGAAGCAGAGTCGGTCGCCGGTGCCGTCCACCGCGAGCGCGTGCCGGTACACGAGGTCGTAAGCGTGTTCCTGCGGTAGCCCGTTGCGAAGCACCTCGAACGTCTGCCCACCGTCGCGGGTGCGGCTCACCACCACTTTCGCATCGACCGGGACGCGCTGTTCGTCCTTGATCGCCGGGACGAACCACGCGGTCCGCGGATCGCGCGGGTGAACGACCACTGCGAACCCGAACACTGACGGCGCGACGTTCGGCACGAAATCGAACTTCCGGCCGCCGTCGGTTGAGCGGAACACGCCGTTGTGGTGCTGCGCCCAGAGGTGATCGGGGGCGCCGCGACACTGCGTCATCATGTGAACGTCCTGAATCGTCGGGTCGAACTTCCGCTCCGGCGGCATGAAGTCGGCGAAGATGCCCTCGCCGCCGAGCTGCCACGACGCGCCGTCGTCCTCGGTGATCCACACCCCGCCGCACGACACCGCGAGCCTCAGCGTTTTGGAGTTTCGGGGATCACGGCACAACGAGTGAATGCCGGGCAGGTCGGCCCCGCCGCCGAACCAGTTCGCGCGCTCCGGGCGGTCCCACAAACTGCGCACCAGTTCCCAGCTCTTACCGCCGTCGTCGGAGCGGAACAGCCCGCCGGGCAGCGTCCCGGCCCACAGCCGGCCCGGTTGGTCCGCTCCTCCCGATTCCAGCGCCCAGATCAGCTTGAGCGTCGCGGGCGCGGGCGGCTTGCCGTCGGCGGTGGCGATCGTCTCGCCGTCGGGGTACGCCGGTGAAGCGCGATCTTCCCAGGTGACGCCGGCGTCGGGCGAGAACTTCAGTTTCACGCCGAAGTGACCGAGGTTGAGCGCTGCGAACCACCCGCCGTCGCGCGGGTCGGCGTGCGCGAGTGTCACGTTCTCCGCGAGGAATGACACCCGCGCGATGCGCCACCCGGCGGCCCCGCGGTCGATCGTGAACAGCCCCTTCCGGGTCGAAACCAGCAGCCGGTTACTCACGACTTATCCTCCAGAAAGAGCTTGAAAGATGTGGACTTCGCCGTTCGCGGGTACCAGTTCGGCGAGCGCCACCTTGTCCTGCACCGCGACGCCATCGACGAAGCAGACGACGTGGTGCCGCAGCGCCCCGCGCTCGTCGGTCACGTACCCGCGCAGGACCGGGCACAGCGCGAACAGCGCGTCGAGTACCTCGCGCACGTTGCCGCCGGCGACCGTGAACGATTGCTCTCTCGCTCCAGTCGTCGGGGTCGGAGTGAGCCAGCGGGCCAGCGATGGGGCCACGACCACGGTCGGCACGGTTTGCCCTTGTGGGGAAAATTGGGAGAAGAGTACCCGGCGAGTTGGGAAGTGGGAAGGTCGGTTGCGGCCGGGTAGTGGTACAGTGAGGCCACGCCACGGTTTGCAGTGTGTCTTGCGGTCCTCGGCGCACGGGATAGGA
>CAZBXY010000080.1:0-27180 GCA_964495365.1 uncultured Frigoriglobus sp. | reverse complement strand
GCACTCGGCGCTCGTCATCTTCGGCGCCTTGATGAGGCCGCCGGCGAGCTTCTCGCCGTTCGGATCGACGTACAGCCGGCCGCTCGATTCCTTGATCGTCTTGTCGTAGCCGATCACGTGAACGTTGAAGATGTACGCGGCGTCCGACTCGGCCCGGAACCAGTGGATGTTGTCCTTGTGGTCGGAAATCGTCGAGAGCTGGCCCGGCTCGAAGGCGCGGTCGATCGTCGGCTTGATGACGTAATGGTCCGCGTTCGTCTCGACGCGGTCGTAGTGGCGGCCGTGCCACTTCCCTTTCAGGATGATGAACCCGGTACACATGTTCGCGTGCCCGTGCGGCACGATAGACCGGCCCTTCTTGCACCCGAAGATCTGCTTGCCGAACCCCACGTCCGCCGGCAGTCCCTCCACCTTCGACAGGTCGAACCCGAAGTTCCCGGCCCCGTTGTCGGGCAGCTTCTTCGTCTTCTCCACCTCGTCGAGCTTGATGAGCGAACACAGGTCTTCGAGGTTCACCCGCTTGTAGAGGTCTTCCATCTTCGTCTGGAACTGCAAGTCGGTGAGCTTCTGACCCTTGAGATCCCTGGTCATCTCGACCAGTTCGGCCATCCATTTCTGAATGGTCGGCTTGGCCGGGTCGGCGAACAGGTCGCGCGACCAGAGCGTTTCGATCAGCCCGAAGGTGATCGCGGACCCGATCAGCTGGGCGTGGAACTCACGGCGCGTTGGCATCGGCGGAACTCCGGGGGTGGTGGAAGCACGTTGAGAGTACCCGACCGGCTCCCCGTTGTGAAGCGCCACGCGGCCGGACCGCGAAACGAAAAGTCCTCGGCCGGCTTCGACCCGGCCCGCGACATCCGGGCGCTGGGAGTGGAACACCGCCAAGCCCGACCGGCACCGCCGGGCGCGAGTACTTCGGCTGGCGGCTCGGAGACGGCTGACCGGGCGTCTGAAACGGCGGCCGCGTTCGGGTCGGCGGGTCGCGGTCGTGGCGGTACAATAACCCCGGCTACGCCCGGTGCGGCGACCGTGCCACCAGTTACGGCGGGATCGGGTGCGACGGCGAGTACGCGATTTTCCCGGACGAGCGCACCGGCCGGTACGCCCTGTCGAAACGCTCCGCACCGAGTATCCCGGGCACTCGGTCCGCGCCGCGCTCCAGAAGCAGCTCCCGCCGGAGGCGAACCCGGCGGCCGGCGCTCGCGGCCGCGCCGCCGCCGGGTGTGAGAGCGGGGAGGGACTCGACCGCGAGTCGAGCGACCCGGCGTGGACCGATGCGTGGTCGGGCCGTCGGGCGGGGAAGACACCGATCCGGCCCCGGACCGCGCCGCAACCGACGGACGACAGTTGACGCAACGCGAAACACGCCCACGGCACTTTTTCTCGGAAAGGTTCAGGTTTATGACGCGCTTACTCGCGGTCGCACTCGTGCTCGCCGGCGGCGCGCACCTCGTGGCCGCCGACGGGCCGACCCCGGTCGTCGGCGTCGGCCTCGTTTCCGTCGATCAGACGGCGGTGTTCGTTTCGGCCAGGGCCGGCGGGGTCGAGGCGCTCGACCTCACCACCGGCAAGGTGCAGTGGACCAACAAGGACGCGGGCAAGCCGGTGGGCGGGTCGGACAAGCTCGTGTTCGCGTGGGTCGGGGGCGGCCCGAAGAAGGCGCACACGTTCCGCGTGCTGGCCCTGGACGCGACGACCGGCAAGGAGGTGGGCAAGTCGGACCCGATCGAGATGCCGGACTGGGCCACGACGGAGAAGGTGGGCGGGCGCACGTTCCGCGTCGCGGCACGGGCCGACGGCGCCGGCGGCGCGGTGGTCGCGTGGGAGGCGGGCGCGTTCTACTTCGGCGGGGCCGCGCCGACCGAGGAGATCCTGGCCGCCGCGAAGAAGGACGCGGGCGCCGTCGTGTCGGTGAACTTCGACACCGGTAAACTGACCGTCACGAAGGACAAGCCGAAGGACGACGACTTCAAGAGCGCGCCGGGCGGCGATTTTAACAACAAGGTCGGGGTGTTCGATTTCAGCGTCGATGAAGAGATCCCCGACAAGCCCGGAACGACGCGCGTGCGGCTCACCGTGCGGAAGGACAAGAAGGTGGTCTGGATCCGCGACCTGGCCGGCAACCCGTGGAACCCGCCCCCGCCGTGAGCCGGGAGACAGGAATCTGGAGGCAGGGCCACAGAGCCACAGAGGACAGAAGAGGAACGTTACGCCCGCCGGGCGACAAACACTTCCACCGTCGTTTCGCGAACGGTGTGCCCTTCGCTCGCGGCGCGCGGCGGCACCGGACCGCCGGCGAGCGCTTCCGCCGAGAGGCCGTATTCGATACTCGGAATATCTGAACGCGCGAGCGTTCGCCCCGCGTGCCGCAGCACGAACGGGGCGCCCGTTCCCACAACGTGCTCCCGCGCCGCGACCGGCCCGGCGAACTCCACCGTAAACCCGTGCGCCGGGCCGAACGCGGCGCGCAGGCGCTCGCGAATGTGCGCCCGCGCCGAGATCGCACGCAGCGGCCACTCGCGGCCCATTTGTCTCGCGGAAAGCGTCAGCGTGAGGAGCGCCCGGTTGAGCGCGAGGAGCCGCGCGGGGTCGGCGCTCGCCGCCATGACCCCGAGCGCGAGTTGATCGGGATTTAGCCCGCCGGGCGCGGTCAACCCGCGGTAGGGGCCGAGCTGCGCCGCGAGCGGGTGCCGCGCCGCTTCGAGCATCCCGACGAACGCGCTCCAGGCGGCCCACGTCACCGCGAGCACCTCGTCGAACTCGTCCGCTTCGGGGAGGATCGCCTTCTGCGCATCGGTGAGTACGTCGAGTAGCGCCGGGTCGCGGGCAAAGTTCGTGAGCGGCAGTTCGCCGCCCGCAATGAGGTGCGGGAACAGACAGTCGGGGCTGGTGGCGAGGTCGAGGACGTGAACGACCGCCCCGCCGGGGCGCAGCACGCGCCGCAACTCGTCGCGCACCGACGCGAGGTCGGGCAGCGTGTCGAACACGCACAGCGCCAGCACCGCGGATGCGGCGCCATCGGCGAACGGCAGTGCGGACGCCTCCGCGCGAACGACGTTCGCATCAGGGTGCCGCTCGCGGAACGTCCGCACGAACGGTTCGGACGGCTCGGTGTGGGTGATGGCCGCCGCGAGTTCGGGCGGGAGCCACTCGCGCAACTGCCCGCCGCCGGCGCCGATCTCGACGAGCGCCGCCGGCGGGGTCGGGAGGAACTTCGCCAGCACCGCGCGGACGATGCGCCGGGTGAGCGCGTCCCACGGCGCGCGCACGCGGGCGAGGTGGTCGATCAGCGCCGGATCGTGCCAACGGTCGGTCATGACCTGTTCGGGCGAACCCGGCACGCCAGTGCCGGGGTGGAAGCGCCGGGTAGTACAACGGCATCCCTAACCCGGCACTGGCGTGCCGGGTTCGCCGCTACCGTGCCACACCGAGCAGCTTGCGCCACGCGGATGCGGTCGGGGCCGCGTCCTTGCCGGTCAGTTCGCGCAGCGCCGCCACCGCGGCCCTGTGGTACGGCGACAACACCCCTTCTTCCTTCGGCGTCAGCTTGTCGCGGTACTCGGCGGCTTCCTCGGCGGTCAGTTTGCGCTCGCGGACGAAGAAATCGAACCGCTGCGTCTCCGGCCACGGGTGCGCGTCGGCCACCGGCATCGCGGCGGAGAAGTCCTGCCGCAGGTACGTCACGTCCAGCCGGACCATGATTTCGGGTGTGGACTGCCGGTAGCCCTCGAACGGCTGCGGCAGCGGCTGGGTCTGGAGCGCGACCTCGGCGGTGAGCGCGTTGGGGTTCGGGGTGCCGGACCCAGCCGGCGCGTGGCACATCAGGCAGTTGCGGTGGTGGTTCAGCTTCACCATCTCGCGCACCGCCGCGACCTTCTTCCCGTCCTCGTCCTTCACGACCGGCAGCCGCGGGTCGGTCGCGTCGAGCACGTTCAGCAGTTCGGGAACGAGGTCGGTGCGTTCGAGTCGGGCGATCGCCTCGGCGGCGCGCTTCGCGACCGCGGGCCACGGGTAGCGAAGCCCGCTCACCAGCACGTCGGTGTAATCCTTCTCGCGCCGGACCTTCAGTGCGGTGAGCGCCGCGGAGCGGATGTCGCCCTCGGCCGAATAGATCGCCATGCGGGCCAGCGCCTTCGTCGCCTCGACGTGCGGCACGCCGGTGAGGTGCTTCACCAGCCCCAGACGAATCTCGGCCGGCTCCGCGGCGAGCATCTGGCACAGCGCCGAGACGCGCGCGACCGTGACGTGTTCGGCGATCTCCTTGTCGGTGCGCTCGCGGGCCGTGTCCTCTTGCTCGCAGAGTTCGGCGTACCGCTTCCAGAACGGTTGCTGTGTCAGGATGACGACTTCCGAAAGCACATCGACCGATTGGACCGCCGTGAAGTTCCCCAGCGTGACGGTTCCTGTCGCGGGGCGAGTTCCGACGAACTGAGTGGGAGCCGAGAGGCCTCGGGAGGTCGGCGCCGGCTGCGGGGCTTGTGGAACCCCAAACGGCGGAGCGTTCGGCGGTACGCTGCCGGCCATTGCCTGGCGGACGAGCTGCGCGGCCTGCGCGAAGTACTTGAGCTTGTCGCCACTGGTGCGGCACGCGTCGCCCATCGCGAACGGCATCCCGGCGAGGTCCGGGCGGTGCTCCAACAGCGCCGCCATGAACGCATCGGTCTTCTTGCCGTTGACGTGGTTGATCTTGGCGATCTGGTGCGCCGACTGGTGGAGCAGCTTCTCGTGCCCGATGTCCTTCGCCGGGCGCGCCGCGAACTCGACCTCCGGGATCGCTTTCAGGTCGTCGGTCGTCACCGGGCCGCGAACCGCGTTCGCCTTCGGCGCGGGCGGGAGCAGATCCTTCGCGGTCGCTTTCGGATCGATCTTGAAGTTGAACCGCGGCCCGGGCGGAACGGGGGTGGGCGGCACGGACGGGACCTGCGGGGCTTCTTCTAACGGCCGGCGCGGGTCGCCCGGCGCGATCGCGGGCGTCGGCACGGTCGGGGCGGGCGGTAGGGTCGAACCGGGCGGCTGACCCGCGCCGAGTAACGCGAGCGCGACGAGACCCGCGCTGAAGCACGCCAGTTTCCGGCCGCTCATAACACGATCCCCCAGAAGCGAACGGGCGAACGCCCCGATCGTACCCCGGCGCGGGCCGCGCCCACAAGCCGGGCTGCGCGGCCGTTACATTCGCGCGATCCGGTCTTCACAATTTCTTCGTTTGACGAAAGACACTTTGTTAGTAAATCATGAGAGTGCGGAATCTCTCTGCCGCACTCTCCCGGTGAACTGATGAATCGGCCGTGTCCTTCCCCACCCTTGCACCGGGAAGCGACACGCGACGTGAAGAAAAAAGACGGGGCGTTCGCCCATCAGACCGATGATAACTGGGTCGCACGCGGCTTGCGTGCGCTACGGAAGCTCAGCAAAGCCGTCGGGTGCCCGGTGCGGCGCCCGACCCCCGACGGGGAAACGTGATCGGGCCGGCTACCTCCCGCGTCACCGCGGGCGTTCGCGATAGTTGCCGGGACTTATCACTCTTCATCCAGGGGGCCGTTTATGCGCTCGTTTTCCGACCGGCGCGCGTTCACGCTCATTGAGCTGCTCGTCGTCATCGCCATTATTGCCATTCTGATCGGTCTGCTGTTGCCCGCGGTGCAGAAGGTCCGCGAGGCCGCCGCCCGCATCAAGTGCGCCAACAACCTCAAACAGATCGGGCTGGCGGTCCACAACTACGAGGGCACCCTCGGGTCGCTGCCGCCGGCGATCGTGAGCAGCCCCGGGTCGGCCGACTGGGCCGGGCTGCAGGAGTTCCAGAAGAACCCGGCCGTTCCGCCGACGTCCGGGGCCGACTTCGCCCGGCACGGGTTCCTCTCGCTCATGCTGCCGTACATCGAACAGGCCAACGTGCTGGCCGCGGCCAGCGGCGGGTACAACTTCCGGCTCGACTGGAACAACCCGGCCAACCAGCCGGCCTCCAGCACCCGGATCCCGACCTACGAGTGCCCGTCGGTCGTGGGCGATCACCTCGTCAACCCGATCCCGTCCGGGTGGACCCGGTCCCCGGCCACCGGCGACTACTGGCCGATCAGCCGGGCGAACAACAACGCGGCGGTGTGGACTGCGCTGGGCATGAGCTACCCCGGCGACGACAGCGTGCGCGGCGTGCTGACGCACAACCGCCGGACCAACATCAACGGCATCACCGACGGGCTGAGCAACACCCTGATGATCGGCGAGTCCGGGGCGCGGCACGAGGGGTGGGCCGCCGGGCGCAAGTACGCCGACCCCAGCACCTCCGGGTGGGGCCTGCGCGGGGCCTGGGCGTCGGAGAGCAACAACATCGTCTGCGCCGGGACGCGCGGGCCGATTACCCCGGGGTCCGCGCCGGCCGGGAAGGTGTCCACCGCCGCACACGTCCCGACGGGGATCGCCGTCAACGGGTGGAACCAGGGCGAGCTGTACTCGTTCCACACCGGCGTGTGCAACGTCGTGCTGGGCGACGGGTCGGTGCGGTCGCTGAACGCCAACATCGGCCTCCGCGCGCTCCAGAAACTGGCCGCCCGCTCCGACGGCTTCCCGCTCGACCCGGATTGATGCGGGCGCGGCATTCGGACGAACGGCCGGTGTGAGCCGGCCGGTGGTGTCGGTCGCCGCGCCACCCACGACCCTTGCGGGTCGGGTTCGCCCAAACTCGGCGGGCTGACGCCGCGCCGTTCGCCCACCGGCCGGCTCACACCGACCGTTCGCCCACCACCGTCACCGTTCCCCTCCCGCCGTCCACGCGGAGCACCTGACCCGTCTTCAGCCGCAGCGTGGCGCCCGGCAGCCCCGCGACCGCGGGCAGGCCGAACTCGCGCGCCACGATCGCCCCGTGAGAGAGCACGCCGCCCGTTTCCATCACGAGTGCCTTCGCCCGCACGAACAGCGGCACCCACGCGGGGTCCGTCGAGGGGCACACCAGCACGTACCCGCCCGCGCCCGGCGGCGCGGCGGTCGGCTCGGTCAGCACGAGCGCCGGCCCTTCGGCCACGCCGGCGGAGAGCGCCACGCCGTCGAGCTTGTCGCCGCCGGGCAGTTCCGGGAGCGGGCGCCCGATCGCGTCGAGGTCGTCGCTGAACAGGACCGGCGGCACTTCGAGCGACAACTGAGTTTGACGGAGCTTTCGCGCCGCGGATACCTTGGTTGAAAGGTCGCGGCCGGCGACGAGGTCGGGCAGATCGGCCGGCGTGAGGAACCAGATCCCGCCGTTGAGCCGGAACCGCCGATCGAGTTCCACGAGCGCGCGGCGGACGACCGCGTAACCCATCAGGAGGTAGTGTTTGCCGGCCTCGCGCAGGCCCAAGAACGTGCGGAGCCGCTGAACCTTCGCCACGAGCTGGTCGCGGAACGGGCCGCTGAGCCGGGCCTCGTTGGCGATCCGCGTCGGGTCCGTCGGGGCCGGCGCGGCAGAACCCGCGTGCGCGCCGCGAACGAGTTTGTCCAGTTCCTGCGGGGCTTCGGCCCAGCGCGGTTGCGCGAGTTCCATTTCGTTCGTCCCGCGGTGGCCGAACTTCTCCAGGAACTCGGCGCGGGTGAGTTTGCCCGCCGCGAGGTCGCGCACCGCGCCGGGCAGGTTCGCGTCGGCCGGCGGCGCGGCGCCGAGGATCATTTCGCCCACCGCGACCCGCGCGCGATCCTCGCCGAGCCGCGGGCGCAGCGCCTCGACGGTCTCGTTCCACGCGAGATCGGCGAACACGGTCGGCTTCAGGCTGTGCCGGGCGAACTCGACGAGCGTGTAGTTCCCCCACATCCTGAATTCGAGTACGAGTCGCGCCGGATCGAACTTCGCCCAGTCCTGCGCGAGCGCCTGCTTCGCGTTCGTGGCGAACGGCGGTGCGATCTCCGTTTCGAACTTCGCGGCGAACTTCGCGGACTGCCGGCTCGTCGCGCTCATCAGCCGCATCAGTTTGACGATCGTGACCGGCAACGCGAGCGCACCGAAGAAGCACCCCTTCCCGGCGAGCGGGTTGATCGCCGGCTTCGGGTCGAGCGCCTTCCGCGGGTCGCGTTTGTAGGGGCCCAGCGGGTACTCGAACGGCGGGCGGGCGAACTGCATTCGCGGCAGGCGCGACAGGTTCGCCATCGGCCGCCCCGCAACGAGATCGAACCCGGACTGCGAGCCGAGCGCCGGGTCGGGTTTGGCGCCGAGGTCGCGGTTCATCGCGCCGAACCCGCCGTCGGCCGCGAGCAGCCGCTGCACGACGGCCCACGTCATCGGGGTCGGCTCGGGCAGCACCTCGCTCAGGTTGTACCGCGCCCAAACGGTGCCCTTCGGGTCGGCGTTTGCCTTCAGTTCGGCGATGACCGCCTGCCGCACCTCTTCGCGCTCCGCGGCGCCGGCCACGGTAATCGGGCGCGCTTGCAGCAGGTGGAACGTGCCGCCCGCGTGGGCCCACTCGACGTCGCGGGCGTCGCCGTAGAACGCTTCGACCGCGCGGCCCAGCTCCGCGAGCCGCGCCAATGCGTCGTCGGTGAGGCAAAACTGTCGCTGAAGCTCCGGCGGGACGTGTTCTTCGATCCCCGCGACGACGCGCACGGCTTTTGAGCCGAGTTCGCGCGACAGCACCGCGCCGGTGCTGCGATCGAGCGTGAACCGGTCGGGCTGCACGCGCCCGGACACGACGACCTCGCCCAGGCCCCACGCGGCTTCGATGAGCATCCGCTTGCCGTCGGCGTCGAGCGGGTCGCGGGTGAACAACACGCCGGCGGCCTCCGCGGGAACGAGTTTCTGCACGACGACCGCCATCGCCAACCCGCTGGCGTCAATGTTCTGCTTCTCGCGATACGCGACCGCGCGCTCGGTGAACAGCGACCGCCAGCACCGCTCGATCGCGTCGAGAATCTTCTCTTCGCCCTCCACGCCCAGGATCGTTTCCTGTTGACCCGCGAAGCTGGTGTCGGCGGCGTCCTCGGCCGTCGCGCTCGATCGCACCGCGACCAGCCCGCCGCCGAGCGATTCATACGCCCCGCCGACCGCGCGCACAAAGCCTGCGTCCGAGCGGATCCCGCGCTCGGCGAGCCGTCGGTACGCCTGTGTGGTGACGACGAACCCGGCCGGGACGGGCAGCCCGGCGGTCGCGGCCTTGCCGAGGCTCAGCCCTTTTCCGCCGACGAGTGCGGCGTTCGTGTCGGTGATCTCGCTGAAGAACAGGATGTCCGGCATGTCACTTCGCTTTCTTCTTTTTCAACACGCCCGCTTCGTCCAGGAGCGACCACAGTTGCTCCCACACCGCTTCCGGCGGCAGCCCCGCAAGGCCGCGAGCGGCCCAGTGGCGCGCCGCGTCCGCCAGGCACTGCACCGCGTCGGCGCGCACGGCGGCATCCGAAGAACCTAACCCCCCGGCCCCCTTCCCTAAGAAGGAAGGGGGAGTCAGAGGCGCTCTCGGCGCGCCTTCGTCTTCTGTTCTTGGTTTGGCTCCCCCTTCCTTTCCAGGGAAGGGAGCCGGGGGGTTAGGTTCTCCGCGCTTGCGTGGCCTGCCGTCGAGCGCCTCGTTGCCGATGGCATCGGCCCGCTTGTTCTGCTCGCGGCGCACGTGCGTCAGCGTCACCGTGTCGAACTGGCGCCGCAGCGCGCACGCTTCCTCGTACAGCGCCCGCAGGTCGTCGTTCTTCACCTTGTACTCGCCGTTCATCTGCTTCACCATCAGCTCGCTGTCACTGAACACCTGAAGCGCCTTGACGCCGAGTTCGGCCGCCAGCGTCAGCCCCTCGATTAGCGCCGTGTACTCCGCGACGTTGTTCGACGCGGTGCCGATCGTGTCCGCCTCCTCGACGAGGGGCAACCCCGGGCGCGCGAGTACGACCGCGTAGGCCGCCTTGCCGGGGTTGCCGCGGGACGCGCCGTCAATGTGCATCGTGGCCGTTTCGGACATCGTGTTCGCCCCGCCTTACGCGGTCGGTGGGTCTGCGCTAGAATGCTCCCATTGTGCGGACGGCGTCGCGGTGTGGAAAGCACAGTTGCAACGGACAGACGATGAGCGAGAACTGGCTGATCCTGGAAACGTCCGGGCGCGGGGCGCGGGTCGGCCTCGCGCGCGACCGGGCGCTGGTGCGGGCCGCGGAACTCGACGCGGCGCGCCGGCACGCGCGCGAGATGATCCCCACCGTCGGCGCGATGCTGAGCGCAGAATCGCTCCGGCCACGCGACCTCGCCGGCGTGATGATCAGCCGCGGGCCGGGCAGCTACACGGGCCTGCGCGTCGGGCTGGCGACCGCCAAGGCGCTCGCTTATGCGCTCGGCTGCCAGTTGCGCGCGGTCGAGACGTTCGCCGCCATCGCGGAGCAAGCCCCGGCCGAGGCGAACCACCTCTGGGTGATCGCCGACGCGCTTCAGAACCAGGTTTACGTTCAACGGTTCGACCGCACGCCGGCGGGGTGGGTTCCGTTCCAGGAGCTGCGCATCGGGGCCGTGGACGAGTGGCTGAACTGGCTCCCGGCGGGTGTTCACGTCAGCGGGCCGGGCGTCGCGGTGTACGCAGACGCGATCCCGCAGACCTGCCTGCTTGTGTCGGAAGCGGACCGCGAGCCGCGGGTCGAGAGCGTGTTTGCGGTGGGACTGCGGCTCTCGCCGTTGACGCGAGAAGAGTTATTCGCGCTGGAACCGCTGTACCTGCGCGGTAGCTCGGCGGAGGAGAAGGCGGCCTCCGCCGGTTCCGATGCCGGGGTTTCTAACCCCGGGTCTTCGTAACCCCGGGCCGGGTCGCGGGCTAATTGCCGCCGGTTTTCGGCGCCGGCATCGGGCTGGGCGCCTCGTAGTGCGGCACGACCATCGGACCGGGCGTGATCGGCATCGGGTAGCTGATACTCGGGTAGCCCGCCGGCGGGTGCGTGACCGGAACCAGATCGCCCGGCGCGCCGCCGAAGCTCACCGGCACGCCCGGGGCGCCGCCGGCGCACCCGTGACACACCGGAGCGCCCACCGGCCCGACCGGTTCGCCGAGGATCGCGCGGCGGGTCTGGATCGGGTGGAGCCGCGGGCGGTACTCGGCGCACGGGCCGCACGGGTGGTTGGCCCGCCACCGGGCGACCGGGTGAAACAGGCACCCGGTCCCGAACAACTGGGATACCGCGGCCACCAGGCCGAGGCACAAGAGGCGCTTCTTCATGGGGTGACTCCGTTTCGCGCCGCGATCGCGGCTTCCCACTGCCGACTGTGGGAATCATGCGCGGGGCCCGGGGCCGTGCAACCGCCGCGGGCCTGATTCAGCCGGAGAATGGAGAAAAGGGGAAGTGCTGGCGCGGCGGGGGAAACCCGCCGGGTTGGCGAAACGGGTTCGGTCGCGCGGATCGCAAGGGGCGGGAGCGTCCCGCACGCGCGGCGACTGGCGAAAATGGGGGCGGAATGACTTTCGCCGAACCGCCGACGAGGGCCGACCGGGTTCCTCCCTCGCGGTCGGTTTGAACGTGCCGCGACTGCGGCAGTCGTTTCAACGGGTGGCTGAGTGCATGGTTTTCAGCCCCGGAGGGGCGAGAGATGTTAGCCCGGGGTGGAGCGAGCCGAAGGCGAGCGCAACCCCGGGATACGTCAGAAATAACCGCAAGCCCCGGAGGGGCGACAGCCTCCGTCAGAGGTTCTGTCGCCCCTCCGGGGCTTCATTCCATTTTCGCATCAGTCCCGGGGTTTTGCTCGCAAAGCCTCGCTTCACCCCGGGCTAACATCGGACGCCCCTCCGGGGCTGAAAGCTAAACCACCTTGAAACGACGGTGACGGTCGCGGCTCGTCCAGAACCAGCTCAGAAGTCGGTGCCGCGGTCGCTGGCCTTCACGCTCTCGTCCAGCTTCTTCTTTTGCTCCTCGGTCTCCTCGTAGCGGAACTCCTTCTTCAGCAGTTCCACCACCGACTGGCGGGACTTCCATGCCGCCTCCCGCTGGTACTGGGAGAGCACCGGCCGCGCCGGGGCGCCCGGCCCGTACACTTCCCGCTTGAAGTCGTCCGGCCCCTTCAGGTCGCGGCGAACCAGCGTCGCGACGTAGTACACGTCCTTCGCCGCGTCGGGCAGCACCAGCACCGTCTTGGCGGGCTTGTCGCGGGTCTCCAGCAGTTGTTTTTCCATGTCCAGGGTCGGGTACGGCATGTTCTCCGACGGCGAGAGCATGAACGGGGCCAACTGCGGGGGCTGCCCGAACTGCATCCCCGGTTGGAGCACCAGTGGGCACACGCCGTTGATCGTGAACCGGACCGTCCGCTGGTCCGCCTTCGGGTTCTTGCTCGCCTCCTTCTCCTTGAACTCGTAATACAGTTGCCCGATGTCCGCGGTGAGCAACAGCGGCTCGCTGGACGGCCGGGCGCGGATCGTGTCGGCCATCCGATTCGCGCGGGCCAGGGCCAGTTCGCGCGCCTTGCCCCGCTTCCAGGCGGCGACGACCGCCGGGCGGGCCGCGTTCAGGGTCGTCTTCTTCGCCCCGATGTCCTCGGTCCGCCAGTACACGTACTGGGTGCGGTTCTCCTCGAACAGCGCCATCGGCGACCGGTCGCGCGGCGGGAACGACTCGCCGAGGAACGTGCCGGTCGTCGCGGTGCGGCGCCCGCCGCCCATGCCGAACGGGGGCGTCGTCCAGAAGAACGACTGGCCGAACGGGATGTACGGGTCCGGCCCGGCCCCGTGGGCGCCCCGCGCCCGGCCCAGCGCCTCCTTTTGTGCCTTCACCAGCGGGGCCAGGTTCGGATCGTCCTCGATGGTCCACTCGTCGCGCGGCGCGGTCGAGGTGCCCCGGAGGGTGATCCGGCGGTCCGCAAGGAATTTCTCGATGAACATCACCGTCTCGGCCTTGTCCTTCGTTCGGTCGCCCTCCGACACCTTCTTGAGTTCCTCGATGAACCGCGCGATGTCGCCCTTCTCGACGGTCGTCTGCGGCGCGCCGAACGAGAACGGGTCCGGGGCCTCGCCGTAGGCCAGGGCCTTGGCGCGCTTGGTGATCGCGGTCTTGATGAGTTCGGGCCGCATCGCCTCGATCGACAGCGGTTTCGGCTCGTGGGTGGTGGAGGCCGCCGCGGCGCCGGCGAGATTCGGGAGCAAGCTCGGTCCGGGCAGAAAGCCGAGAACCAGCGGCGTGCCGACCGCCGCGCGGGAGCGGATCTCGTAGGCCATCGGCGCGCTCATCGTCATGGCCGCCGCCGCCGCCGGGTGACTGACGAACGCCCCGACCGCCGCCGCCGCGACCCCGGGCCGCGCCCAGTTCGCTTCTAGAATGTCCCGGGAAAACACGATGTGACTGCTGTACTCGTTGCGCATCACGCCCTTGAACCGGGCGACGTACCCGCTGTACGCGGCGTCCACGGCCGGTGCCTTGAGGGTCAGCGGGGCCGCCGCGGCCGCGGCCCACGAGCCGAGCGCCCCGGGCAAGGGCACCGTCAGCGCGCCGGACGCCTTGGCCATCACCTCGCCGACCTTGATCTGCTCCTCGGCGAGCGCCTTGTAGTACGGCTCCTCGCCGGTCACGCCGAAGTAGCTGATCGCGATCTTCCGCGGCTCCTTGAACCCGGGCCGCTCCTTCGACGGGTCCGGCTCGTCGTCGGCGTGCTTGTTGTACAGGGCGCTGATCTCGCTCTCGCTCGGCTCGCCGGCGACCTGGTCCAGGAACGCGAGGGCCGGCACCGCGATCACTTCGTAGATGGCGGGGCTGCACTGTTCGCGGTAGTATTCAAACACCTCGTAGGGGGTCACGAACCGCGGGGCGTCGCCCCCGAGGCGGCTGGCGTGGCCGAGGACGGCCGTCTGGGCGGCCCGCACGCGGAACTCCGCGGCCAGCGCGTCCAGAACCGCCTCCATCGAAAAGCCCCGCGTCCCCTGCATCGCCCGGCGCACCGGAACGTCGTCCCGGAAGTACCCGGTGAACTCGATCTGGAGCAGCCGCTTGACGTCGTCCCGGGTGAACCGGATGCCGAGCTGGTCGGCCTTCTTCTCCCACAGCATGAACTCGATCAGGTCGCGCCGGTTCCGGTTCGGGGCGTTGCCGAAGTAGTGGCTCCCGCCGATGAGCAGCCGGGCCTTGAGGACGTACATGTCCCGCACCGTGCGGGCGACGTCCTTGTCCTCGGTCCGCATCCCGGGGCCGTCGATCTGCCGGCTCACGGCGTCGGCCCTCATCAGCAACTGCTGCGCGAACAACGGGCCGAACCGGGCGTTCTGCCGTAGCTCCAGCTCTTGCATATCGGTGGCGGCCTGGAAGGCGATCATCTTGCCGGTCTCGCTCAGCCGCGCGTGCTGATCGCCGATGTGGATCCCCATGGACCGGGTGGTCTGGTCGGCGGCCAGCGCCATGAACTGGTTGGCCATCACCCGGCGCGACTGGAGGCTGCTCCGGGCGTCGTTGCTGTCGAGCTCGCCGCTGGTGACCGTGTGCCCGTCGATCTTGCAGACCGCTTCCTTGCCGCCCTTGATGTTGAGCCACCGCATGACCACGTCGAAGAAGTCGCCGCCGGCCACCCCGCTGGAGAGGGTGAACATGATCATGATGAAAACGGTGAGCACCGCGAACAGCGCTTTTTGGTTCCGCCGGAAAATGTTGAACGGGTTGTAGGCCATTGCTAGTCCTCGATTTGCGGCGGCGGCGCCGGCTCCTGCGACGGCCCGGGGGGTTGACAGCCGTCGTGGCGCTGTACTAAGGGTGATGGGCACTGCGGCCCTTGACTCACTTACCTACCATAACGACCGGTTTATCGATTGTAGTGATTGTGACGAACGGAACAATCGGAAACGAAGGGGCTGTTGCACGCGGCTTAGCGGCGGTCCCACACATGAGCTTGGAGGGAGTGTCCGTTGTGGTTTTCTGCTTGTGGCACAGGCTTTCCAGCCTGTGTGCCCTCAAGCTATCCGGGATACAGGCTGGAAAGCCTGTGCCACAAAACCAGATCAAACACCGACCCCTGCCCATGTAACGGAGGACCGCAGTCGCCGCCGCCGGCGCCGCTGAATGAGGCGCACCGCCCCTCGTAATAAAGGACACCGAACCCCGGAATCCTCTCTCTAACCGGATTATCTAAACTAGCGTTCACGCCCTGTACCAGCCCCGTTGACGGAGTAACACCGAGTGCCGACGCCACGAAAAAAGGCGGCTACCGACAAGCCCACAGCGCCCAAGAAGAAGGCCGCGCCCAAAAAGGCCGCCCCGAGCGCTGAGGCCCCCGGCCCGCCGGGCCGCGCCGCGGGAGGCAGCGGACTCAACCTCGTTGTGGTC
Organism: uncultured Frigoriglobus sp.; assembly: GCA_964495365.1. Taxonomy (GTDB): domain Bacteria; phylum Planctomycetota; class Planctomycetia; order Gemmatales; family Gemmataceae; genus Gemmata. The sequence goes on along the minus strand of CAZBXY010000080.1, from coordinate 11,979 downwards.
GAGTCGCCGGCGAAGGCCAAGACCATCAACAAGTACCTCGGCCCGAACTTCCGCGTGCTGGCCAGCTACGGCCACGTCCGCGACCTCGACACCAGCAAAAAGAAGGGCGACGCCGTTTCCGGCATCGACATCGCCAACGGCTGGAAGCTCCGCTACGTGGTCGATGACGGCAGCGGCGACGAGGGCAAGGGCGGCAGGCGGTTCCGCACCGCCAAGCAGATCCTCGACGAGATCGGCCGCGAGGCCGCGAAGGCCGCCCACGTCTACCTCGCCAGCGACCCCGACCGCGAGGGCGAGTCGATCGCCTGGCACATCGCCGACGAACTGAAGCTGCCCGAGAGCAAAACCTCGCGCATCCGGTTCAACGAGATCACCAAGAAGGCCGTGAACGACGCACTCGCCGCGGCCGGGCCGATCGACCGGTTGCGCGTCGATGCCCAGGAAGCCCGCCGGGCGATGGACCGCGTCGTGGGGTTCCCGCTGTCGAACCTGCTCGGCAAGAAGGTGGCCGCCCGCCTCAGCGCCGGGCGCGTGCAGTCGGTCGCGGTGCGCTTAATCGTGGATCGCGAGCGCGAGATCGAGGCGTTCAAGACCGAGGAATACTGGAAGATCACCGCGATGCTGGCCGCGCCCGGCGTCAGGGTGTCGTGGACCGCCGACCCGGCGAAATCCAAGATCTTCGCCAAGAAAAAGGACGAGCCGAAGAAGGCGGTCGAGTGGCACAAGCCCACCGAAGAGGACACGCAGGGCGACGACGAACCCGTTGTGGACACCGAAACGGCTGACGTCCCGCCGGAGAACGGCGAGGCCGCGCCGCAAGCGGCTCAGGAGAAAGGCGGCATCCCCGACCCGCCGAAGGACGCCTTCCTGGCGGAGTTGGTGCGGTGGAACAGCGCCGAGGTCGGCAAGGCGGAAGCCGGGAAGAACATCCCCAACGAGACCGCGGCCGATGCCATCGTCGCGGCGCTCGCCGGCGTGCCGTTCGTCGTGACGAAGGTCGAGAAAAAGAGCCGCAAGGACTCGCCGCTCCCGCCGTTCATCACGAGCACGCTCCAGCAGCAGGCGAACGCCCGGATGCGGTTCAGCGCCAGCCGCACGATGCAGACGGCGCAGAAGCTCTACGAGGGCGTCGAACTGACCGGAAAGGGGCAGGTCGCGCTCATCACCTACATGCGTACCGACAGCACGCGGATCTCGAACGACGCGCTGACCGCGGTGCGCGATTTCATCAACACCGACAAGCGCCTCGGCCCGCGATACCTGCCATCGGCGCCGAACACCTACAAGTCCGGCAAGAGCGCGCAGGAGGGCCACGAGGCGATCCGCCCGACGGACGTGACGCTCACCCCGGGGGAGGCCGAAAAGGCCGGCCTCGGCGGCGACCAGCTCCGGCTCTATACACTGATCTGGCAACGGTTTGTGGCGAGCCAGTGCGTGCCGGCCGAGATGGACGTGACGACCTACGAGATCACCGCGGGGCGCGGGCTGTTCCGGGCCAGCGGGCGCGTCGTCACGTTCGACGGCTACCGCCGAGTGCTGCCCCCGCTCGGCAAGCAGGAGGAGCCGGAGCTGCCGAAGGTGAGTGAAAAAGATGTGTTGCAGCGGCTCGACCTGTTCGAGAGCCAGCACTTCACCCAACCGCCGCCGCGCTTTAACGAAGGCTCGCTCGTGAAAGCCCTCGAAAAGGAGGGAATCGGGCGCCCGAGTACCTACGCAAGCATCATCAGCACGATCCAGAAACGCGGATACGTGACGCAGGACCGCGGGCGGTTCTTCGCCACCGAAATCGGCAAGGTCGTGACCGATCTGTTGGTGAAACACTTCCCGCACATCATGGATCTGAAGTTCACGAGCAAGTTCGAGGACGAACTGGACGAGATCGAAACGGGCAAGTACCAGTACGCCGACGTTTTGAACGAGTTCTGGGGGGACTTCGAGAAGGACTTGAAGAAGGCCGATACGGAGATGGAGTCGGCCCGGACCCAGACCGACGAGAAGTGCCCGAAGTGCGGCAAAGGGTTCCTCGAAAAGCGGTACACGGTAACGACCGGCAGCTACTTCCTCGGCTGCACCGGCTGGAAGGACAAGGACGCGCCCTGCACGTACAAGCGCGGGACCGACGGCAAGGAGATCGAGGGGCCGACGGTCACGGACATCGTGTGCCCGGCGTGCGGGAAGTTCATGGTCAAGAAGGAGGGTCGGTTCGGCACGTTCTACACCTGCGAGGGCGCGCCGGACTGCCCCACGACGATGAACCTCGGCCCCGACGGCAAGCCGGTCGTGACCGCGCAGCCGACCAAGCACAAGTGCCCGCGGTGCGACAAGCACAACCTGCTCCTGAAGGAGAGCAAGGCGGGCAAGAAGTACGTGCAGTGCCCCGACGCGAAATGCGCGTTCATTTCGGACTGCGAGCCGGACGGTAAGCCGATCGTGCCCGCCGATACGGGCGTCGCGTGCGAGAAGTGCGGCAAGCCGATGGTCATCAAGGTCGCGTGGCGCGGACCGTTCCTGTCGTGCAGCGGTTATCCGAAGTGCCGCAACGCGAAGTCGATCAACGCCGAACTGAAGGAGAAGCTGAAGGACATCATCCCGGCGATGCCGGAGAAGACCGAGAAGAAGCGCGACCCGGTGCTGGACATCCCCGTCACCGACACCTGCACGGAGTGCGGCGCGCCGTTGAAGCTGGCGAAGTCGCGCTTCGGCCCCGGGTACTACCTCGCCTGCTCGAAGGGACCGAAGTGCAAGGGCAAGGGGAAGATCACCCCCGAGCTACAGGCGAAGATCGACGCCGCCAGCGCGGCGCCGGCGGCAACAAGTTGATTGTGTGAAGACAGCCTGTGTAAGCCGAGCGCGCGTGGAAGGTAGCCCCAATGGGCTGCGACACGCACGCTCGGCTTTTCTGCGCGCGATCGCCCGGGAGGGACGCGGTGACACAAGAGCAAGTCCAAGACCGGCCGGACGTTCAGCTCCAGCCGCCGGGTGCGGGGCTGCCGGCGGTCGAACTGTTCGTGTCGCGGGTCGGGTTCCGGCTGATGAACCTGGTCGTGTCGCGCACGGGCGCGAGCGCGTGGTTCCGCGCCGAAGCGGACCGCGTGCTCGCGCTGGCACGGTCCCTGCCGCCGGCGGGCGCCACGAAGCGCGTACTCATCCCGCGGCTCGCCGGCCTCGAAGACAGCAGCCGGTACTGGTCGGTGTGCATGACCCTCGAACACCTCGTCATCGTGAACACCGCGATCGCCGGGGCGGTCGAGGCGCTCGTCGCGGGCGTCGTGCCGAAACAGGTCGCGTCCACCGCCGCCGTAAAGCCAAGCCCCACAGCGGATATCAGCATCATCGACCGGTTCGAGACCGTCGCGCGAGATTACCTGGCCCGCACCGATGCGCTGCCGGACCTGCGCACGAAGGTTTCGTACCGCCACCCGTGGTTCGGCCCGTTGACCGCGCTGGGCTGGCACCGGCTCGCGGCCCTGCACCACCGCATTCACCGCAAGCAGGTCGAGCGGATCGTCCGCCTGCTCCCGCGAGCGCCCTGACGGTCGGGCGACCCGTTGGCCGGTGCGTCGGCAGAAAACCCCGGCAGTCCTCTTGCGGACGAATGGGGAATACGTTGTAAGATGAGAGATGCGCCTGCCCAGCGCCGGGAGGATCGGTCAGATGGGTCAGCCCTCGGGGGAAGTGATCGCACGGCCCATGGTCGCGCGGGCGTGCGGGTGTTTGCGCGAGTTCCAACACTACGCAGTGGACAAGTACCGCGCGCAGCGCCTGGCGAAGTTCCAGAAGACGCGGTGCGAAGAGTGCGTCGCCAAACTGAACGAGGAGCAGCGGCTCGCGGCGGCCACCATCCCCAAGAAGGGCGAGGCGTTCAAGCAGTTGCCCCCCGACACGCAGATGACGGTCCGCTGCCGCGCCGACGGCACCTGGACCGGTTCGATGACGGCCGGGGGCACGACGGTGGAGGCCGACGGCGAAGGCCCGCAGGGCGTGACGCTGGCGCTGGCCCGCAAGTGGCTGACCGCCACCGGCCACGCGCCCACCGCGCCCGCACCGGCACCGGCCGCCGCAAAGCCGGCCCACCCCGCACCGAAGCCGCCCCCGCCGCGCCCCGTCACCGCGGCGCGGCCCGCCCCCAACCCGCTCTCGAAGCCCAAACCGGGCGCATAGCTGCTCGTAGTGACCGTAGTGACCCGCTTCGGCGGGTCTGTTTTCCTTCGTGTGACGCGGGCTTTCGACGGTAGATCCCCGAGGTGTGCCGGGGCGGTAGTCGGTGCGGGTTGGGTTTGCGTTGGGGTCCGCAACCGGATCCGGTTCCAGCGGATCCGGCCCAACCGGACCCGCCGGCCTCGACCCAACCGCGGCCCGACAGGCCCACGTCACCGGCAGCACCCGCTATCCGGGTCGGCAGACCGGGCGGCGGGCGCGCCGGACCAACCCGGGACTTGCCAGAAAATCCGTGCACGACGGTCCGGTTCACGATGCTCAACCGACGAACTCTCCTCGCCTCTTCCGCGCTCGGTGCAATGGCCGCGTTGCACCAAATCGCCGGCGCGAAGCCCCACCACGCGCCCAAAGCGAAGCGCGCGATCCAGATTTCGCTCGTCGGCGGGATGAGCCACATCGACTCGTTCGACTACAAACCGGAACTGACCAGGCGGCACGGCCAGCCACTCGGCAGCGACAGCAAACCGGACGTGTTCTTCAATCAAGTGGGGCTGTTGCGAAAACCCGACTGGGAATTCAAGCAGCGCGGCAACAGTGGGCTCTGGATTTCGGAACTGTTCTCCTGTATAGCCAGGATGAGCGATGAACTGACCGTCGTCAAGTCGATGACGGCCGAAAGTGCGAACCACACGCCGGCGCTGTTCGTGCTCAACAGCGGGTTCCAGTTCAACGGCTACCCGGCGCTGGGGTCGTGGCTCTCTTACGGACTGGGCAGCGAGGCCGACGACCTGCCGGCGTTCGTCGTCTTGCCGGACGGCCGCGGCGACGCCAACGGCGCTGCGAGCAACTGGTCGAGCGGCTTTTTGCCCGCGCAGCACCAGGGGGTCGTGTTTCGCGGCGGCGACCAGCCCGTGCGCGATCTGTTCCCCGAGCGACCGATCGCCGCCCGCGAGGAAAAGGATTCGCGCGCGGCACTCGACAAACTGAACGAAATGCACCTCGAGCGTGCCGGCGGCGAAGGCGACCTCGCGGCGCGCATCAACAGCTACGCGCTGGCCGCGAAGATGCAGCTCGCGGTACCCGCGGTCGCGGACCTCTCGAAGGAGCCAGCGAAGCTGAAAACCCTTTACGGGCTTGATGACGCGAAAACGGCCGACGGCGGCCGGCGGTGCCTTCTGGCGCGGCGCTTAATCGAGCGCGGCGTGCGGTTCGTGCAAATTTACAGCGGCGGCCCGATCGCGGGCTCCCCGCGAACGAGCTGGGACGCGCACGAGAACGTGAAGGAGAATCACTCCGCGGAAGCCGCCCGCATCGACCAGCCGGTCGCGGCGCTGCTCCGGGACTTGAAGCAACGCGACATGCTGCGCGACACTCTGGTGATCTTCACGACAGAGTTCGGCCGCACGCCGTTCACGCAGAGTGCCGGGAACGTGGTCGGCACCGGCCGCGACCACAACAAATACGGGTTCTCGTGCTGGCTCGCCGGCGCCGGGCTGAAGCCGGGGTTCGCCTACGGCGCCACGGACGACATCGGCTGGAAGGTGGCCGAGCACCCGGTCGCGTGGCACGACTTTCACGCGACCGTACTTCACCTGCTCGGCATCGATCATGAGAAGCTGACGTACTACCACAACGGCATCAAGCGCCGCCTGACGAACGTCCACGGCGAAGTGGTGAAGGGGGTCTTGAATTGAGTTCCACGACAAACGCGGATTAAAGACACGGTGTAGGAGCAACGTCCCTGCCCGCCCGCCTACCAAACGATCGTCCGACTTCGAGTTCATCCGCTCGGCGTGGCTCGGTACAATCACGATCCGACCGACGACCCGAACACCCGGACCCCGACCGTGCCCGACCTGACACCGCCCGCCCTCGGCCGCATCCTCGACCTGCTTCCGTACCCGGTCTTCCGCCTGGACCGCGCCGGGTGCCACACGTTCGCCAACGCGGCCGCCGCCCGCGCGCTCGGGCGCCCACTCGACCAGATCATCGGCCGCACCCCCGGCGGGGCCGGCATCCCGGCCCCCCTCGCGGTCGGGATCGAAGCGAAGGTTCGGGGCGTTCTCGAAACCGGCGTGCCCGCAGAGCACCAGGTCACCGCGCCCACGCCCGCCGGCGAGGTCGTGTTCCTCACACAGTTTGTCCCGGAGTTCGGGCCCGACGGGTCGGTGATCGCGGTCGTCGGCATCGGGGTCGATATCACCGCCCAGACCCGTATCTCCGACGCCCTGCGCGAGAGCGAGGAGCGGTACCGGCTGTTGGTCGAGGGGGTGACCGATTACGCCATCTTCATGCTCGACGCCGGCGGTCGGGTGGCGAGTTGGAACCCCGGGGCCGAGCGGATCAAGGGGTACACCACCGAGGAGATCGTCGGCCGGCACTTCTCCGTCTTCTACCCGCCCGAGGGCGCGGCCGAGAAGACCGCGTGGGAACTGACCGCGGCCGCGACCGCCGGCCGGTTCGAGGACGAGGGGTGGCGGGTGCGCAAGGACCGCTCGCGGTTCTGGGCGAGTGTGATCATCACCCCGCTCCGCGCGGCGGGCGGCGGGCTGCGGGGGTTCGCCAAGGTCACCCGCGACCTGACCACGCAGCGGGCCGTCGAGCAGGCCCTGCTCGAGAACGAGGCCCGGTACCGGCAGGTGCTCGAGGACCAGACGGAAGTCGTCTGCCGGTTCAAGGCCGACGGCACCTTCACCTTCGTCAACGAGGTGTACTGCCGGCTGTTCGGCAAGCCCGCGGCCGAACTGATCGGCTACCGCTGGCAACCGCTCGTGCACCCCGACGACATCCCCCACATCGAAGCACAACTCCGAACGATGACCGCGGCGAACCCGGTCGTGGTGATCGAGAACCGCGTGTTCGACGCGGCCGGGCGCGTGCGGTGGATGGAGTTCGTCAACCGCGGGTTCTACGACCCGGCCGGTACGCTGATGGAACTTCAGGCGGTCGGGCGCGACGTGACCGACCGGCGCGCCGCGGAGGACGCCCGGCGCGAGCTGGAGGCCGACCTCCGTGCCAAGGAGCAACAGCAGAAGTACGAGCGGCAGTTGCTCCAGTCGCAGAAGCTCGAAAGTTTGGGCGTCCTCGCCGGCGGGATCGCGCACGACTTCAACAACCTGCTCACCGGCGTGCTCGGGTACGCGTCGCTGGGGCGGATGCGGCTCCCGCCCAACGACCCGGTGGGCGAGGACCTCAAGCAGATCGAATCGGCCGCGCAGCGGGCCGCCGACCTGTGCCAGCAGATGCTGGCCTACGCGGGCCGCGGTCAGTTCGTCGTGCAGCCGGTGGACCTCAACCTGCTCACGCAGGAAATGGCCCAACTGCTCGCCACCGTCCTCGCGAAGAAGGCGGTGCTGAAGTACAACCTGACGATCGGGCTGCCGCTCGTTCAAGCCGACACGACGCAACTGCGGCAGATCGTGATGAACCTCATCACCAACGCGTCCGACGCGATCGGCGCCACAAGCGGGGTCATCACGCTCACGACCGGACTGGTCGATGCCGACGCCCGATACTTGTCCGAGATTCAGGCGCCGCCGGACCTGCCGCCGGGCCGGTACGTGTATCTGGAGGTGTCCGACACCGGCACGGGCATGACCGACGAGGTGCGGGCCAAGATCTTCGACCCGTTCTTCACCACGAAGTTCACCGGGCGCGGGCTGGGGCTGGCGGCCGTGCAGGGCATCGTGCGGGCGCACCGCGGGGCGATCAAGGTGTACTCGCAGGTGGGCAAGGGGACGACGTTCAAGGTGCTGTTCCCGGCGCTGGAGCACGCGGGCGAGCCGGGCGCCCCGGCGGCGCAACCGACCGTGCGGAACGGGCGCGGGCGCCGGGTGCTGGTCGTGGACGACGAGGAAGACGTTCGCGTGTTCACCCGCAAGGCGCTGGAACTGGCCGGGTTTGCGGTCACCGTCGCGGCCGACGGGCAGGACGGCGCCGAAACGTACGCCCGAGCCCCGGACGCCTTCGCGCTCGTGCTGCTCGACCTGACCATGCCGCGGCTCAACGGGTCGGAGGCGTACCGGCAGATGCGCGCCCACCGGCCGGACGTGCGTGTCGTGCTGACGAGCGGGTTCGCCGAACAGGAGGCGACGAGCGGGTTCGAGGGCAAGGGGCTGTGCGGGTTCCTGCGCAAGCCGTTCCGCGCCGACGACCTCCTGAACGCGGTGTTCACCGCCGTCGGCGCGTAGCACAGCGCTCGCGGTGTTGCATCGGACGGGCGGTCCACATACCAAGAAGCACATCTGCGCCCGCACCCGCACCCACGCGCACTCTTCATGTTCTGGCGGCTCTTTCTCACGTACCTGTTGCTCGTCGTGGCCACCGTCGGGCTGATGGGGCTGCTCACGTTCCAGCGCGCCGAGGGCGTCTTTTACGGCCTCGCGCGCGAGATCACCGCCGCGATCGGCGCGGTGCTGGTCGTGGCGGTCGGGGCCGCCTACTTACTGGCCCGGTGGTTCGCCCGCCCGCTGGTCGAACTGCACGAGGGGGCGCGGAAGCTGGCCGACGGCGACCTGGGCCACACGATCCGCGTCGGCGGCGGGACCGAGCACGCCGAACTGGCCGCGACCTTCAACGCCATGAGCGGGCGCCTCAAGACCACGTTCCAGCAGCTCCAGCACGACCGCGAACAGCTCCGCACGATCCTCTCCGGGATGGTCGAAGGGGTCATCGCGATCGACGACCGGCGCCGGGTGCTGTTCGCCAACGACCGGGCCGGGCAACTGCTCGAATTCGACCCGCAAAAGGCGGTGAACGAACAGTTGGCCGACGTGACCCGGCTGGCCCCGTTCCATGCCGTTGTGGAGAAAGGACTTGCGGCCCCCGAGCCGCACCGGGAGGCATTCGACCTGCCCGGCGTGCTGCCGCGACACCTGGCGGTGTACGTGTCGCGGTTCACCGGCCACGGGATGCCCGGCGCGGTGGTGGTGATCGACGACACGACCGACGTGCGGCAGGCCGAGCGGATGCGGCAGGACTTCGTCGCCAACGCCTCGCACGAGCTGAAGACGCCGCTCGCGGTCATCAAATCGAACGTGGAAGCTTTAATTGACGGGGCCGCCCAAGACCCGGAAGCGTGCGCCGCGTTCCTGGATCAGGTGGCCCGTGAGGCCGACCGGCTCGCCGACCTGATCAAAGACATGCTGAGCCTCTCGAAGATCGAGTCCGGGTCGCTGGCGCTCGAACCGCGGGCGGTGCCGCTGGGCCGGGCGATCGAGGACTGCGTGGAGCGGCACCACGCGCGGGCCGAAACGAAGACGCTCACGATGGTCGAGAAGCCGCCGGCGGACGTGTCGCCGGACGTGCCCGCGTGGGCCGACCCGGACGCGCTGCGGCAGGTGATGGACAACCTGGTGGACAACGCGATCAAGTACACGCCTAACGGCGGGCGGATCACAGTGCGCTGGGGCGCGACCGCGGACACGGTCAGCTTCGAGGTGGAGGATACGGGGGTGGGCATCCCGGAAGCGGACGTGAACCGCGTGTTTGAGCGGTTCTACCGGGTCGATAAGGCCCGCGGGCGGGAGCAGGGCAGCACCGGGCTGGGCCTGTCGATCGTCAAGCACCTGGTCCAGGCGATGCGCGGGCAGGTGCGGGTGAACAGCAAGCCGGGCAAGGGAACGACGTTCCGGGTGACGCTCCCGCGCGCTGGCACCGCGTGAGGTGGGTTCCACCCACCGCGGAGCGGCAGGTTGGTATTGACTCTCCCGATCGTGCCGCTACGATACCTTCGTTCGCATTGTTCAAACACGGGCTGTAGCTCAGCTTGGCTAGAGCGCTTGGTTCGGGACCAAGAGGTCGCAGGTTCGAATCCTGTCAGCCCGACTAAAGTAAACTGCTGAAGACGAAGCGTTTGCGAAAACAGCACACCTCGACGCAAACGACTCCGGGCAGGGTATAGGGCAGGGTAACGAGAAAACCCCCGGTCGGCGGCAACCGACCGGGGGCACAAGAGCAAGCCTTCCGGCTCACTCCCCGTTTCACGGGAGGCTTGCGATGAAACAGCCGAAGCCCTGGTTCCGCGCGTCCAAATCCGCCTGGTACGTCGAGCACCAGTTCAAGCAGGTCCGCCTCGGCGAGCACCCCGACGGTGCCCCGCCCCCCAAGAAAACCAAGTCCGGCTGGAACGCCCCGCAGCCGATCCTCGACGCCTTCTACCGGCAGATGGCGTCAGACCCCACGAACCTCCCGAAGCCGGACAAGATCGCCGCGGCGCTCGTCTGCGACCTCTTCCTCCAGCACTCCGAGAAGCACCACGGCCCGGACACGTTTGCGAACTACCGCTACTTCCTCCAGTCGTTCTGCGGCTGCTACGGCCGGCTCCCGGCCGCGGAACTGAAACCCTTCCACGTCACGAAGTGGCTCGACGACCACCCGAGCTGGAAGGGCGGCCGGCGGCACGCGGTCATCGCCGTCCGCCGGGCGTTCTCCTGGGCGGACCAGCAGGGCGTCCTCTCCCCGAACCCGCTCCGGGCGCTCAAGGCCGACCGGGTGAAGCGGCGGACGCGGGTGCTCGCCGCGGACGAACTCGCGGAGATCCTCGCCACGATCCGCGACCGCCAGTTCCGGGAGTTCATGCAGGCGCTCCTCGAAACCGGCTGCCGCCCCTCCGAGGTCGCCCGCGTCACGGCCGCGAACGTCAACCTCGGCCTCGGCGTGTGGGTGTTCGGCGAGCACAAGACGGCGAAGAAGACCCGCAAGCCCCGCGTCGTCTACCTCACCCCGGCGATGGTCGAGCTCAGCCGGAAGCTCGTCGCCCTCTACCCCGACGGCCCGCTCTTTCGCGGACCGCGGGGGAAGGCGGCGTTCACCCGGCAGAACATCCGCTGCCGGTTCCGGCGGCTCCGGAAGAAGCTCCCGCACCTCAAGCACTTCGTCTGCTACAACGTCCGCCACACGTTCGCGACGCGGGCGCTCGTGAACGGCGTCGGCGTCGCCCAGGTCGCCGAGCTCCTCGGGCACGCGAGCACCGAGATGGTGTCCCAGACCTACGGGCACCTCGCCGCCGAGGTCGCCCACATGCGGGAGGCGGCCCGCCGGGCTACGTCAGCGTGATGTGCCGGAGGCCCTGGACGGGCTGGCCGGCCGGGGCCACCACGGCGGCCCGCCGGTACTCGTCAAGGTCCGCCTCGTCGATACGGATCGTCCCCCGCCCGGTGCCGTGCCTCTCGTGGCGGATCTTCCCCGTCCGGATGAGGGCGTAGACGAGGCCGCGGGAGACGTTCAACCGGCCCGCGGCCTCCTTGACGGTGATGAGTGCCATCGGTTCCCCCTGCACGGGGCCGCTCACAGCGGCCCGCAGTCGAAGTAGTTCCTAGTGTCGATCCGGGTCCGAACGGTTCCCCTCACTGCCCCGCGTTCTCGTCCAGGTCGGGGATGTCGAGGTCGAAGAGGCCGCGCTCGATCGTGTCCCCGAAGACGACCCACCCGTCGATCGGCTTCCTTCCGAAGAGCTCCAGGTACGGGCCGGGGCTGACCCGCTCGATGATCGTGCGGAGCCGCTCGGGCTTGACGCTGTGCCTGCCGCGGCGGAGCTCCTGCCAGCTTCGCTCTCCCCGACTCCGGAACGGCGTCCGCCCCCGGACCCCGAGCAGCAGCAGTTCGTGGGCGAGCCGCCAATAGTTCCCGCACCCGAGGGTCGGCTTCGCCCAGACGAAGCAGCTCTTGTAGGTGAACCCCCACGCGCGGATCACCCGGAATGCGTCCGGGAGGAACGCCGCGGTGGCCCAGAGGTGGAGGTGTGCCTTGGCTGCTGCGAGCTCGGGCACTTCGAGCCCGCAGACCTCCTCAAGGCTCATCGTGCGGTAGTGGTTCTCGGCC
>CAZBXY010000079.1:4289-27480 GCA_964495365.1 uncultured Frigoriglobus sp. | reverse complement strand
TGGCCTCGCCGGCGGCGAACAGCTCGTTCACCCCGATCCCGGCGCTCACCCCCAGCGCGCCCGCCACCGGAGCCACCAACAGCCACTTCTTCGACATGACGACACCCTCATGATGTGAAGAAACCGCGACACCCGATACGCAGACGATCTTGACCGCCCCGCGGATTGCCGGGCCGCACCGATCGCGGCGCATTGGGCCGGTTGTTACGTCTGCCCGCTACCGAAGCGGTTCGGGTTGCACCCGTCCGCGGGGCCGCTATAGTTTGCGGCCCATTACCACAGGGTCCGAACGGCGATGCGACCACGGTTCACTCCGCGGCGGGCGTCCGGCGCGCTGCTCGCGCTGCTCCTGGCCGGGTGCGGCACCACCAAGATGACCGACAGCCCGCGGGCCGCCACCGAGATGCTCCTCGTCTCGCAGGCGATCGATCTCGCGGTCGCCAAGATCGACTTCACCCCGCTCAGCGGGCAGAGCGTGTTCCTCGACACGACCGCGCTCGAAAAGGACGTGGTGGACAAGGGCTACCTCATCAGCGTCGTTCGGCAGCAGCTCCTCGCCCACGGGGCCTTGCTCCAGGAGGAACGGTTCCGCGCGGTGTTCGTCGTCGAGCTGCGGTCCGGGGCGCTCGGCACCGACCGGCACAGCGTGATGATCGGCACGCCGGCGGTGACGCTGCCGTCGGCGGTGCCCGGGCTGCCGGTGACCAGCATCCCAGAGATCGCGCTGGCCAAGAAGAACGACCAGCGGGGCGTCGCGAAGATCGGCGTGTTCGCCTACAACCGGGTCACCGGGCGGGCCGTGTGGCAGTCGGGGTCGGTCGAGTCGAGCAGCCAACTGAAGGACACCTGGGTTCTCGGCGCCGGGCCGTTCACCCGCGGGACAATCCGCCAGCGGACCGAACTCGCCGGCGAACCGCTCCCGAACCTGGCGACGCTCGCCAACCCGGCCGAACTGTTCGCCCCCCGGGACGAAAAAAGCTCCACCGGGCCGCCGGCGAAGGAGCAGTTCTTCCCCGGCAACGACCTCCCGGCCCCCGGAATGCCCATCCCGGCCGCCGCGGTGGGCGTGACCGGCGGGGCGATCTTCGCCGACCGCCCGCTCTTGCGGTAAAGGGGCTGTCATTCTTATTGTGGTGCATGCGTCCCGCCTGCATCTGTTCGGCCCGCGTGCCGCGCGTCACTTGCTTCGCAATCTTGCTGCACGCGGGCAAGCGGGCGGGACACCTGCACCACAACATTCGGACGGGCGCTAACTATCGGATGCGCGGCCCCGGACGGAAACGTGTTATCCCGGATCGCCTGAATCGGTGAATTCGGTTGAGGGGTGATCCGATACCGGGAAGACGAAGGTGCATTCTGCGTCGCCCGATGCAAGGTTCGGACCGGTGTTCGTTGTACTATTGAGGAACCCGGCCCGCCGGACGCCCATCCGGTCGGACCGCCCTCCGGGAGATCGCACCCATGCAACCGCTCGCGCCGCTCGTTCAGAAAGAAATCCCCGCCCCGAACTGGGAACTGCTCCGCCGCGGCGGGTGGCTGGTCGCCAACATCGCCGGGTCGTATTGCGTCGCGTGGCGCGGCCGGAACGAGGTGGTGTTCGAGTGGCGCGGCGACGGCTGGTACCGCGTCGGCGGGCGCGGCGGGGCCGAGGATCTGTGACCGAAACCGCCGAACTCGCCTTGACCGCCCCGACCCGCGTGGGTTAACGATACAGGTAGCCCGTCACGCTCCGCTCGCGGTTCCCGTTCGATCGCCCGGGTCCGCTCTCCCGATCGCCGCGCCGGCCCCGGACCGATCGTTGGAACCGCCGCTCTCATGTCGGAGATGAGCCGATGAAGCCCGACTCTCGCGAAGGCCCGGCGCCCGAATCGTACGCAACGTTCTGGGAACCGGTCGCACCCGAAGCGGTCCCGCCGGCCCCGAAGCCGCCTGCGGACGCCAAGGACGCGTACCTCGAGTTCGTCAACGTCACCGAAGACGTCCCCGTGAGAGAAATCCCAAAACCCAATTAACAAATCCCAACAAAACCAAGACATCGGATTCCTGTCTTGTTTGGGTTTTGAGTTTTGGGATTTCTCGCACCCGTGGCCAACCGGTTCTTCACCCCCGACGCGCTCGGGCCGGGCGAGTACGTGCTCACCGGACCGGACGCCCATCACCTCGCCGCCGTGCGCCGGTTCCGGCCCGGTGATCACGTCCTGTTGTTCAACGGCGATGGCCACGAATACCCTGCTGACGTCCTGAGTGTCGGGAAGCGAACGGTCACGCTCGCGGTGCTTGCGCCGGTCGTCGCGGATCGCGAACTCCCTTTCCCACTTGTGGTCGGGGCCGCGCTCCCGAAGGGTGACCGCGCCGACTTCCTGATCGAGAAGCTGACCGAACTCGGCGCGACGCGGTTCGTCCCGCTCGTGACGGCCCACGCGGTCGTTCAGCCCAAAGCCTCGGTGGTCGAGAAGTTCGAGCGCGCGGTGATCGAGGCGAGCAAGCAGTGCGGGCGCAACCGGCTGATGCGAATCGACCCGCCACAGAGATGGGAAGCGTTCGTGTCTCGCACCGCCCTCCCCGCGACTCGCGTGGTGCTTCACACCGGTCCGGAGCTGCCGATGGCGAGCGCGGCGGGTGGGTGCGCGGTCGCGGTCGGACCGGAGGGCGGGTTCACGCCGGAAGAGATCGCGCTCGCGGTGGGAAGCGGGTGGGTCGCGGCGAGTTTGGGGCCGCGAGTGCTGCGGGTGGAGACCGCGGCGCTCGCCGCCGTCGCGGTGGTGAGCGGAACGAGGTGAACGGCCGAACCAATCGGATCGGCTCAGTAGGCGCTCGAACTTCGCTGGCACCAGTTGGGTTCGTGCCGCGGTTCCCCGCCGACGGCCCGAACTCGGCGAGGCCGTGCGCGCTGCGCCCGGCGCTGGTGGTCACCGACCCGCTCCCGGCGTTCTTCGGGTCCGAGGTGAGCGGCGGCACCGACTGATCGGTGCGGACGGCCCTGGCCCCGCTGGCGGCCCTCGCGGCCAGACCGATGCGTGCGTGCTCCTGGTGCGGCACCTGCGGACGGCCGACCGGGCCTGGGCCGCCCCCGCCGGCGAAACGCGGCGCCCGACGACCGCCTCTGATCGCTGGTCGGCATAACGCGGAACTCGCTCGGCCCGAATTGTTGACGTGTCCAACAGATTCGGCTACGATCGGCGGGAATCAACCCGTGTTATGCCGACCAGCAATAATACCGGTTCGGCGGCGGAGATCGCAGGCCGATTTTGCCATCGCAGTTCCACAATTCCATTCTGAGGAGGTTCGCATGCGATCACTCGCCGTCTTCACCCTCGCCGCGCTCGTCGCCGGTGAGGCCGCGCGGGCGGACGATAAGCCCGAGGATCGGGCGAAGTCCGCCGCCGAGACGTTCCTGAAAGCTCTGAAAGCGAAGGATGTGTCCGCCGCGGTGAAGGCCGCCGATGTCCCGTTCCTCCTCCCCGACATCAAGGCCAAAGAGCCGAAGCTCGACCGGGTCGAGAAGCTCGACGCCATCGCGGCCGCGCTCAAGTTACTGGTCGAGGAAAAAGGTGGCCCGGCCGCTGTCGGCGAAGTCCAGTCGCTGGCGGCCCTCAAGAAGAAGATCGGCGCCGGCCCGGAGGGCAAGAACCCGATGGTCAAGGCGCTCTTCGAGGTCGGGGGGGACGACGGATTCCTCGTGTCGCTGGTCGATGACAAAAAGGAGCAGGCGGGGATGTTGCTCGTCCGCATCAAGGGCGAGTCGGCGAAGGTGGTCGGGATCGTGCCGGTGGGCCGGGCCGCTCCGGCCAAGAAGGAGTAGGTCCGCTCGGGTGTGTCCCAAGGCACCGACCCAGTGCTGCAACTGACCCGGCCCGCCATGCGGCCGGTTCGGTTCCCGGTCGCAGGGCTGTGCTACCGCGGGCCTCGGATGGGCCGCTCAGGTGGCGCGGGATTCGGTGCGAATCAGTACGTGATCTTCGTGTAGTTCAGGGACAGGGTGGGCTCGGCCCCGGTCGCGGGCTGGTCCGGCAGGTCGCTGAGGTGCGCCGCCTCGGCCGGCGGCGGTGCCGCGGGCACATCGGCGACCAC
This sequence comes from uncultured Frigoriglobus sp., assembly GCA_964495365.1. Classification (GTDB taxonomy): domain Bacteria; phylum Planctomycetota; class Planctomycetia; order Gemmatales; family Gemmataceae; genus Gemmata. Next base: position 23,409 of record CAZBXY010000079.1, on the reverse strand, counting down.
GGCCGACGGCAGGGTGCGGCCGTCCAGGGTTTCAACGGTCGGTCGGAATCGCGTCATCGGTTGTACCTCGGTTCGGTGTTCCGGCCGCTTCTACCGGGCGGCCCGGTATGAAGTCAATCCGCGGGCCGACCCGGACCGGCCCATAATTCCCAGAATCGGCGGCTGAAAAAGAGGACGCGGACGTTTCTGGACAGCCGAACCCGTTGCACCAGCAGATGGCGGGGGCATGTAGCGTTTCTGTGGTTCGTAGCTCACTCGGCCCCGCGGCGGCTGAGCGGAGCCGTTCGCCGGCGGGCGTCGAAATGAGGCCGCCTGGAGGCCGTCCGATGGGCGATCAGAACGCGTCGGTTCAACCCCTCGCCGAGTGGCTCCACGTTTCGCGCGCCATCGAGACCGCGCTCGAGGGCCTGACGGAGGACGATCTCAATGTCCGGGGCGGGCCCAACGGCTGGTCGATCCGGGAAACCGTGCACCACGTGGTCGAGTCCAACCTGGTGGCGTGTACCATCGCGATCGCCGCGGTGGGCGCGGGCGGTTGCACGTACGATTGCTCGTGGCTGAACCCGGACCGGGCGTGGATGGAGCGGATGGGGTACCGTGGGGCAGTGGCTCCGGCCGTCGAGGCGTTGGCCGCAGTGTGCCGTTACGGAAGCGCGCTCCTCGGTGCGGCCCCCGATGCGCTGCGGCGCGAGATCAAACTCCTCGGCGCTCCGGGCACCGAGCCTTACCCGATGACGGTCGAGCAGATGATCCTCCTGGAAGTGGAACACGCGCGGCACCACTTGCGGGAGGTCGATGAGATGCTGAAGCCGCGCCCGCGCTAATGGTCCGGGTGGCCACGCGTGAGGCGCTACAGCAGACGGCGGGGCACGGGGCGTTTCCGTGACGTGTCGCTCACCGGTGCCCCGCCGGCAGTGAGTTTGTTCGTTCGCGGCATCCCAGAATCGCGGTCAACTGCGGGACGCGGTCCGCGTCGGACGGGTCCCCGCCCCCCTTCTTGGAGGTAATCATGAAGACGATGCTCTCGGCGGCGCTGGTACTCGGATTCTGCGGCCTTGCGGGCGCGCGGGACGAGAAGGCGGACCCGGTCGGGACGTGGAAGTGCGAGTACGAGATCGGCGACATGAAGCGGACGTCCGAACTGACGATCAAGAAGGACGGGGACAAGCTCGTCGGGACGATGAACTGGCCGGACCAGAAGGATGCGAAGCTCAAGGACGTGAAGCTCAAGGACGGCACGCTCACGTTCTCCGCCGTGCGGAAGTTCATGGATAACGAGATCCCCATCGAGTACAAGCTCACGATCACCGGGGACAAGCTCAAAGGGAAAGGCACAGCGGAGTTCGGGGGCGGGAAGCAGGAGTTCGACATCGAGGGGAAGCGGGAGAAGAAGGACAAGTAGGGAGAAAGATGATCTGGCCGTCGCCGAAAGATTACGCCGACGCGGTCATCGGCCCGGACGGGCGCCCCGCCGCGCACCCGGCGAGTCCTCCACCGTCTACCAGTTCTGCGCCGACAGCCAGTGCCGGGCCGTGAAGTGCTTCACGCGCGTCAACAACACCCGCGCGGCCCGCTACGCCGCGCCTTTCCGTTCGGTCCCGGCGAGCAACTCCAGCAGCCGAGTGGCGAACCGCGGGCCGGTGCCGGCGTCCTCGTGCTTGAAGAACACGTACGCCTCGCGCCAGTCCTGCGCCCGCAGCCGGTCGGCCCACTCCTTCAGCGCCGCGGCGTCGTAATCGGGTCGGCGCAGCCGGAGATAGCCCCAGTCGGCGGTCGAGACGAACGGGACGGCCAGTTCGTCGCCGGCGTCCGCGACGCACAGCCCCGCGCCGCGCTCGCGGAGCGCGGTGAATACCTCGTCGCGGAACCAATCTTGGTGCCGGAACTCGAACGCCACACGCCCGCCCGCCGGGAGCGAAGCGAGAAACGACCGCAAGAGCGGCACGTTCGGCCGGAAGTTCGGCGGCAACTGGAACAGCACTGGCCCCAGGCGCTCGTTCAGAGTGCCCGCGGTGGCGAACAGTGACGACACCAACTCGCCCGCGCCGGCGAGCCGCTTGACGTGCGTGATCTCCTGCGGGGCTTTCAGCGAGAACCGGAAGTTTGCGGGCACCTGCGCGGCCCAGGTCGCGAGCACCGGTTCGGTCGGCGGGCGGTAGAACGTGTTGTTGATCTCGACCGTGCGAAAGTGCGTCGCGTAATAGCCGAGCATCGCCTTCGGCGACATCTTCGCGGGGTAAAACGTGCCCTTCCACTCCGGGTACGAGTACCCGCTGGTGCCGACGTAGACGTTCATGGCCCGCCCTCCGTGATCGCGTGCGTTTCCCATACCACAACCCGCCCGGCCCGGCAGCGCCGAATCGGTTCGGACTCGCACTCCGATTTCCGCCGGAGTACGATTGCCCTACCGGACCTTTCCGGCAATTCCAGGAGACCACCCATGCGACTGTTTCGCATCCTCGCCCTGGCGGTGTTGGTGTCGGCCGGCGGATCGGTTCTCGCGCAGGAGAAGGTCGAGAACCCGATGTACGCGACCTGGGCCAAGTTCAAACCCGGCACCAGCGTGACGCACAAGTCCACCACGTCGGGGGCGATGTTCACCGCGGAGAGCACGATCACCACGAAGCTCGTCGAGGTGACCGCGGACAAGGTCGTCGTCGAGGTCACGATCACGTCGAAGGCGGCCGGCAAGGAGTTCCAGTTGCCGGCGATGAAGCAGGACTACGCCAAGATGGTCGAGCTGCCAAAGGGCGCGAAGAAGGAGGACTTCGGCAAGAAGCCGGAGGGCGCGGTCAAGGAGGGGACGGAGACGCTCAAGATCGCCGGCCACGAGATCAAGACGAAGTGGTACGAGATCGAGGTGAAGAAGGACGGGATGGAGGCGAAGTCGAAGATGTGGATGTCCGACGACGTGCCCGGGTCGCTGGTGAAGATGGAGTCGAAGGTCGCCGCCCCGATCGCCGCGGAGACCAAGATGGAACTGACCGAGTTCAAGAAGCCGTAAGAGAACGGCCGGTTTTGTGGTGCGGGCCGGGGCCCACACCACAACAAGCAGACACCGATCGGTTCCAACTACGGGCGCGCGAGCGCCCGCGCCAGTTCGGCGAAGACGTTCGTCACGCCCCCGGTCGCCCACAGTCCCACCGCGACCGCGACCGCCGCGCCCACCGCGGCCACCCACACCAGCCCCACGGCGCCGGGCCGGGTCCACCACAGCCCGACCACGATACTCAGCCCGATCACGCCCAGCGCCACCGCGACCGGCCCGGCCGCGCCCGACGGCAGCGCGGCGAACGCGACCGCTGTCAGGGCCGCGCCCGCGAGCGCCGGGCCCAGCACCCGGAACCCGCCCCGCGGCGGGTCGATCGCCGCGAGTGCCGCGCGGGCGCACGGGCCGTGCCACGGGTCGCCGGCGAGGTCGCGGAGCAGCGGTACGGCCGACCGGGCCGCCGGGCCGAATCGACCGAGCGCGACAACCGCCGCGCGTCGGGTATCGGGATCGTCCGGCGTGCCGTCGGCGAACAGCGCGGTGAGCAGCGGCACGACCGCCGGCCCGGCGCGAACGACTGCGGACACGGCTCGTGCCCGCTGCTCGGCCTCCGGCGCGGCGAGCAACCCGACGAGCGCCTCATGCAGTTCGCCCGGCACCGGGTCGGCGTCCGACACCCGCGCGAGCGCGGCGAACCGGCTCGGCCACGCACCTTCAGACAGTTCTGCGACCTTCACCGGGGTCGGGGTGAGTGTTTCCGGCTCCATTCGTGCTTGCCCCCGCGCGTTCGTCGTTCGCACTGTGACCCTAGCATAGCTCCCGAACGGTCGCATTTCCTCAGCCCGCACACGAACCGTTGCGCCGGGGTCTGAACTGGCTGCGCCCGCACCTCAACTCCGCGGCGCGCACTGGACTTCGCGCGCCGGGCGACCTACGGTTCAGACGGCAATTCCTTGGAACTCGCAGCCGGGCGTAGCCGTCCTACCGCCCCGGAACACAGGTTTGTCCGCTATGAACTGGCTCCGCGAGCCCGACGCCGAACCGTTGCCCGGCTACCGACTGGTCGAACCCATCGGCACCGGCGGGTTCGGCGAGGTGTGGAAGTGTGTCGCGCCCGGCGGCATCCACAAGGCCATCAAGTTCGTCTACGGGAACCTCAACGCGCTCGACGGCGACGACGCGCGCGCCGTGCAGGAGATGAAGGCGCTCGAGCGCGTCAAGCAGGTCCGGCACCCGTTCGTGCTGTCGATCGAACAGATCCAGGACGTCGGCGGCGAACTCGTCATCGTGATGGAACTGGCCGACAAGAACCTGCACGAGTCGCTCGTCGAGTACCAGGAGGCCGGGCGCCCCGGGATCCCGCGCGACGTGCTGTTGGGGTTCCTCGACGACGCGGCCGTCGGCCTCGACCACCTGATCGAGAAGCACAACCTGCAGCACCTCGACGTCAAGCCGCGGAACCTGTTCGTCGTCGCCGACCGGGTCAAGGTCGCCGACTTCGGGCTGGTCAAGCAGCTCGAACGGTCCAGCGCCTCGGGCCTGATGGGCGGGGTGACGCCGATCTACGCGGCGCCCGAGACGTTCCAGAACAAGATCAGCAAGCACTCCGACCAGTACAGCCTCGCGGTGGTGTACTGCGAACTGCTCACCGGCAAGCGGCCCTTCCCGGGGAAGAACATCCGGCAGCTCGCGCTCCAACACATGACCGAGCCGCCGGACCTCTCGATGCTGCCGGAGGCCGACCGGGCGGCGGTGACCCGGGCGCTGGCGAAGAACCCGGACGAGCGGTGGCCGAGTTGCACCGCGTTCGTCCGCGCTCTCTCCGGCCCGCGCGAGGGCACCGGCAGCAGCGGCAACTCGCCGGGCACCGGGATCCACGAGCCGGCGGCGTGGGCGAAGTCGGCGCGCACGATGCACGACGTGGACCTCACGCCCTCGGCAAATGGTGCCGCGGGCGGCGTGGCCGTGCTCCCCGCGCCCAGGCGGGGCACGCCCGCGCCGGAGCCGCTCCCGGAGCTCGACGAAGACCACCTGTTCGGCATGACCGCGCCGCAGAGGGAAGCGGGCGTCCTGCGGCCGACGATCCTCATTGGGATCGGCAGCTTCGGCCGCCGCGCGTTGCAAGAGATCCGGTGCCGGCTCACCGACCGCGTCGGCGACGTGACCCAGGTGCCGTGCATCCGGCTCCTGTACGTCGATTGCGACCCGGACGCCGTCACGAAGGCCATCAGCGCCCCGCCGGACGTGGCGCTGTCGTCCGACGACGTGTTCCCGGTGCCGCTCCAGCCGGTCACCCAGTACCGGCGGCGCCAGCTCGACCAGATCCTCGACTGGCTCCCGCGCGAGAAGCTGTACTCGATCCCGCGGAGCCTGCACGCCGGCGGCTCGCGGGCCCTCGGCCGGCTCGCGTTCTGTGACAACTACTTGCGGTTCGTGACCCGGCTGCGGCGCGAACTCCAGGTCGCCACGCACCCGGAATCGCTCGCGCAATCGTCCGACCAGACCGGCCTCGTCGTCCGCGACAACACCCCACAGGTGTACGTGTTCGCATCGGCCAGCGGCGGCTCGGGCGGAATGCTCGTCGATATGGGCTACGCGGTGCGCCGGGTGCTCGGCCGGATGACCGCGGCCGACACGCCGGTCACGGCGTTCGTGTACTCGGCCGCGCCGACCGACCCGAACACCAAGGACCCCGAACTCGCCAACGTGTTCGCCGCGATCACTGAGCTGAACCACTACGCCGACCCGGACGTGACGTTCGTCGGCCACTACGGTGGCCCCGAAGGGCCGAAGGTGGAGAGCCGCGGGTCGCCGTTCACCTCCACGTACCTGTTGCCGATGCCCGAGCGCTCGCCCGGGGCGTTCCGCGACTGCATCTCGCACCTCGCCGGGTACGTGGCGCACGACATGACCACGCCCCTCGGCGCGGCGCTGGAGCAGATCCGGTCGCGCCCGGTGGGGTTCGACAAGAGCCCGTTCCGCACGTTCGGCACCTACGGCGTGTGGTTCCCGCGCGGGCTGTTGCTCCGGTCCGCGGCCCAGAAGATCTGCCTCGCGCTCCTCAAGGAGTGGAAGACCGACGCGCCGCCCGCCGACCTGGACCCGGTGAAAGAGGTGGTGGCCGAGGCCGCCGCCGACCCGCGGCTGAAGCCGGAGTCGGTGCGGCAGCAGATCGAGGAGGAGGCCGTGCGCGGGTCCGACGGCGGCCCGGCCGACCAGATCGAGCGGTGGCTGATCGGGCTGGAAGGTCAGGTCACGGCCGCGGGCCGGCACCCGGACGCCGGCGCGTGGGCCCGTGCCGTCTGGGACCAGGCGCGCGACCTGATCGGCACCCGACCGACCGGCGAGCAGGACAGCACCGTGGTGCGCCGCAGCCGCACGTCGAAACTGCTCGACGACGCGGTCAAGCGCGTCGCGGACATGTGGGGCAACGAGTTCGCCGAGGTGGTACGGCCCCTGGAGCAGTTGCCCGGGCGCCGGCTCGGGGCGATCGGGCTGGCGCTCAAGAAGCTCTCGGCGGTGTGCGCCGAGTGGGCCGAGGCCGCCGACACCCGTGCGCAGCAGACCGGGGTGAAGTCGCGCCAGGCCAAGAGCGACGTGCAGGCCGCCCACGACGTGTGCCAGGCGGGCAGCGGCACGTTCAGCTTCTTCGGCGGGCGCAGCAGCCGGAGCATGAGGTACTTCCTCGATCAGGTCCGGGCGTTCGCCCGCGTGAGGCTGCAAGAAGACCTCGCCGACGCGACGGCCAAGTTCTACCGCGCTCTCCGCGCCCGGATCGACGACCGGCTCCGCGAGCTGGCCTACTGCCGCACCCGCATCGACACGCTCGTGCAGGCGATGGAGTCCCCGATCGCCAACCTGCCGGTATCGTCGGACACCCCCGTCGCGCTCTCGGAGGAGGCGCTCCAGCAGACGCTGCACCCGACGAACACGCTCAACGTGGTGCTCCCCGCGGGCGACACGCACATCGACCGCTCGGCGAACAAGCTGGTCAAGGGCGTGAAGACGCCGGACGTGCTGCGGTTGGAGATCGCGCTCCAGAAGCTCGTTTTGGAGCCGCGGGGCGGGCTGACGGCGCTGTGCCTCTTGAACGCCGACATGAGCCGCACGCTGGTGGCCCCGATCGTCGAGCAGACGACCGCGTTCCTCAGCGACCTCTTGCCGGTAACCGACGTGACGGAAGTCGAGGTGTCCACGTCGCGGGCGCGGAAGATGGACCTTTCGGCGCGGATCAAGGAGTACCACACGCGTGCCGCTCCGTCACTTGGGGCGGAGGGCGACACGCACACGTTCGTGCTGGTGCCGGAGACCGATTCGGGCAAGTCGTTCGCGGGCGTGGTGAAGAAGGTGGTGCCCGCGGCGCTGACGATCCCGGTCAACGGCGCCGCGACGGACCTGATGTTCTGCCGAGAACACGGGAACCTGCGCCCCGACGAGGTCGCGGCGCTACTGTCGGCGTGCCGGCCGGCGTACTACGAGTCGCTGGCCAGTCCGCAAACCGCCCCGCACGCACGCTACGACATCACCGAGTGGATGCCGCTGTCGGAATGACGAATGCCCCACCAATGACGAAGGAAATGCAGGAGCGCCTTCCTCCCTTCGTGATTGGTGGGGCATTCGTCATTTTGATAGTCAAGCCCCCCCGAACGCCAGGCCCGGTTTGGGCGGGGCGTCGGGTTCGGGGGCGGTCGGCTCGGGGGCCGCCGCTGGCGGCACCTCGGGCGCCTTCGGCACCTCCTTCCGCAGTTCCGACACCGGCACCCCGGACATGATCTTCTCGACCTCCTCGCGGTCGATCTCCTCGTGCAGCAAGAGCGCCTCGGCCAGCGCGTCGAGCTTGTCGCGGTGGGTCCGCACCAGTTCCCCCGCCCGCGCCTCCGCGTCCACCAGGATCCGCTGAATCTCCTCGTCGATCAGCCTCGCCGTGCCCTCGCTGTAGGTGCGCGATTCCATGATCTCCTTGCCCAGGAACACGTGCTCCTCGCCCTGCTGGTGGTACACCGGGCCGACGCGGTCGCTCATCCCCAGTTGCGTGACCATGAGGCGGGCGATCCGGGTCGCCTGCTTGAGGTCCATCATCGCCCCGGAGAGCGGCTCGCCGATCACCAGCTTGTCCGCGGCGCGCCCGCCCATGCTCATGACGAGCATCGCGAGCAGCTCGCTCTGCGCGTGGTCCACACGGTCCTCGTCCTGGGTGAACAGCGTGACCCCGCCGGCCCGGCCGCGCGGGATGATTGACACGCGGTCCAGGGCATGCGCCGAGGGCATCAGGAACGCGCACAGAGCGTGCCCGGCCTCGTGGTAGGCGGTGCGACGTTTCTCCTGGTCGTTGAACGGCTCCTCGCGCATCGCGCCGAGCCGGACGCGGTCCGCGGCGCGGTCGAAGTCGATCTGCTCGACCTTGTTCCGCCCGCCGCGCACCGCCAGCAGTGCCGCCTCGTTACAGAGGTTCTTCAGTTCGGCGCCGCTCATCCCGACCATGTTCCGCGCGACCCGCTCGAGGTCCACCTGATCGGAGAGCGGCTTGTTCCGCGTGTGAACCTTCAGGATTTCGAGCCGGCCCTTCCATGTCGGCCGGTCCACCGTAATGTGCCGGTCGAACCGCCCCGGGCGCAGGAGCGCCGCGTCGAGTACGTCGGGCCGGTTGGTCGCGGCCATCACGATGACGGTTTCGGTCGGCTGGAACCCGTCCATTTCGGAGAGAATCTGATTGAGCGTCTGCTCGCGCTCGTCCGAGCCGCCGCCGTATCCGGCGCCGCGCATCCGGCCCACCGCGTCGATCTCGTCAATGAAGATGACGCACGGCGAGTGCTCCTTCGCGGTGCGGAACATGTCCCGGACCCTGCTGGCCCCGACACCCACAAACATTTGTATGAATTCACTACCACTAATGGCAAAGAACGGGACGTTCGCCTCGCCGGCGACCGCCTTCGCCATGAGCGTCTTGCCAGTGCCCGGCGGGCCGACCAGGAGTACGCCCTTGGGCACCTGCGCGCCGATCCGCGTGAACTTGCCCGGGTCTTTGAGGTAATCGACCATCTCCGTCAGCTCGCGCTTCGCGTTCTCCATCCCGGCCACGTCCTCGAACGTGATCCGGCCCTTGCCCTTCTCGTACCGCTTGGCCGGGCTGCGGATGTAGTTGTTGATGAACCCGCCGCCCATCGGGTCGCGCATCTTGGGCAAAATGAAGATCACGAACACCGCGACCACCGCGACCACGATCAACAGGTTCAACAGCACCGGGCCGAGCCACGGGGTCGGGTCGTCCTCGCGGTTGATGATGATCCGGGCCGGCTCCGGCTCGTTCTTCTTCTTCACCTCGTCGCGGTACTTCTGGTCCGCCTTCTCGACCTCGGCGATGAACGGCCCGCGGTCGTTGGAAGGCGGCAGCAGCACCGAGAACCGCCCGTTCTTGCCCAGATCGGCCTTCTTGGCGAGGTCGGAGTTCGGGTCGCGCACCTCGCCCCGGGCGCGGTCGTTGCCGAACAGGGTGACCGATTTGAGTTCGCCGGCGTCCATCAGCTCGCGGAACCGGGAGTAGTCGATTTCCTTCGACCGGTTGCCGAACGCGAGGAACGCGAACACGACCACGCTCAGTACGACGAGCGCGACCCACCCGCCGGGCAGGAGCGGGCTGCCGCGTTTCGCGGGCGCGGGCGGCTGCGGGCCGGACGGGGGCGGGGTCGGATCGGTTGGCTGCGACATGCCGGATCCTCGGCGCGGAACGTCGTGCCCCGCGGGTGCGTCTGGGGAGTGAAATCCCGGCCGGACGGCGGTGCCGGGATATCCCCATTGTACGGGGGATTCGCGGCGGAAGTGAACCCGGAGCAACGGGCGTGCCGCGAACCGTCACCGCTTCGGCTTGCGGCGGAACAGAATGGGCCGTCCGTCGGCGCTGGCGGCGAACTGGTCCGGCCCGTTCCACTCGACTTCGACTGCGGTGCTGCCGCCCGTATCGAGTTCCGCGTGCAGCCGCCGCCCGTCCCACCGCCACCGGCCGGACAGCTCCAGCGGCCCCATATCGGTGTCGATGCAGAACCGGGACGTCCCGTCGGCCCGGAACTCGAGCGCGCCTTCCCACCCGGCGTTCTTCCGCAGGTCCGGCCACGTCACCTCCCACACCCCGACGAACGCGTCACGGTCGATCGGTTTGGGCCGCTCGGGCGGCTTCGCCGGCGGTCCGGGGTCGGGGCGGGCAGCAGGAGGCGGCGGTTGCTCGGCGGGAGGCGCCGCGGGCACCGGCGGTCGAACGGCGGGCGCCTTGTGGGGCGGACCGGCCGCCTTCTCTCGCGGCAGTAGTGTTGGCGGTTCGATCGCTGTGACTTGCGGCGCGGGGGTGGGCCGCGCCCAGAGCAGCATCAAGGCCGCGGGCACCGAAATCGCCGCCAATATGACGGCGGTCCACACCCACAACCGGAGGGCGCTGCGGGGTTCGCGGTGCGACCCGGCCGCGCGCGGGGCGACCGGCCAGAGAACGGGCGGGCCTTCGGCGATCAGGACGGCTTCTTCGGGTTCGGGGTCGTCATCGAGCGTGAGGGGAATGGTCAGCGCGTGGCGGCAGTCGGGGTGCGGGCACTGGGTCCGCTGGCCCGCGTGTTCGACCCCCACCCGCGACTGCTTCGCGCAGCGCGGGCAGGTGAGCGTGAGGACGTTCGCCGCGCTCATCCGCCGCTCCCCGATGTGACGACCCGTTCACCGACCGCATGATAACCGACGCGACGGCGAGGGGCAATTCGTGGTCACGCCCCTTCGGGTTTCGGCTCGTCGGGCTTCGCTTCGGGTGGTGCCTCTGCCACCGGCGGCGCGGGCGGCGCCTCCTCCGGCTTGGGTTGCTCGGCCTTTGGCTCCTCCTTCGGCGGCTCCGGTTTCTTTTCCGGCTCCGGCGGCTTGAAGAACGCGGCCAGTTCGGCGAACGTTTGCAGCGCGGCCTTGCCGGTCTTCTTCTCGGTGGTGAGGTTCGGCAGCGGCTTCGGCTTGGACGGCTTCCGCGGCGGGGGCAGCGGTGCGACCGGCGGGGGCGCCGCCGGCGGTTGCCCTGCGGCGGGCGGCGTGGCGTGGGTCGGTTGCGGCGTTGCAGGCGCCGGGCCGCGACCGCCGTAGCGGCCCTGACCCGCCCCTTGACCTTGTCGCGGCTGGAACCCGCCGCGCTCGCCCCCGCGCGGCGGGAAGCTCCGCGGCGCGGGCGGTTGGGCGGCCGGTTGCGGCGGGCGCTCGGGGCGCGGCGCCGGGCGGTGGTCGCCCCGCGGTTCGGGGAACCGTCCGCCGCGCTCCGGCGGCCGGCGCTCCTGACCCGGCGGGATCATCGAGAGCGAAATCTTCTTCTCGCCCGCCTTCACTTCCATGACCCACACGCTGACCACGTCGCCCACACTCACCACGTCGTAGGGCGACTTGATGTAGCGGTTGGCCATCTGGCTGATGTGAACCAGCCCGCTCTCCTTCAGCCCGATGTCCACGAACGCGCCGAACGGCACCACGTTCAGCACGGTGCCCTTGAGTTCCATGCCGGGCGTGATGTCTTCGAGCTTCAGCACGCCGGTCTTGAAGATGGGCGGGGGGAGATCCTCGCGCGGGTCGCGCCCGGGGCGGGCCAGCGCGCGGAAGATGTCGTCCAGGGTGGGTTCCCCGACGGACAGCTTCGCCGCCATCTCGGAGAGGTTGCAGGCGTTCAGTTTGGCTCGCAGTTCCTCGACCTTCGCCTTGTCCTTCAGGTCGGCCGGGGTGAACCCGAACTCGGTCAGCGCCTGCCGCGCCACCGCGTAACTTTCGGGGTGGATCCACGTCCCGTCGAGCGGGTCGGCGCCCTCCGGGAGCTTGAGGAACCCGGCGGCCTGCGTGAACCGCTTGTCGCCCATCCCGGGCACCTGGAGGAGCTGCTCGCGGGCGGTGAACGGGCCGTGCTTCTCGCGGTAGTTCACGATCTCGCGCGCGACGAGCTGGTTCAACCCGGACACGTGGCGCAAAAGCGGCACGCTCGCGGTGTTCACCTCCACGCCCACCTGGTTGACGCTCGACTCGATGACCCCCTCGAGCGACTCCTTCAGGTGCTTCGGCTTCACGTCGTGCTGGTACAGCCCGACGCCGATGTGCTGCGGGTCGATCTTGACCAGCTCCGCGAGCGGGTCTTGCAGCCGGCGGCCAATACTGATGGTCCCGCGCGTGGTGGCGTCGAGGTCCGGGAACTCCTCGCGGGCGACCGGACTGGCGGAGTAGTCGCTCGCCCCGGCCTCGATCACCACGACGTAAGCGAGGTCGGCCGGCGCGTCGGGCAGCCCTTCGAGCGAGATCGGCGGTGGCGGGGGCGGCGCCGGCGGCGCGGCCTGAACCGGTACGGCGGGCGCGGCCGGCGCGTCGGAGGCGAGCGTCTCGCCGGTCGTCGCCGGCGGCCCGGCGTGCGCCTCCGCGGAGACCATCACCAGTCCCGTCGGGATGACGATATCGGAGGAGAGCGTCACCGCCTCGCCCACGACCGTTGGAGTTCCGCTGTCGAGCGTGACCGCGACCGGGGCCGGGATCGGTTCTGGGGCCGGTGGCGGAGCCGCTTCCGGCACAGGGGCCGGCGGGGCCTCGTTCGGAATGGTCGCCGCGGTCGGTTGGACCTCGGGAGTCGGGTTCATCCGCCGGTGCGCGAGGTCGGCGATCAGGTCGGCGACGAGTTGCTCGGCCTCGCGGCACCCGGTCCCGTTGCCGATCGCGACGATCGAGACCTGATACTTGCGGACCAGTTGCTCCAGTTTGCGCTTCGAGTCGCTGGCGTTGCGTTTCTGGCCCTGCGGGTAGATCACCGCGTCTTCGAGCAGCTTGCCGGTCTCGTCCAGCACCGCGAGCTTGCACCCGGTGCGGATGCCCGGATCGACCGCCAGCACCTTCTTCCCGCGGAGCGGCGGCTGGAGCAAGAGGCTCCGCAGGTTCTTCGCGAACACCATGATCGCGTGTTCTTGCGCCCGTTCGGTGAGTTCGCGCCGCACCTCGCGATCGAGGCTCGGCCGGATGAGCCGGTCGAGGGCATCCGCGACCACGCCCTGCATCAGCTCCTTGTGCGGGTGGTCGGTGAGGTTGAGGTGGTACGCGGTGATCTCCGCGGCCATCTCGGCGCTCGTGTCCACGCGGACGCGCAGCACGTTCGCCTTCTCGCCGCGATTGATCGCCAGCACGCGGTGCGGCGGGATCTCCTTCACCGGCTCGCGGAAGTCGAAGTACGGCTCGTACTCCTTGCCCTTGCCTTCCGGCACGGTCTCGATGCGGTTCGAGACGATGAGCCCGGTATCCCAGGTGAACGCGCGCAACGGCCCGCGCACGTCGGCGGAGTCGGCGACCATGTCCGCGAGGATGTTCCGCACCCCGGCCATCACGTCTTCGACGTTCAGCAGCCACTTGTCGGGATCGACCAGCCCCGGGAGCACCGCGGCGAGATCGCCGACCGCCGGGTCGCGGTTGAAGATCGCCTCGGCGAGCGGCCCCAGCCCCCGCTCGCGGGCCTCGGTCGCGAGCGACTTCTTCTTCGGCTTGTACGGCAGGTACAGGTCTTCGAGCCGCTTGGGCGCCTCGGCCGCGAGGATCGCCTGCGTCAGCGCGTCGGTCAGTTTGCCCTGAAACGCGATGCTCTTGAGAATCGTGCGCTTGCGATCGGCGAGCGCGCGGAGGTTCGTGACGCGGTCCTGGATCCGGCGGATGACCTCCTCGTTCAGCCCGCCGGTGCGCTCTTTCCGGTAACGGGTGATGAACGGGACGGTGTTCTCCTCGTCGAGCAACTGCACGACCGCTTCGACCTGCGCCTTGCGGATCTGCAAATCCTGCGCGATGCGCGAGAGGTCGTGCGGCTGCGGGGTCGGGGGCACGTCGGGCACCGGCTGCGCCGGGACGGCCGGTTCGCGCACCGGCGGCAGCGGAGGAGGTCCCTCGGCGACCGGCGCGGGGGGCGCTTCAGCCGGCGGGGGCGCATCAGTAGCCGACTGTGGCTCGGTCGTCGCCGCTTGCGGCGCAGCGGGAACGTCGGCCGCCGGCGGCTCGGCCGTCGCTGTGGGCGCCTCCGGCGCGACCGGCGCTTCGACCGGGGGAAGGGTAGCGGGTGCGGTCTCGTCGGACGGGGTGTTCGTCGGATCGGACGGGGTCATGTTGCGAGCGTCCTGGGGACAGCGGGTCGGCTCCGGCAGCCGGAGTCGAGACGGTCGGATCGCCGGGCGGGTTCGCGCGCCGCGGCCGGGCGCGCAGGCGCGCGTCAGATAGTCATGGTTACAGGCGGGTTCCGAAGGCGTCAACCGATTCAGGGGAATGACAACCGGCCCGCGGGCGGGTAACATCGGCTCATTGGCTCCCGTTCTCTCTCTGGAGTGCTGCCGTGTCCACTTCGCGCCGCGAGTTCCTGGCCGCGACCGCCGCCGTCGCTTCCGCGCCCACGCTGTTCGCCGCCGGCGGTGATGTGTTGAAAGTGGGCCTCATCGGGTGCGGCAACCGCGGCACCGGCGCCGCGGTCAACGCGATTCAGGCCGACAAGAACGTAAAACTCGTCGCGATGGCCGACGCCTTCGAGGACCGGCTCAGCGCGAGTCACGAAAACCTCCTGAAAACGCAAAGTGTCGCCGACAAGGTGGACGTGAAGCCGGACGCAAAGTGTGTCGGGTTCGACGGTTACAAAGAGGTGATCGCGCGGTGCGATGTGGTGCTGCTCGCCACGCCCCCGCAGTTTCGGCCCTTACACCTGAAAGCGGCGGTGGAGGCGGGCAAGCACGTGTTCGCGGAGAAGCCGGTCGCGGTCGATTCGCCCGGGGTGCGGTCGGTACTCGAATCGTGCGCGCTCGCCAAGAAAAAGAACCTGTCGGTCGTCTCCGGGCTGTGCCTCCGCTACGATTCCGGTTTCCAGGAAACGGTGAAGCGCATCCACGGCGGGGCGATCGGCGATGTCGTGACCCTGTTCGCCAACGATTATCGCGGCGGCCGGTGGGAGAAGAAGCGCCAGCCGGACTGGACCGACATGATGTACCACATGCGGAACTGGTACAACTTCACGTGGTTGTCGGGCGATTTTAACGTCGAACAGCACGTTCACTTCCTCGACGTGTGTGCCTGGGTGATGAAGGACCGCTACCCGGTGAAGGCGATCGGAATGGGCGGGCGCACGGTCCTCAGCGGCGCGGAGTACGGCAACATTTACGACCACTTCTCGATCGTGTACGAGTACGCCAGCGGGGCGAAACTGGTGAGCAACACTCGCCAGCACCCCAAGACGAAGGGCGACATGAGCGCGCACGTTCTGGGTACCCGCGGGCGTTCGATTCTCTCGGAACGCACCAACGGCCTGACGATCCGCACCGACAAGGACGACTGGGTGTACGAGGGGCCGGGTAACGAAATGTATCAGGCCGAGCACAACGAGCTGTTCGCGAGCATCCGCAGCGGCAAGCCGGTCAACAACGGCGAGTACATGTCGTACAGCACGCTGTTGGCGATCATGGGCCGGATGGCCGCCTACACCGGGCAGGAAATCACCTGGAAGATGGCCCTCGAATCGAAAGAAGATCTGTTCAGGGGAGTGCTGGGCGCGAAGCCGGACGACCCGATGCCCGCGTACGACTGGAGTACGAAGCTCGTTCACCCGCCGGTCTCGCTGCCGGGTGTGGCGAAGTTCGTGTGACGCTTCCTTGCAGGACCGGCCGTGAACGACCGCGCCGTCATCGCCGCCACCCGCCGGTGGATCGAGTCCGTCGTGATCGGGCTGAACCTCTGCCCGTTCGCGCGGCGCGTGTTCGCGGGTGAACTGATTCGTTACGTTGTCACCCCTGCAACTCGCCCCGACGCGCTCCGCGCGGACCTCGGCGCCGAACTCACCGCGCTCGCGAGCGCCCCGCGTGAGGCGATCGAAACGACCATTCTGATTCACCCAAACGCGCTCGCCGACTTCCTCGACTACAACGACTTCCTCGCGAGCGCCGACCGGCTCATTGACGAACTCGGGCTGCGCGGGGTCATCCAGCTCGCGGGCTTCCACCCCGAATACCGGTTCGCGGGCACCAAGCCCGACGCGGTGGAGAACTACACGAACCGCTCGCCGTTCCCGATGCTACACCTGCTGCGCGAGGAGAGCGTGACGGAAGTGAACCGCGACCCGCAGGTGATGGCGGGCATTCCCGAGCGGAACATCGCGACGATGCGCGCCCTCGGCCGCGCCCGCGTGTCGGAGTTGCTCAAAGCAACCCGCGAACCACAAGCGGAGGAATGATCGTGGCGAACACCCCCCGAACGGCCGTCGCGAGCCTCGCGGAGGCGCTGACGAAGGGGCCGCCGCCGGCGGGCAACCTCGCAGTCCCGGTGTTCGCGCACGGGACGCTGGAGGTCGAGTTGTACGCGCCCCGCGGGCACGACCCCCAGAAGCCGCACGAGCGCGACGAGGTGTACGTGGTCGCCCGCGGCACCGGCGTGTTCTTCGACGGCGCCGAACGCCACGCGATCGGGCCGGGCGCGTTCGTGTTTGTCGCGGCCGGCCAGCCGCACCGGTTCGAGGACTTCTCGGACGACTTCGCGGTGTGGGTGTTCTTCTACGGCCCGCGCGGGGGCGAAGCGGACCGGTAACCGCCCCATCAGTCCGCGATCGGCCGCTTGCTCGTGTCCGGGGCGAACAGGATCGCGACCATGCCGAGCACGAACAATAGCCCGGTCGTGCGCCCGATCCGGGCGTAATCGCCTTCAAAGTAACCCATCAGCGCGCCGCTCGCGAACAGCGTGACCGCGGTCACGATCCGCCCGAAGTTGAAGCTCACCCCGGCGCCGGTCGAGCGGACGCGCGTCGGGAACAGTTCCGGCAGGCACAGTGGTAGCCACCCGAAGTAGATGCCGCTCACGAACCCCAACAGCGCGACCCACACGAGGAAATAGCGGTCCGTCGGCACGAGCATCCAGAACACGTATTCCGCGATCGCGAGCGACACGAGACTGACGACGAAGTACGTCGTGCGCCGGCCGAACGTGCTGGCGATCCACCCGCCGAGCAGGCTTCCGACGATCCCCGTCAGCGCGCGCACTTGGAGCACTTCGGCGCGCAGTTCGGTACCCCCGACCTTCTCGGCCCACGGTGTCATCCAGTTCGCGGTGCCCCATCCGCCGATGACGGGAGTCGTCGCCAACACGATCCCGACGAGCGTGACCCACACCATTGGCGGGCGAAACACGTCCGCGGTCGAAACCGGCGCGCCCGGCGATTCCGGAGTCGCGCCGCGCGTCGCGAGCCACCGCGGCGACTCCGGCACGAACGCCAGCGCGCCCAGTCCCAACACGAGCGGCGCGGCCCCGACGAGCATGGCCCAGCGCCAGTGGTCCGGCGTGATCGGCTCGAACCGCGCGAGCGTCGCGAAGAGGAAGATGCCGACGTTCGCGCTCGTGCCGATGACGCCAGCGGTGACCGGGCGCGACACGTCGGGCCACGCCTCCGACACGAGCGCGACCCCGTTCGGCCACATCCCGCCGACGCCCAGGCACGCGAGAAACCACAGCAAAACGAAGTGTTCCGGCGCCTCGGCGAAGTAGACCGTCGCGGAGAACGTGGAGTACGTAATGATGCTCAGGGCCATTCCCTTCGCCCGGCCGAAGCGGTCGCCGAGCAACCCGAACAGCAGCCCGCCGGCCGCGGCCCCGAACAGGAACGCGCACTGGTTCCACGCGAACCACCGCCCGACAACCTTTTCCCACGCCTTCACCTGCTCCGCGTCTTCGGCCGACAGCGGCGCGGCGGTTCCCTTCTTCGCGGCTTCCTGCTGTTTGTTCAGCGCGACGAACCGGGCCGCGTCGAGTTCGCCGGCGCGCGAGAGCAGGTCGATGGACGCGGCGCGCCCGGTCTGCTGGGTGATCGCCATGTGAACGCCGGCGCCGAGCCAGCCGAGGAACGCGACGGCCAGCACCGCGACCCGCCCGGCGCGCGACAGCGAAGGGGGCGCAGGTGCAGACATCGGCCGCTCCCTTTACATTGAGCCGCGACTGGCAGGGAGCGGGCCTTTCACTTTCGGGATCGGTGTTTGGCCCGCTCCCCGCCGGTCGCGGCTCACGACCCATCCGACACACTCGCCACATTCAAGTAACAGCGACCCGCGAGAGAACACGATCCACACGACCGCGCATTATTTGAGTGCGCTTCGGAGGTGCTCGATCTCGGTTTTCAGAGTGCGGCTGAACGCGGCGAGGTCGGAGCTATGCATCACGAGGTTCCCGCCGGCCTTCGCCCACGCGATCTCCTGTTCCAGGCCGAGCCAGTAGTGGATCCCGGCCCCGACGCCGTGTTCGCGCGCGATGCGGAAGATCGTGCGCACCGCTTCGTCGAACCGCGGGTGCGCGTACTGCTCCGGGATGCCGAGGCTGCACGACAGGTCGTGCGGGCCGATCAGCACCGCGTCGAGGCCCGGCACCGAACAGATGTCGTGCAGGTTCTCGATCGCGGGCACGCTCTCGATGTTGGCGATGAGGATCTTGTCGCCGTTGCGCTGTTCCAGGTACGCGGCAAGTTCCGGTTCGAGCGTGGAGCGGTCGCGGAGTGCCTCGGCGAGCCGGCGCCCCTTCAGCGGGCGGAACTTCACCGCGCCGACCAGCCCGCGCACCTGGTCGGCGGTTTCGAGGTACGGGCCGATGATCCCGCCGGCGCCCGCGTCGAGCGCCTTGCACGCCTCGAACGGGTCGTTGCACGGCAGCCGCACGACCGGCGGCAACCCCAGCGCGGTGTACGTCTGGCACAGGTACGAGAGCGTCTGCCGGTCGAGCGGGATGTGTTCGGTATCGACGAAGACGAAGTCGATACCGGTTTTCTTTGCGAGGTCCGGCCACTGCGGCGAAATCCCCACGACCGCGGACGCGAACACGTGCCGCCCGGCGTGCAGCGCTTCGATGATGTCACGGCCGGTCATGGGATTACTCCGATGTGGTCCGGTCACACCGTGACCGGATCCCGAACACCCGTCACGGAGTGACCGGACCACAGTGACGCACATAAGCCCCCACGCCCCGGCGGCCCGATTCGAGCGCCTGCGCGATCTCCGCCTGCTCCGCCGAGTAGACGAACAGCTTGAAACTCCGCGCCGCGTCGCCGGCGGCGACCGATGCGTGCGTGTTGATCTCGTCGATGAGGTGATACAGGTCGTCCGTGTTCTTCGGGGC
>CAZBXY010000079.1:0-4279 GCA_964495365.1 uncultured Frigoriglobus sp. | reverse complement strand
GCCGGTCAGGGGATTCCCCCGTTGTGGTCCGGGCACTCCGGGCCCGGACCCCGAACTCCGGTCACGGAGTGACCGGACCACAGTGACGCACTTCCGCCACCTCGCCCGTGCGGCACGATTCGAGCGCCGCCTCCACCGTGGCGAAGACGGCGTGGCTCGCGCGCACGCCCAGGACCGTGTCGCGCCCCGCGTCGATCGCGCGGGCGAAGTCATCGGCCAGGAGGAAATCGTTCTCGCCGGCGACGCGGCGCTGGCGCGGTTCCTTCGGCGGCTGGTTCTTGTAGTAGACGCCGACTTCGGGCCGCGATTCGCCGATCACCAGCGCGCCCGCAGTACCGATGATATGCAGCTTGATCTCGCCGCCGCTCGGGTGGCTCGCCAGACCGATGCGCCCGATGGCGATCGAGCCGAGCAACCCGCCGTCCATTTCGAGCGTGACCGACGCGAGGTCCTCGACTCCGTTATCGGCGTGCGCCTGGTGGAAGAACGCGGTTCCGCGTGCGAAGACGCGCTTCACGTTCGCGCCGGTGAGCATCCGAATGTAGCCGAGCGGGTAAATGCCCTCGCACGCGAGTTCGCCCATCGGCTCGCGGCCGAGGCTGCCGTCGGCGCCATCGATGTGCGCCGCGATCAGGTGCGATTCCCAGTCGATCGGCGGGTAGCCCGGCCGACGCGACCCGCGTACCGGGCCGGCGTCCTTCGCGAAGTAGAAATCGACGTGGATCGCGCGCGGCGTGCCGATCCGGGGGAGCAGGTCGCGGGCGTGCAGCACCGCGGGCAGGAAGTTGCGGTTCCACATGAGGAACCGCACGCCGGCCGCTTCGACCGCTTCCACCAGCGCGTCCGCATCGGCGCGCCGGGTCGCGAGCGGCTTGTCTTGAACGACGTGCTTGCCGGCCTTTGCGGCGCGGATGCTCAGCCCGCAGTGCCGCTCCGCCTCCGGGCTGACGATCGCGACCTGAACGTCGAACTCGCGGAGCGCGCGGTCCACGTCGCGCACATACGGAATGCCGAAACTGTCGGCGAACTGCTGGTTCCGCTCGTGTGCCCACGCGGGTACGTGTGGATCGTCCGCGACCACGACCAGTTCGAACCGCGGGTGCGAGGCCATTCCGCGCGCGACGTAGTCGTGCTTCACGGCGCTGAGAACGGCACAGCGGAACTTGTGCATGGTCGGTTCACCAGGTCTGTGTTCGCGAAGCCGCAAGCGGCTTACAGAGCGATTGCCTGACCGGTTGTGAGTGATTCCTCAATCGCACTCGCCAGCGCGAACACGTCCGGCCACGCGCCCTCGGAAAGCCCGCGGCCCTGCTTCAGCGTATCCACGAACTCCTGGGCGATCGCGGCGAGCTGCCCGGCGCGCTCGTCGGTGCGGACCGCTTGCGGGTTTCCGCCACGGTAGAGCAGTTGCGTGTTCTGGTGGTCGTCGGCGTAGGCCGCTCCGTTCTGCGCGATCACGGAGAGTGAGTGGTACGAATCGCCGGCGGGCAAGCGGCTGTCGAAGTCGAGGAGCGCCATCCCGCCGTGCGGGAAGCCGAGGTGAACTTGCACATAGCGGCCGGCGTCCGACTTCTGCTCGCGCGCGAACACGCGATCGGGCCGCCGACCGGCGAGCCACAGCGTCACGTCGAGGTCGCGCAGGAGTGGTTCGGGCAGCCCCGCGACCTCGTGAGCGGCGCCCGGTTCCCATCGGTGCGAGCGGATGAGGCCCGGTTCGCCGAGCGGTCCGACGAGTTGCTTGCGTATCAATTGGCGCGACGGCAGGTAGCGATCCGGGTTCACGATCGCACACCGGACGCCGGCCCGGCGGGCCGCGCCGCGCAGCACGTCGATCGCGATCGCCGACGGGCACGGCTCCGCGACGAGCAGCACGTGAACGCCGGTGCGGAGCAGATCCTCCGGCGACGGCCCGACCCCGCAGAGCATCGCGGCGGTGCAATCGGCGCCCGGCGCGTGCGGAACGACAGTCGCGCCGCGGAGCCGCGCCGCGATCCCCGAGCGGACCGCTTCATCGGGATGGCACACCGCCAGACGCACGTCGTTCATCCGAGTGTCTTTCTGTAGCCGGCCTCACAGAGGCCGGGCCATGCGCATTTTGTAGCCCCGGCCTCACAGAGGCCGGCTACAGAAGACCAACACATTCAAACCAGCCGGGCATCGTAGTGGCGTTGGGAGTGCGTCGCAAGGGAAACCCGCCGTAGCGGAGTTGCGCCGCGCCCGTTAGCATCAAAGGAGATCGCGAACGACCTCTCCGGGATTTTCGGCGAACCTCCGCCGGTTCGTGCGTCTCTTTTCTTGATGCCCGGTGTCGGCACTTCGGAGCGCGTAGTGGAACCGCAACAACTCGTCAAATCGTGGTTGAACGGTCGCGCACGCCTCACCGACGGGGCCGTGCGGTTCGCCGAGGTCGCGACCGGCACCCGCGCGGAGAAGCTGCGCCGCGCCTACGACTGGATCGCCACCCGCGCACTCATTGCCCCGTACCACGACATGGATTTCGGCAACGGGCAGTTGACCGGGCAAGAAGCGTGCCGCATCCAGCTCCCCGGAACGACCGGGTACGCGTCGTTCGTGCTGATGCCACTCCTGAACCTGCTCGTGAACCGGCGGATGGTGTTCGTCGGCGGCCCGGGGCGCGGCAAGACGACGATGGCGACGCTCATGGCACTGCTCGCCGGCGCGCCGTTGGAGGAAGTGCGCAAGGCGGTTCAGCACGGGCACCCGCAACTGACGCTCGCGGACCTGCTCGGCGGTCCGCTGCCGAGCGATCTGGTGCGCGCGGAAGAAGCGCAGGATATTCGCGTCCGGTGGCGGCAGTGGATCACCGCCCGCGTAAAGATCATCGACGAGTACAACCGCATCCCGACGAAGACGCAATCGGCGCTCCTGTCGCTGATGGCCGAGGGGTACACCGAACAGTACGAGCAGACGATTTCCTCCGGCACGTCTGCGTGGTATCTCACCGCGAACGACGACCAGGGCGGCGGGACGTTCCCTGTCATCGAGGCGCTGCGGGACCGGATCGACGCGGTGGTGCGGTGCCCGCCGTTGCACCCCGGGTTGATCGACACGCTCGCGCAGCGGGTGTCCGGCGGCGCGACCCCGGAAGAGTTCGTCCCGGCCGATCTGGTCTTCCCGCCGGCGGAACTCGATTCCGCCGCAAAAGCCGTTCGCGGGGTAACTGTCCCGGCTGCGGTGCGCGATCTGGTCGGGCTGTTCCTGGGGCAGCTCGACTTCTGCCGCCGCGCGTCCGACCGGCTCGAATACCAGACGAAAGACACGCTGCACCTCGCGGGGCGCCGGGTGGGCCACGTCTGCACCGAGGACTGCCCGCTGGACAAGAGCGAGAACCTTTGCACGCAGACCGAATCCGGTGTCTCCCCGCGCGCAGCGCAAGCACTGTTGCACTTCGCGCAGGCCGCGGCGTACTTCCGCGCCCGAACCGAAGTGGGGGCCGACGACATCCGCGCGGTGCTGCCGTGGGTGCTGCACGACAAGCTCCCGGCGAACCCGCAGTCGCCGTTCTTCCAGAAGCCGGAGAACCGCGTGTACCTCACCGACCGCGTGTCATGGCTGTGGCAACTGTTCGACCGCGCCGTGGCCCAGCAAGCGGCTTACGCCCCCGCCCGGCGGCGCACGCTCGAAATGGCCCGCGCCTGTAGCGGGAACGTCGCGGGGCTGTCCACGACCGAACTCGGGCGCCGGCTCATCGCGTTCCGCGACCGCATGGACGAGATGTCGCGCGAGATGGAACTGAACGCGGTCACGCACTCCGATCTGGTGATGCTGAAGGACGTGTACGTGAAGTGCCGGAACGAACTCGACCGGCGGGAGTCCGGCCAATGACGATCGCCCCCGCGATGCTCGGTCCGCTGCGCGACGAAGGCCCGCGGCAGTTCTCGCGCTGGGACGCGGCCGTGTTCGACGCCGTGACGAGCGGTTCGGCCGCGGCGCTCGCGGGGCGCCTCGCCGGGCAGCCTAACGCCGACGCGGTTCTCGCCGGTTACCTGCGATTGGTGCAACAGGGCGTCGGCAGCGGCGTCGTGAAGAATGCCGAGGCCGGCGCTGGGTGGTCGAGCTTCCTCGAACGGCTGATTGTGGAACTGATTCCCGCACGCTTGCTCGAAATCGCCCCGGAGCGCCGGCTGAAGGTACTCGTCGATGCCTGGAACCTCGGCGAGGGGCTGCTCCGCGAGCCGGCGTGGGTCGATCGGTACGTCAATGCGCTCTGGCCGGAGGCGCGCAGCGCGATCATGCTCGCCATGAGCTACGCGCCAGG
>CAZBXY010000078.1:0-27593 GCA_964495365.1 uncultured Frigoriglobus sp. | reverse complement strand
ACGTACACCGGTGGATCGCCGGCCATGCGGAACTTCGCGTCCTTCTCGGCGATGCGGACCAGTTCGTTGTGTAGGTTCCAGAGCCGCTCCGTCACGATGTCCAGCACAACCAATCCAAGCCCCTTGCCGAGGTAGCTCCAGCACTTCGCCGCGAACCGTTCCCGCTCGCCTGCCTCCTTCGTGTTACCGGGACTAACCAGCTCGATGACCGCAACCACACGCGACGCCCGTTCCGTGTCCCGAATCTCCACGGTGTACTCATCCGGGAATGTGGCCGGCATGGCGAGTTCGGTCGCAGGCGGAGAATACACGACCGGCTCAACGGCCACCGCGACTCCGCCCTCGGCTTTCGTGGTGCCCCCGAGAGCCCCATTGAGCGGCTCGCCGCGAGTCTCCAGTAGTAACTCCCGTTCCCCCACGTCGGCCGCGGCGAACGGCCCGAGGTGCGTGGGGGAAGAGGCCAGGAATCGCCGGGGCAATTGGCGGTTCAAGCCGGCCGCGATGCAACTACCCCATTGAGTGTGGAACGATTCCCACTCGTGCGTCGTGGACAACGGGCGGTGAAAGTGGTCGAACAGCGGCATCGGGACACGCCTCCTTCAACCCATTCTACTTGCCGCGGGTTTGGTCCCAGTAGTGAATCAGGTCGATGCGGGTGACGATGTCCACCACCTTGCCCTCGCTCGTCACCAGCACGCCAGTGTAGCCCGCGAGCAGCAGGCGATACGGCTCGTCCAGGTGCGTCATCACGTCGAGCACGGGCAGTGGCCGCGCCATCACCTCGCCGATTGTCACCTGGGTGGGGTCTTTGCCGTCGTGCAGCACACGGGCGAGGGTCACTTCCTGCACGCTGCCCACGGGTCGGCCGCCGGCGTCCATCACGGGGAGTTGCGAGATGCCGGTCGCTTCCAGCAGTCGAATCGCTTCCTCGGCCGTTGCGTCGGGGCTGATGGTGACCAGTTTCCGCTCGCCGCGTTTCTTCAGCAGATCGCCGATGGAATGCGTCGGGGGTTCGGCGAAACTCAGCTTGTTCGCGTTCAGCCAGCCGTCGTCGAAGAACTTGCTGAGGTAGTTCCGTCCGGTGTCGCACCCGAGAGCGACGACCAGGTGCCCCGGCCCCAGTCGGCGCGCGTAGCGCAGTGCCGCCGCCACGTTCGTGCCCGTGCTGCCGCCGAGCAGCATGCCCTCGCGGCGGGCCAGTTCCCGGGCAACGTGGAACGATTCCGCATCGCTGACCCGTTCCCAGTCGTCCACGTACTGGCTCGAAAACGTCTTCGGCACGAAGTCCTCGCCGATGCCCTCGACCTTCCACGGCTTCGGCGAGCCTCCAGAGAGCACCGACCCTTCCGGGTCGGCCCCGACGATCTTCACGTTCGGGTTCATCTCTTTCAGATACTTCCCGACCCCGCTCACCGTGCCCCCGGTGCCCACGCCGGCGACGAACACCGTTACCTTGCCGCGGGTTTGCTCCCAGATCTCCGGGCCGGTGGTGCGGTAGTGACTTTCGGGGTTCGCATCGTTGGTGAATTGATTGGGCCGCCACGCCCCGGGGATCTCGCGGGCGAGACGATCCGCCACTCCGTTGTAGCTCTCCGGCGAGTCCGGTGCGACGGCGGTCGGCGTGATGACGACTTCCGCCCCGTAGGCTTTGAGCAAGAGAATCTTCTCCTGCGACATCTTGTCGGGCAGCACGAAAATGCACCGGTAGCCCTTCACGGCCGCGACCATCGCCAGCCCGACGCCCGTATTGCCCGCGGTGGCTTCGATGATGGTCCCGCCGGCCCGCAGCAGCCCGCGCTGTTCGGCGTCGGCGATCATCGCCATCGCGACGCGGTCCTTGACGCTCCCGCCGGGGTTGGTGAACTCGACCTTCACCGCGACCTTCGCCTGAAGCCCCTCGGTGAGCCGGTTGAGCAGCACCAGCGGCGTCCGACCGACGGTGTCGAGAATGGATTCGAGCATCGCTCCCTCCGGGAGAAATTCAAAATTTGAAGTACGAAATCCGAAACGAAACCACGACAATGCGAACGGCCACTGTCTCGCGTGGTACAGTTCTGTTGTATTCCTTTCGGATTTCGACCTTCATTTTTCGTGCTTTCCCCCGAAGGGGGTTCGATGAGTTTGCCGAGCCAATCCGTCGCGCTGCTGCAAGCGGCCCGCGACCTCGTGAAGAGTCTGCCGGCCGATGCCGTCCTGTTGCTCACCGAAACGCCCATCGACTGGGACGAGGTGGGCCGGATGCTCGCCGGGTGCAAGCTGTTCGTCGCCGCGGAGAACCCGGCGCTCACCAAGTCGCTGCGCGAAAACCCCGACTGGACGGTGATAGACCTTGACCCCGAACCGCTCCCCACCCAGGAGCGGATGAACGCGGCGCTGCTCAAAGCGGTCACCGACGAGACCCTCCAGCCGGGGGCGCACGTCGTCGCGCTTTATAACGGGATCGCCAGTTCCGACGCCGACGCGCCCGAACCGGTGGACAGCCTTAGCGTGATCCACCTCGGCGAACACCTCGAACGGATGACCGCGCAAGACCTGCGGGTGTTGGGAGACGCGGCACCGATCGACGTGCTGCGGGCGGTGGTCGATCTGGCAACAGAAGTCGGCCGCGAAGGCCGGGAGGGGCAGCCCGTTGGTACGATCCTCGTTGTTGGCGACACGCGGAAGGTACTCAGCATGTCGCGGTTCCAGAACTTCAACCCGTTTCGCGGGTACTCGCGGGCCGAGCGGGACGTGCGGAAGCGCGACGTGCGCGAGCAGATCAAGGAGATCGCGAAGCTCGACGGGGCCATCCTCATCGGCCGCGACGGGATCGCCGAGGCCGCGTGCCTGCACCTGGGCGCCCGCGGCGACGGGGTGAACGTGCGGAAGGGGTTCGGGAGCCGACACATGGCCGCCGCCGGGATCAGCAAGCACACGTCCGCAATCGCGTTCGCTGTCAGCCAGTCGAGCGGGAGCGTCCGTGTCTTTCAGGACGGCGAGGAGGTGCTCCACATCGAACCGCTGGCCCGCCCGCACGTGTGGCAGCCGTTCAAACTCGAAACGCAGGAGCCGGCGGAAACGGAGACGAAGGACGAAGTGTCGTGAGCAAAAAAGTGTGGGTGCGAGTGTGAGTGTGAGGAAAGACAAAACCCAAAACCGTTTGAAGAAGTGAGAGGCAAAAACCCGGAACCGTTCTTGGCTTCAGTTTTCCGGTTTCCTCACACTCACACTCGCACCCACACTCTTCGCTTCCTCACACTCACACTCGCACCCACACACTCCGCCTCCCCCTGTCCCCCGCTCGCGCGCCGCGTTAAGATACGCGCATCGCGGGGCAGCGCCCCGCGCGTCACGAGGTCACACCATGTCTTCGCTCGCTCGCGCCGCGGTCGCGGCCGTCGCCCTCGTCGCTGTTGTCGCGCTCGCCCCCGCGGCGCGGGCGGCCCCGGTGCCGGGCGCCGACGGGAAAGCCGTTACGTTCCCGTTCCCGGCCAAAGCCCCCGTTGTCGTGCAACTCAACGGCATCGGCGCCGCCCGCGACCGGCTCTCCGCGATGCTCAAGACCGCGGTCCCGGACGACACCGCGGCCCTCAACAAGCAGTTCGACGCCGCGCTCAAGGAACTGCTCGGCGAGCGCAAACTCACCGCGGTCCCCAAAGACGCCCGCGTGTTCCTCGTCGTCAACGACATCGCCGGCCTGGTCGAGAACCCGCCGGCGGTGTCGCTGCTCGTACCGGTCACCTCGTACAAGCAGTTCCGCGAGACGTTCCTCACCGCCGACGAGCGGAACACGTTCGAGCCCGGCAAGAAAGGCGTGGACGAGGTGAAGATCAGCCTGTTCGGCGACGAACACGCGGTCCACCTGGTCGATCTGAAGGACTACGTCGCGATCACCCCGGACAAGGCCACCGCCGAGACGTACGCGGGCCGGTACACGAAGGCCACCACCGCCGCGATGCCGCCAGAACTGGCGAAGTCGTTCGTGACCGCCGACCTCGCGGTCTACGTCAACCTCGAGGTCATCAACGACCTCTACGGCGAGGATATTCGCAAGTTCAAGGGCCTGATCGAATTCGTCATCCAACAGGGCGCGATGGGCGGGATGATCCCCGGGATCTCCAAGAAGCAGATCGAGGCCGCCAAGACCCTGCTCCAGGGCGCGTTCCAGGCGATCGAGGACGGGCGCGGGGTCGTACTCGCCGTCGAGTTCCGTCCCGACGGGCTGAACGTGCGGCTCCAGGCCCAGTTCGCCGAGGACACCACGACCACCCGGGTTCTGAAGGCCGAGGCGCCCGCGGCGCTGGCGGACGTGGGCAAGTTCCCGGCCGGGATGCACCAGTACAGCGGGTCGAAGTTCGGCAAGAAGTTCCACGACGCGATGCGCGGGCTGAGCCCGGAGTTCGCCCCGGCCGACGACGACGAGAAGGGCACCGAGGCGCTCGCGAAGCGCGAGAAGGAGTTGCTCGCCGCCGGGCCGCTGAGCGACCTGACCGCGTCCGGCGCGCCGGACGTGACGCTCGCCGTCGGGGCGTACACCGACCCCAAGAAGGCCGCCGCCGCGCTGGTCGGGTGCTACGAGGCCGTGGGGGCGGGTGGCCGGATCTTCAACGTTGTCCTGAAGGACGCGCCGAAGGTCACCGCGGCGGCGCGGAAGCACCAGGAGTTCACCTTCACCGAGGTCCGGCTCACGTTCGACTTTGAAGCCACCGTAAAAGACTTGCCGGAACCGCTGAAAGAGACCACGATGGCCCAGATCAAGGGCATGGTGTCCGAGAAGATGACCACGTGGATCGGCACCGACGGGAAGATCGTGGTGAAGGTGACGGCGAAGGACTGGGACGCGGCGGCCGGGGCGCTGGGCGCGTTCCTCGACGGCAAGAAGCCGGTCGCGGCCACCGACGGCTACAAGCTCACCCGCAAGAGCCTGCCGCCCGACGCGAGCTTTCTGATGCTCATGGAAACGGGCCAGACGCTGACCAGCCTCTTCGACGCGGTGCGGGCGATGGAAGGGGCGATCCCAAACTTCCCGAAGATCGCGCCGCTCAAGGCAGCCAAGGGCGACGCGTCGTACATCGGGATCGCGGTCACCCTCAAGGGCGACACCGCGACCGCCAACCTGTTCGTCCCGGTCACCGCGATCGGCACCGCCCGCAAGATGCTCGACGGACTGTTCAAGAAGATCGAATGAACCAGGGAGCAGGAGGCAAGAGGCAGGGATCAGGGGACATGAGTCAGAAGACAGGAGACAGAACCTACGATGTCCGGATTTCAATCTCCTGTTTCCTGACTCCTGTCCCCTGATCCCTGCCTCCTGCCTCCTGACTCCTGACTCCTGACTCCTGATTCCTGTCCCCTGATGAAAGGTTGCCCATGCGCGCACTCACGCTCCTGTTCGCCCCGGTTCTGGTCGTCGCGACCGGGTGCGGCCCCAAACCGATCAACGAGAACAAGACGTTCACGCTGGACACTCAGGTCTCCGCGGCCGGGATGGTGATCCCCGCACAGAAGAAGGCGACGAAGCTGACCGTCGAGTTCACGTCGTCCACGGGCGACGTGGCGGTCTACCTCTTCAAGCAGTCGGACGTGCCGACCGACGAAGCGATGGGAGAGGTTCCGTCGGACAAGAAACTCGGCAGCAAGCGCGGGAAGTCCGAAACCTTCACAGTGGACGTCCCGGAGAACACGGCCGTTCGCCTGGTCGTCCGCGAGCACACCGCGGCCAAAACCGAGGTGGCCGTGAAGGTAAGCGCCGCGCCCTGATACGAGGGCCTCGTATTGGTATGTACTTGGTCTTTGTTCTTGTGGCACGGGCTTTTGAGCTTCAGGAAGGGTCGGAAGCTCCAGAGGCAGTTAGTGACCGTAAGATGAATTACCGAAACGGTTTGCGTCGCATGTGTTGGGTCGGCGCGTCGGCCGTGGAGTTGTTCGCATCGGCCGGTTGTTGAGTGACAACGAGTTGTCACTCAACAACCGGCTGGGAATTCGGTGATCCGATCCGCACCGGAGAAACTGACGCTCCTCAAGCCGTTTCCGATGCCGCACGCGCAACCCCTTGGCCCAATTACACTCGCGATGCAAGCAAACTTTGTAACTTCCGACCATTCCTGAGGTTTTCCGGCCAGTCCCACAAGAAGGCACACTCGAAAGCCCGCGCCACAAAAGACAACATCCGGCAGTATCACGGGTTGTTCACCCCGGCCGCGGAGCGGAACTGCTGGCCGAACTGCTGCACGGCGGTCCGCGCGGCGAAGTCGATCGCCTCGCCCCAGTACGCGGTGCCGCTGTCGTTCGCGCCGCGCGCGAACGCGCTCACGTCGATCGTCTGCTCGCGCCCGCCGGCGAACACCATCCGCACCTTCGCCCGGAGCGCGCAACTGGCCCCGATCGGGTGATCGCGGAGGAGCAGGCGCGGATCGTCCTTCGGGGCGAACATCAGTTCGATGTCGTTGCCGGGCCGGTCCGCGGCGACCTGCTTGTCGGTCGCGCCGGCGATGCCCTCGCGCTCGGCCCGGCGCCGCTCGCGCTCCTCGTTGTCGGCCCGCCGTATCGCTTGTGACCGCGCCTGGGGGTTCGCGCTCGGCGCGTTGTCGATGTCGCGGTACCGCGGTTTGGTGTCCCCGGACCGCACGAGCCGGAACGACGTGACTTCGACCTCAACGCGCTCCGGCTTCTGCGGCATCGCCGCGACGACCGCGTTGGCCTCTTCTGCGAGCTGCTCCCACGCGCCCGGGTGCGCCTTGCCGAGGTGGTAGAGGCACACCACGCCCGTGAACGGCTTCTTCTCCCACTCCGGGCGCTGATCGACGATCTGCACGTTCGCCCCGGCGACGTTCGCGGGCGGCGGCACCTGCTCCGGCGGCGCGGTGTAGTAGTGCGCGCCGTTGCACCCGACGCCGACCGCGCACACCACCGCCGCTGCCCAGACTCCCCGCGTCATGGCGCTTCCCCCGCTTCCGGCCCGACTCCCAGGCGAAGCGGGGGTATGCCACAGCGTTGGGCAAACGTCAACTGGTTCGAGATTTGCGATTTGCGATTTGTGATTTGTGATTTTGAATGCAGTCGAGAGATCGAACGAGTCCGGTTGTCTTCCAATCGCAAATCACAAATCGCAAATCAAAAATGTTCACGCCGGGCCTCCCTCGATCGCGGTCGTCAACCCCTGCGCCATCTTGATGTCGGTGCCGTGGTTCACGGTCCATGCGGTCTTGTGCGTCACCGCGTCCACCAGCGCCGCGGCCGACGGGTGGCCGTTGCCGCTCTTTTTCACCCCGCCGAACGGCAAGTGAACCTCGGCGCCGATCGACGGCAGGTTCACGTAGCCCATGCCGTACTCACACTCGTCGCGGAAGAACCGCATCCGGCGGTAGCTCTCGGTAATCACCGCCATCGACAGGCCGTATTCCGTGTCGTTGTAAATCCGCGCCGCGTCCTCGTCTGTGCGGAACGGGATCAGGGCGACGTGCGGCCCGAAGACCTCTTCGTGGATCACGCGCGTCTTCGGATTTGTGTCGGCCTGGTAGACGAACGGGGCCATGAAGCAGCCATTGCCGCCCAGTTCCGAGCCGTCGGCGAGCACCTTCACGCCCTCAGTTTTTGCGAGCTGGTTATAGCTCAGCACCTTCTCGACGCCCTTGCGGTTCACCAGCGGTCCGGCGAAGTTGGTCGCGTCGAGCGGGTCGCCGAACCGGAGCCGTTTCGCGGTGTCAACGAAGGTTTTGGCGTAGCGCTCCATCAGCGCCTCGTGAACAATGATCCGACTCGCGGAGACGCATCTCTGTCCGGTGGTTTTGAAGGCTGACAGAATGCCCGCGTTCACCGCGAGATCGAACCGCGCATCTTCACACACGATCACCGCGTTCTTCCCGCCCATTTCGGCCGCGACGATGCGGTCTGGCAGCGAAGCAGAGATTTCCTGGATGCGCTTACCCACCGCGTAACTGCCCGTGAAGCACACGACGTTCACACCGGGGTTCTTCACGAGCGCCTCGCCGGTGGCCCCACTTCCCTGCACGAGGTTGACGGTGCCCGCGGGGAACCCGGCTTCGACGAACAGTTCCACCAGTCGTTGAGCGATCGCCGGCGTTTCCTCGCTCGGCTTGAAGACGCATGTGTTGCCTTCGAGGAGCGACGGCCCGAGCATCCACAGCGGCACCGCGAACGGGAAGTTCCACGGCGTCACCACCGCGACCACGCCCCACGGCTTGCGGCGCACGAACGCATCTTTCTCGGCGATTTCGGATGCGATCACTTCGCCATACACGCCGGTTCGGCCGGTGCCGAACACGTACTGGATCATGTGGAGGCCTTCGACTACCTCCGCCCGGCACTCGGTGACGTTCTTGCCGCACTCGCGGGCCATGAGCTGTGCGAGCGCGTCGGTATCGCGCTTCACGAGCTGCGCGAGCCGATCGAAGGCTTCGGCGCGAAGGATGCGCGACGTCCGCCGCCATGCGGGGAACGCGGCCCGCGCGGCATCGACCGCGGCCGCGACCTCGTTGGGAGTGGCGTTAGGGAACGTCCCCACGACTTCGTCGAGGTTCGCCGGGCTGCGGTCCGCGAAGTCGTCGCGGGGGTTAGACCATTCGCCGCCGATGAACAGCTTGCCCGAAACGGGCGCGAACGTGTTGGGAGAGGTCATGTGTCACTCCAATAGAGCTACCGCATTCTACGCCGGTTCGTCAACGATCACGAGCCGTATAATGCCCACATCACGCGAGGGTATATGGCAGAAATTACCGAACTCGTCGTCGGCTCCGAACCGTGGGCGCTCACGGTGCCGCCCGACCGCGCGGTTGTGCTGAACCGCGCCCCGTTCGCCGCGCCCGCGGCCCCACCGCAACAACTCGTTCACGACGCGCTCGAACAGCCATACCACTTCGAGGCGCTCCGGCGGGCGCTCACCCCGGACGACCGCGTCACGATCGCCATCGACCCGCGGTTGCCGCACCTGGCGGAGATGCTCGCAGAAGTTCTGCGGCACCTCGGCACGGCCGGTGTACAGCCCGCGGCCGTCACGGTCGTTTCGCCGCCGAATTCACCGCAATCGTGGATCGATGAATTGCCTGACGAGTTCGCGGACGTGACCGCCGAGACGCACGACCCGGCCGACGCCAAGAAGCTCGCGTACCTCGCGACCACCAAGGGCGGGCGCCGGCTGTACCTCAACCGGTCGCTGGTCGATGCGGATTTTATGATCCTGCTGACCGGCCGCCGCTACGACCCGCACGCCGGCTACGCCGGCGCGGAAGCCGCGGTGTTCCCGGCGCTCTCTAACGAAGAGACACGCGCCGCGTTCGTCGGCGAGTTCAGCACCTCTGCTCCCGAAGCGAGCGACGGCGAGGCCGCGGAGACCGCGTGGCTGCTCGGCACGCCGTTCCTCGTGCAAGTGATTGAAGGAGAAGGAAATACGATCCAAGAAGTGGTCGCCGGGCTGTACGACAGCGCCGTGGAGGGTATCCGCCGACAGGACGCGCGCTGGCGAGGGACGATCGCGGCAGAACCTGAAACGGTCGTCGCGGCGATCAGTGGCGCGCCGTCCGAAATCACGTTTCTCGATCTGGCAAAAGCTGCGGCGACCGCGGCGCGTGTCGTTCAGAAGGGCGGTCGGATCGCGCTCCTCACCACCGCGGCGCCCGATCTCGGCTCCGGGGCGCAGTTGCTCCGCTCGCTCGACGGCCCGACCGGGGCGAAGAAGCTTCTGGCGAACGAGAAGCCCGACGACTGGGCCGCCGCGGCGCTGTGGGTGTTCGCCGCGAAGCGCGCGAGCCTCTTCCTTGCGAGCGGCTACCCCGACGAGGTCGCCGAGGAACTGTTCGCGACGCCGATCCGCACGCCGTCGGAAGCGCAGCGGCTGATCGACACCGGCGGGCGCGTGCTGCTGATTCCCGACGCGCACAAGATGACTGTTACAGGCGAACGGCCGGTGTAAGCCGGCCGGTGGAACGACTCGCTGACCACCGGCCGGCTTACACCGGCCGTTCGCCCGGAGCTACCCCATGACCCCCGATTACACGGCCGCGACCTCCTCCGCGGCGCTCTTCGACACGTCCGGCGCCGCAAAGCTCCTGCTCACCGGGCCGGACGCGCCGATGTTCCTCGGCAACCTCAGCACCAACGACACCAAGAACCTCCCGCTCGGCGGCGGGTGCGAAGCGTACTTCTGCGACGCCCGCGCGAAGGTGAAGTTCCAGACGTGCATCTATCACGTTCGCCTGAGCGACAACCGGCACGCGATGTGGGTCGAAACCACCGCGGGCCGCAACACGGAACTGGTGCAGTACCTCGACCGCTACCTCATCTCGGAACAGGTCGAGATCGCGGACCGCACCGCGGACTTCGCGCAGTTTCACCTCGCCGGCCCGAAAACGGCGGAGGTGCTGTCCGCAGCGCTCGGCGAACTAGTGCCGGAGTTGCCCGAATTCGCCCACATGGAACGCACGTTCGGCAAGGACGCGACGTGTTCGATCCGCCGGCGCGATCCACTCGGCGTGCCGGGATTCGATCTCGTGTGTCGCACCGACGTGGCCGCCGGCGTGAAGCGAATGCTGATCGCCGCTGGCGCTGTGGAAGGAACGGCGGAGACGTTCGAGGTTCTGCGCATCGAAGCGGGGACGCCGGTATTTGGCAAGGACATCGATGACAACCGCTTCGTGATGGAAGTGGGCTTCGCGGCCCGCGCGGTGAGTTACGCGAAGGGCTGCTTTTTGGGTCAGGAGCCGATCGTGATGGCCCGCGACCGCGCCGGGCACGTCGCCCGCGCGTTTTTGGGGCTGAAGGTGCTGGAGGGCGGCCCGCTCGCGCCCGGAACGAAGGTCTTCCGCGACGGGCAAGAAGTCGGTGTGGTGACATCGAGTTGCGATTCGCCGCGACTCGGCGCGCCGCTGGCGCTGGCATACCTGAAGTGGAAACACCAGGAACCCGGCACGCGAATGGAGGCCGGCGGGCAGGCGGTGGAGGTGTTGGGGCTGCCGCCTGTAAAGTAGTAGGCACACTCCGTGTGCCGTTGCGACACGAAGCGTAAACTGACGGCACACGGAGTGTGCCTACTACTTTGCAAACACCACCATGTTCCCCTCGCGATCGCGGCAGTACACCCGGCCGCCGGCCAGCACCACGTGCGGCCACGCCTGCGTTTTGAACAGCTTGTCCTTCACCGCCAGTTCCTTGTAGGCGTTCGGCGAACGCTTCGCGCCTTCGATCAGCGCGAGTTTGCCGCTCAGCCCGTACACGATCAGCCTACCGTCGCTCGTCACGATGCACGAACCGGGATCGCCCACCGCCCCACCCTCCCACTTCAACTCACCGGTCTTGAGGTCGATGCACCGAACGCGCTGCCACGCGACGTAAATGTTACCGTCGTGAATGACCGGCGTGCAGACCTTCGACGGGAACCGCTTGCGCCATACCTCTTTCGCGCCCGCGAGCGTGATTTGTACTCGACACATCGCCCGGTGGTTGTAATCCGCGGCGATCACCACGCTGTCGCCGTCCACCGCGGGGCCGGCAATCGTGTTGGCGAAATCGGTGACCCACGGGAACGTCGTGACCGTCTTCCCTTCCTTCCCCGCGTCGAGCCGGATCACCGCGAGGTTCCGCTGCGTCAGCACCGCGACGCATGGCACGCCCTCCACCGTCATCGGTGACATCCCGCCGGTGTGCCCGGCCTCTTCCTTGAGTTCCGACGCCCAGATTTCCTTCCCGGTCTTTTTGTCGAAGGCGATGACGCTCCCGGATTTCGTGCTACCGACCTCGACCAGCAACCCGTCTTGGTGTACAAATGGCGATAATGTGTAACCGTAGTCCCGCTGCGGCGCACCGGTGAGTTTCGGCCGGCGACTCGCCTTGTACTCGTCGTACAAGTTGCGGCCCCACACCTTTTTGCCTTCGGAGTTGGTGTCCCAGCAGTTCAGGTCGCCGTCGGTGCTGAGCGTGTAAAGGAGGCCGGTCGCGGGGTCGAATTCCGGAGTGGACGACGGTCCCGAATACAGTTCCTCGTCGCCCATGTGAAACCGCCCGTGCCGCGGGCACTTGTAGCTCTGCGCCCAGAGCTGCTTGCCGTCCTTTGCACTCAGGCACCGAAGCGTGTCCTTGCCGCCTTCCCAGCCGAGCGCGAAGACGCGGTCGCCGACCACGAGCGGGCTGCTCGCGCCCTCGCCGAGCTTCGCGGTCCACGCGGGCGTGTCCGCCAGCCACGCGGTTCCGTCCCAGCCGGACGGTTCGTCGGTGATGCCACTACGATGCGGCCCGCGCCAGTGCGGCCAGTCCGCGGCGAACGCGGGTAGGCCGAGCGCGAGAAATACGAGCGGAAGGAGTCGGGTCATGATGCTCGTTATTGAGTGCGGGAGAATCGGGCGAGCGCGTCGCACACACGGGGACAGTGATCGGGGAGTTCTTCAGAGGAAGGCCTATCGACGGGCGTCCGGCACCACGGCTCCAGCGCCGCGATCACCTCTGCGGCCGACTGGTGGCGCGCGGCGGGGTCTTTGCTCATCATGCGCTCGATCACAAGGGCCAATTCTACCGGCACGTCGGGCCGCAGCGAGCGGATCGGGTTGGGTTCGAGAGTCTGGTGCCAGAGCAGCTTCTGCGCCCGCGTTCCTCCCGTAAACGGCGGTTGACCGGTGAGCAGGTGGTAGGCCGTGCAACCGAGCGAGTAGATATCGGCCCGGTGATCCACGCCCGAACTGTTGATGGCCTGTTCCGGGGCGATGTAGTTCGGCGTGCCGCGGATCGCGGCATCGACCAACGGGCCGTGCCGGAACAGTACGATGTTCATGCCGCCGAGTTTGATCCGACCGCTGCGGTCCACGATGATCTTCGTCGGTTTCACGTTCCGATGGACCAGACCCTGTTCGTGCATGTGCTGGAGCGCGTCGGCGGTTTGAGTGATGTAGTGGGCGACGCGGATCGGGTCGAGCGGCCTGCGTCGGACGATGTGATACAGGCTCGCGCCATCGACGTACTCCATCGTGACGAAGTGCAAGTCGTCCGCGTAGGCAACGTCGTAGGCACAAACGATATTTGGGTGATTGCAAGCCGCCATTGCCCGCGCTTCGCGGTAGAACCGTTCGAGACCGCTTGAGATTCGACCCAGGGCGGTCGGCAACACCTTGACCGCGACGACGCGCTGCATCCGCGTGCATTCGCACAGGAAGAATGTACCCGTGGTGTCCGTTCCGAGTTGCTCGAGCACGCGGTACTGACCGATGTTGAACTGTCTCCATCTGCCCAATAGCAGTTGGTTCGCTTGAAAATATGTGAGGAAACCGGCGGCGATCAGCGCGTTCGCAAGGTCGCGCGGATTGGCTTCGGCGAAACTGCCAACGTACGCCCGGAGCCGGGCCTCGTCGGCCAACCCGCTTTGGAAGACCAGTTCCAGCAACTCGGCGGTGGTTGTGGGCGCGGGCATAGTCGTCAGGTGGTCGGGTGGATCGCGTCTCCGCACGCCTGCGGACGCACCGTCAGTACGGGGCACGGCGCCTGGCGCACGATCATCTCCGCGACGCTGCCCAGAATCACGCGCGCGAGCCCGCCGCGGCCGTGCGTGGCGATGCAGATCAGATCGGCGTGCAGGTCCTTCGCCGCCGCGACGATCTCCGCCGCCGGCGACCCGATCCGCACCTCGCACCGCGGGTGCCGGGCTTCGAGCTTCTCCGCGGCGATCAGATTCGCCAGCCCGGCCTTGCCGGAGTCGGTCAGCTCTTTCAGGTCGGCGATTGGCGCGGGCGTGGGCATCACCGCGTCCGGCAGTGCCAGGACCGCGTCGGGGACGACGTGCAACAGGATCAGTTCGGCCGAGAACTTGTCCGCCAGTTCGGCCGCGTACCGCACCGCCGGCCGCGTGTGGTCGCTGAAGTCGGTCGGGGCCAGGATGCGCCGGATGCTCACCATGATGTCCCTCCGAACGAGAAGGAGGCACTCTTCAAACAACTTCCAAAGCCCAAGAACCAAATCTCAAACGAGCAGAAATCCCGCGCCTGAGTCTTGTTTGGAATTTGTGACTTGGGGTTTGGGAGTTGTTCTTATTCTACTTCGGTTCGACGGGCGGGGCGTGCTGATATCGCTCGCGCAGCACGCGCGCGACCGGCCCCTCGGTCTTGTCACCGATGCCCGTCTTGTCGATGCGGACGATCGCGATGACCCCGCACGCGGTTCCGGCGATGAACACCTCGTCGGCCGCGAACAGGTCGTCGAGCTTCAACACGTACTCGACGACAACGAACCCGGCGTCCGCGGCCAGCGCCGCCACCGCGAAGGCGGTCACGTCCTCGGGCTGGCTGCCGGCGACGACCACCGCGCCGTCCTTCACCGCGAACAGCGCGCCCTCGGTCGTGCCGACGATCTTGTTGCTCCGCGACTGGAACAGGGCGTCGAGGCAGCCGTTCTGGAGGGCGTACCGCTTGGCACGAACGACGTGGAGCTGGTTGAGCGTGCGGAACCGGTGCGCCGGGTTGTCCGGGTCGAGCGCCTGCGGCGCGACGACGACGTGTAGCCCGTGCGCGTACAGCTCCTGCGGGAACGGCTGATACTCCTCGGCGATCACGATCACCTGCGGCTCGATCTTCCGCGGGTCCGGGCCGATCGTGCCCGGGCCGCGGGTGACGATCACCCGCACGTACCCCTCGGCGCGGCCGTTCGCCTTCGCGGTGGCCACGATCGCGGTGAGCAGTTCGTCCTGTGACAGCGGGATGTCGATGCCGACGGCCTCGGCCGCGGCGAACAGAACCTTGAGGTGGTGCGGGGCGCGGAGTGGCTTGCCGTTGAACAGCCGGAGGGGTTCCCACACCCCGTCGCCGTAGAGCAGCCCGTGGTCGAACGGGCTGACGCCGGCGGCGGCCTTGTCGGTGAGCTTGCCGTTGATCCAGAGGTGAGACATTGGCGATTTTTGATTTGCGATTTTCGATTGAAAGACAACGCGGTGCGCCGGGCCTCCCGGTACTACTGTTTTCAATCATCAATCACAAATCGAAAATCGCAAATCAAAAATTACACCGCTGCTAATCGCGGGTGCTGAAACGGGTGCCGGCCGCCGGGCGTGTCGTCGGTCACCACGCCGTTCACCATCCGCACGACACGATCGGTCGCGGAGACGATTTCCGTGTTATGCGTGACCATGACGATCGTCACACCTTCGGCCCGGTTGATGTCGCGCAGGATGCGGACGATCTCGCCACCGCTCTCGGCGTCGAGGTTGCCGGTCGGCTCGTCGGCCAGCAGCACCCGCGGGTTCATCAACAGCGCGCGGGCTATCGCGGTGCGCTGCATCTCGCCGCCACTCAGCTCCCGCGGCCGGTGCTTCAGCCGGTGGCCCAGCCCGACCTTGTTCAACAGGTCGGTGGCGCGCTGGCGCCACTGTTGGCGCGTCTTCCACCAACCGAGCACCGAGTGCCCGATGTACGCGGGCATCAGCACGTTGTCGAGCATGTTGAGTTCGGGCAACAGGTGGTAGAACTGAAAAATGTAGCCGAACGTGCGGTTGCGGAGCCAGTCGCGCTCGCGCGCCGGGAGGTTGTCGATCCGCTTGCCGTCGAGTGTAATGCGCCCGCTGTCGGGCGCGTCGAGCGTGCCGAGCAGGTGCAACAGTGTGCTCTTGCCCGACCCAGACGCCCCGACGATGCTCAGGAACTCGCCCGTTTGCACCTCCAGGTTCAGGTCGTTGAGTACCCGCACCTGCACCGCGTGCCGGCGGTAGGTTTTCTGGAGGTTGTGTGCCTGAAGCATCGTCATTGGTCCTTAGTCATTGGTCATTGGTCCTTTGTCATTCGCTCGAAACTAATGACTAATGACAAAGGACTAAGGACGGTATTTACTCGAAGCGGAGCGCCTGGACCGGGTGCAGCCGGGCGGCGCGCCACGCCGGCAGCAGGCTGAACACGGCCGCGATGAGCACCGCACCCAGGTTCACCGACGCCACGCGCAGCGGCTCGACGTTGGTCGGGATTTCCTTGAAGTAGTACACGTCCCGCGGGAACACCGCGATCCCGGTCTGCCGCGAGAGGAACATCTCGATCTCGTTGATGTTCGCGGTGATCCACAACCCCAGCCCGGTGCCCGCGACGCAACCCACGGTGCCGAGCAGGAGGCCGTAGCCGAGGAAGATGCTCATCACGCCCCAACTACTCGCGCCGAGCGACTTCATGATGCCGATGTCGCGGTACTTCTCGCTCACGATCATCGTGAAGATGGCCAGGATGCTGAACCCGGCGACGCCCACGATCATGAAGAGGAGAATGTTCAGGATGGCGCGCTCCACGTCGATCGCGGACAGCAGCGGCCCCTGGTGCTCCTCCCACGTCGCGACCCGCACCTCCGGCGAGTTACCGAACACCTTGCGCAGCTCCGCGGTCACGAACGCCTTGTCCTTCTCGTAGTTCTTCAGCTTGATCTGGAACGCGGTCGCCCGGCCGAGCATCCCGCGAATGTGCTGGAGCTGCTCCAGCGGCACGTACACGAAACTCTGGTCGTACTCGCTCATCTCCGTCTTCAGGTAGTCGGTGACGAGGAACCCACCCCACACCGGCTTGAGTTCCTGCCCGCCGGCGGTGGTGATGATGACATCGTCGCCGGGCTTGAGCGCCTGCTCCTCGATCAGCTTCCCGGTGTGCGGGTCGCGGTAGCGGAAGTGGGCGATCGTGTAGCCCACGATGACGCCGTGCAGCTTCGGCTTGGCGATCCCGATATCGATGTCCATTTTCGGTTCGGGGATGGCGTTCGGGTCCGGCACGAGCGGTTTCGGCTGCGGGGGCGGCACGTTCGGGCCGTGCTCGCGGCGGAACTGCGCGAGGTTCCACTCGCGCCGCTGAATCGCTTCCGGCGTGAGGTCGAAGGTCGGGTGTGGCGCGTTCTGCTGGCGGACGAGGTACTCGGAGAACCCGCCGACCCGCGCGCGGCCCTCGGGATCGACGCCGATGAGCCGGACCGGCTTGGCGATCACGGTCCCGTTGTAGCGGAACTGGAGAATCGCGAACGTCTCGATGGTGGGGGTCACGGCCTCGATCTTGTCGCCGGCGGGGCCGTCCATGATTTTCTTGATGATCTGGTCCGGCGGGAGCGGGTCGCCCTTCTCGTCGGCGACGTAGAACCCGTCGGTGCGGTCGGTGTCGATGACGACATCGGACAGCACGCCGTGGAGCCGGTCCTTGAGCTTGGTGCTGAACCCGCTCATGACCGCGTTCACGACGATGAGCGTGGCGACGCCGAGCATCACGCTGACGATGCAGATGAACGCGAGGTAGCGGGTTTGCAGGTAGCGGACGCAGAGCAGCAGCTTGTACACGGGGAGTCCTTCCCACGGCGCAAGGCGGGTGCGAATCGCCCCGCTTGTAGCACGACTGGCCGCCCGGGAAAAGGCGAAGTGCCGGCTATACTCGTGAATACTTTCGCGAAGCCACTTGCGCTTGCGGCCTTTGAGCTTTCCGGTGTGCTTTCACGCCGCCGGCGGTATACACTGGAATCACCTGCCGACGATCATCTGCACGCGCATCACGTTCGGAGCCTGCCATGCCCACTTCAACCGCCGGTTACACTCGCCGCGTCGCGCTCAAGGCCGGGTTCCTCGGCGCGACGGGGCTGGCCCTGCCCGATCTGTTCCGCGTACAAGCCGCCGCGAAGGAGAAGGGCAGCGCCGCCAACGACAAGTCCGTCATCCTCATCTGGCTCGACGGCGGGCCGAGCCAACTGGAAACGTTCGACCCGAAGCCCGACGCCCCGGCCGAGTTCCGCGGGCCGTTCGGGGTGTGCAAGA
The DNA here is from genome assembly GCA_964495365.1 of uncultured Frigoriglobus sp. Taxonomy (GTDB): domain Bacteria; phylum Planctomycetota; class Planctomycetia; order Gemmatales; family Gemmataceae; genus Gemmata. Next base: position 9,871 of record CAZBXY010000078.1, on the reverse strand, counting down.
CCCGCACGCCGGGCGTGTTCACCAGCGCCCTGATGCCCGAAGTCGCCCGGCGGTTCGAGAAACTCGCCCTCGTCCGCTCGCTGCACCACGACAACGGCGACCACTTCGCCGCCGGGCACTGGATGACGACCGGGCGGTTCGGTTCATCCGCGGTGAACCTGCCGCAGAAGTTCCCGTCGGTCGGGTCGTACGTGTCGAAGGTGAAGGGGCCGAACAACCCGCACCTGCCGGCCTACGTCGGGCTGCCGTCGGCCCAGACCATTTATCTCTTCCCCGGCTACATGGGCGCCGCGTACCTCGGCGGGCAGTACAACCCGTTCGACGTGGACCGCGACAACAAGTACCTCGGTTCGCACGACACGCGCCGCGTCCGGTCGCCGAAGTGGCTCAGCACGCTCGGCAGCGTGTCGGAAGGCACCGCGGGGCGCCCGTCGCTCCTGAAGCAGTTCGACACCGCGCGCCGTGACATCGACCAGAGCGGCATCATGAAGACGATGGACGAGTTCCAGCTTCGGGCGCTGGAACTGATGACCGGCAACGCGGCCCGCGAGGCGTTCGACATCGACAAGGAGGACGTGAAATCGGCCGACCGCTACGGGCAAGGCCCGTGGGGTCGCTACACGCTGATGGCCCGCCGGCTGGTGGAGGCCGGGGTGTCGTTCGTGACGGTCGATATGCCGCACTGGGACGACCACAGCTCGATCGAAAAGGCCCACGGCGCGAAGGTTCCTGTTGTGGATCGAGCGGTGGGCGCGCTGATCGACGATCTGGACGAGCGCGGCCCTTTGGATCGTGTGATGGTCGTGGTGATGGGCGAGTTCGGGCGCACGCCGAAGATCAACACCGGTCAGCCGGGCATCCCGGTGCCGGGCCGCGACCACTGGGGCAACGCGATCTCGGCGCTGGTCGCTGGCGGCGGCACTCCGGGCGGCGTGGTCGTCGGCCGAACCAACTCGAAGGCCGAGTTCCCGGTCGAACGCGCCCTGAAGCCGGGCGCGCTGTTGGCGACGATCTACCACCAGCTCGGCATCGACGCGACACTGACGTTCAAGGACCACACCGGCCGCCCGCACCCAATTCTGGACGATCCGACGCCGATCAAGGAGTTGGTGTGATGCGTCGTATTTGTTCGTAGCGACCGCTTCAGCGGGTCCGCCGCGCAGCGGCGCCCGGGTGTACGGAACTTCCGAACCGATCGGGCCACGGGGACGCTGCGCCTCCCGACCCGCTGAAGCGGGTCACTACGAACTCACCATAACTCCGCGTGCAACAGAGCCCGTCTACCGAATTTCGACTCGTGAATTGCTCCGGCAAGCCGATCGACGCGGTCCTGATCGGATGTTTCTCCGACCCACAGAAACGGCCCTCCTTCACCGATCACGCCCGGTTGGCTGGTCCCTACGGAAAAGATCCAACTCCACTGCACCGAGTCCGCTGGACTGGACCGTTTACGCTCGCCTCGGTTACGCTGATTCGCGGTGAGAGGGCGGTGGATCACAAGCTGAATAGGGCTTGTCAACCGGGTGAGCGAATCCTGATCGTGGTTCACGAGAAGGACGAAGTCACCGCGCGAAGACAAGTAGGCGGCGTGAACTGTCGTTGTGACGACAGGCCGGCCAGCTCTGTCCTACAAAAGTCACCGCGGCAAGAGGGTTGCGGGATCTTCGGCAAAGTCTACCCGGACACGACCCGATACTCGCACGCCCCAACGACCTCCGCGACGTTCCCGCTCGCCGGCCACTCCTCGCCCGGTGAGCGGTCGCGCGTCAACATCGCTTGCAGCGGGAGCAGGAAGCTCTCGTCCTCACCCTGGCGCCGCAGCCCTTCGCCGGCGAACCCGACGATCACGCGGCACCAGGCCGCGACCGTGCCCCACCGGCATTTCGCGCGCAAACCCTCGCGCGCCACGGCTTCCGAGAGTGCGAACAGTTCATCCGGCGGGAGTTCGTGAGCGAGCTTCTCGGCCTGCGCGAGTGCGTCCGCATCGTACAGCAGCCCCTTCCACAGCGCCGGAACCGCGAGCGCCAGCGGGGTCGGGGTCGCGTCCGCGCCACGGACTTCCAGGAAGCGTTTCAGCCGCGCTTCGGTGAACAGTGTGGACAGGTGAACGTCCCAGTCGTGCCGCGTCGGGAACCGGCCGTCGATCCCGCGGCACAGGAACTCGCGGAACGTCACCCCGGGCGCAGGTTGCAGCACTTCCCCGTCGGTGAGGAGCAACAGTGGCACGTCGAGCGCGTGCTGCACCCACCGTTTAAAGGACACCTGTTCAGTAAGAAGGTTCGCGAGAAAACCGCTCCGGTCCGCGTCCATGTTGTGCCAAATGTGGCTGCGGTACGAGACGAACTCGGTCCGCTTTCCGGCGCACATCGGCGCGTTCGCGAACAGTGCGTTCACGACAGGCGAGAGCTTCAGTGCCACCGCGAACTTCCGACCCGCGTCCTCCTCGCTCTCGTAATCGAACGTCACCTGCGTGCTGGCTGTCGCCTTCATCATGTGAAGTGCGGTGAGCGATCGCGTCGGCAGGTATTCGGCCATGAGCCGGTGCCGCGGGCGCGGGTTCAGCGGAATCTCTTCGACTGTGCTGAACGGAGTCACCCCGCACGCGATCCACGCGACCTTCGCCGGGTCGGTTACGGCTCGCAGTTCGTGCAGGTGCGTGTTCAGTTCTGCCCGAAGTTCGGACAATCGCTCGGTCGGCGGCGTGGAGAGTTCGAGTTGCCCGCCGGGTTCGACAGAAATCGTGGATTCACCGCGCGTGAGCGTCGTCAGTCTGTTGGCCTCGTAGTGCGGTTCCCACGCAAAGTGTGTCGCGAGGGCGTGCAGGATGTGTTCGATGCCGCCGTCGAAGCCGATCTGCCGCCCGGTCGCGCGATCGACCGCGAACTTCTCGAACTCCGCGCCGACGCGCCACGCGGGGCGGGGCTTGGCCCCTTCGCGAAAGTAGTCGATCAGGTCCGATTCGGTGACCGGGGTGTCGTCGATGCCGTTCCCTGGCAGGTGCGTACTCATTCGGCGAGCGGCTCCGCGGGGCGGAGAGGAAGCCCCGCGAGATAGCTTACAACCGCGTTTGACTTCGGGGAGCGCCCGCGCGACAATCGTATGGGTAGTTCTCACGTCGAGGTGTTCGTCATGTCACACCTGCGCACTCGGACCGCCTTCACGTTAATCGAGTTGGTTGTGGTACTCACGATCATCGCCCTCCTCATTGGGATGCTGCTGCCCGTGATCCAGAAGGTGCGGAATGCGGCTCGAAGCACGTCGGACCTTTGAAACCTCAAGCAACTCGGGTTGGCGGTCGCCAACTACCAGGACGCGAACAACAAGTACCCCCCGGCCTATATCCTCGGACCGGACGGTAAGCCGTGGCACAGTTGGCGGATTCTCATCCTGCCCTACATCGAACAAGACAACCTCTTCAAGTCGTACCAGTTCGCCGAACCGTGGAACGGGCCGAACAACAGCCGACTCGCGGACCGGATGCCGAAGCTGTACGCGTTCTCGGGCACACAAACACCAACTACCACAACAAACTACCTCGCCGTCGTGGGGAAGGAAACGATGTGGCCGGGCGCGATGAGTCGTAAGCACGACGAGATCAAAGACGGGCCCAGCCAGACAATTCTGATTGTCGAGAACAACGACCTCGGTATTCACTGGATGGAACCGCGTGACTTGGTGTTTGACACGATGGACTTCCGCATCGACAACGCGGAAGGCATAAGCAGTTGGTACAAGCAGCCTGCGGTGGTAACTACTGATGGTGCGGTACTGCGGCTGTCGAAGGGGACGACGCCAGAAGGGTTGCGCGCCGCGTTCACGGTCGCGGGTGGCGAGAAGATCGACCAGGGAACCAACGCCTGGACCGTAATTCCCGACGGCCGCGACCGCGCACGCAAGTGAGAGCCGTTCACCTCACACCGCGCCCAGCCCAGGCCCGTTGAGAAGCGCGGTGTTCATCTGACCGTCCTTGATGGTGAACACGCCGGGGAACTTCGCGTCCCACGGCGCGTTCGCCAGCGGGCAATACTGCCGGCCGTTCGACTCGATCGCGGCCACGCCCGGAACGTGCGCGGCCAGCCCCGCGGAGTGGATCAGCGACGCCCCGACGCACGTCAGGTCTTGCACGCAGCGGAACAACCCGTACTTCTGCGCCGCGGCGGCGAGCAACAGTGACTGCGTCTGCCCCTTGCACGCCTTGAACGCGACCCCGGTGTAACCCATCTCCATCGCGAGCTTCAGCGATTCGAGATCGAGTAACGATTCGTCGATGACGACCGGCTTGAGCTTCGCGGCGTCGTGCATCTTGTTTTGCGGGTTGGCGGCGAGGTCACGCGCGGTCGGCTGCTCCACATACTGCACGCGGTCGTACCCGGCCGGGGCGCGCGCTTTGAGTTGCCGGAGGAACTCCAACAGGTACGCGACGTTCTGGCACCGCTCGTTGAAGTCGAGCGAGTACCAGAACCGGTTGTTGCCGCGGCGGAAGTTTGCCGCTTCTTCCGCGACCGCGTTCACCCGGACGCACCGCTCAACGTCCCAGCCGAGATCGTCGCCGTTGAGTTTGATCTTCAGGTGCGTCAGCCCGTCGCGCTTGATCCACTCGCCGAGGTGTTCGGGCAGCCCGTCGCCGACGGGCTGCTTCACGTCCGCCGGCGTGAGCGGGTCGAGCGCTCCGACGAGGTGATAGAGCGGCATCTTCGGCTTCGGCTCGGGCGTGATGAAGTCGTGCAGCCGTAGCCCGTCGAACTCAGCGCCGAGGTAGTCGCCGATGTCGTTCGCCAGGAATTCGGGGCCGTAGGTGTGGTAGCAGTTGAGTTCGTGGAGCCGGCCGTAGGCGTCGTGCAAGGCCGCGTCGAACGGCGACGCGACCACGAGCACCGCGAGCTTCGGCACCGCCTCCGGCCAGCGGTGCAGTGCGGTGAAGTCGTTGCCCGCGTGGAAGAACTCGGTTTCGAGCTTGTGAGTGATGTCGATCGGGTGCCCACTCAGGCCGCACGTGCGGTAGTCCTCGGCGACCCGCGACGCGAGGAACCGCATCGCGCCGAGCGTCTGGTCGTAGGTGAGGACGCGCGACGGGAACGCCCACACGTTGCCCAGCGGCATCGACCCGTAGCCGGTCGCGGTCTTGCCGTCGCCACTCTCGACCACGACGCGCACGTTGAGAATCGTGACGCGATCAAGAGCGACCCCGCCGAACTTGATCGGCGTGCGATAGCGGAAGTCTTCGTACTCGAAGTACACGTCGCGGACGCGGATGTCGGTGCTGCGCACGTCACTGGTCCTTGGTCATTGGTCAATTGCCAACGCACCGGGAGAGGTGTGTACATTGCAAAGTATGCGCCCCGGACGCGAAAGGATAAAGAACTAATGACGAAGGACCAATGACAAATGACCACGCCCGACTGGCAACTGCCGCCCGGCGTCGATCGCGGGCTTTGGGACTACTTACACGCGACCGACATGGTCGCCGGCTACGACGCACAAATGCAAGCGTCGCCGCTGGCCAGGGCCGATATCGCGTTCTGCGAGCGCGTCTTCGCCGCGCCGGGAAAGCTGCTCGACCTCGGGTGCGGCACCGGGCGGCTGTGTGCGCACTTCGCGGCGAAGGGGTTCGAGTGCATGGGCGTCGATCTGTCAGGCGAGATGCTCGCGAAAGCGAAAGAAAACGCCCCAACCGCGACGTTCCTGAAAGCGAACCTGGTCGAGTTGTCCGGAGTGCCGGACGACTCGTTCGACTACGCCGCGTGCTTGTTCAGTACACTCGGCATGGTTCGCGGAGCGGAGAACCGCGCGAAAGTGCTGGCGAACGCGTTCCGCGTACTGAAGCCCGGCGGGCGGTTCGTGTTGCACGTCCACAACCGATTCTACCGCGGTCTCGGATGGAAACGCGTCGCGGTACAACGGCTCAAAACGCTGTTCGGGAGCGCCACCGCCGGCGATATCACGATGCCACAAGCTTACGGGGGCGCGCCACTGACGTTGTACCACTTTACACTCAGTAGCGCGTGGCGACTCATTCGCAAAGCTGGATTTGGGATCAAGGGTGTTCAATCGATACACGACCGAGAATACGCGCCCGGACAAGGACCGTATTTTGGCCGCTACGGGTATTTCCTCTGGTGCTACCGTCCCGAGTGAGACTGCAAGCCCCGGTCACTCGCCCATCAGTTTTCGCAGAACTTCGGGCGGAGCCGGTTCGTAGTTGTGCGGCTCCATGCCCATCGCGGCGCGGCCTGTGCTGAGGCTCCGTACCTCGTTCGCATAGGTGAACAGCTCGCGGAGCGGAACGAGAGCGACCAGTTCAGCCATGTCGCCGGTCGCGCTCACGTCCTGCGACTCGATCTGCCCGCCGCGCCGGGTCAGGTCGCCGAGGACCGCCCCGACGAACGCGTTCGGTGTGGTTACGGTGACCTTCATGATCGGTTCGAGCAACAGCACGTTGCCCTGCGTGCCCTCGCGGTACGCCCGGATCGCCGCGGCGACGAACGCGTCTTCGGTTGAGAGCTGCGGGTCGAAGCGTGCGTCGATGATGCGGGCCTGGGCGTTCATCATCGGGTAGCCGAGTTCGCCGGTCTGGAGCGCGTCCTGGAGCGCCTTCTCGGCCGCTGCGAGGAACGCGACCGGGATCAGGTTCTCGGCCTGCACAACGTTGGCCACCGACACCGGCTTCTCGGCCTTGAAGTTGGTGAACGAGACCTTGAGTTCCGCGAAGGCCGGCTTGTCCTGGCCGAGCTTCTCGACTTTCACATCGACCGTGCGCGGCGACTTGAGCATCTCGCGATAACTCACGCGCGGCGCGTACGCCTTCACCTTCACGCGGAAGTCGCGTTCGAGCCGGTGGCGCTTCACTTCGAGGTGAAGCGTGCCCATCCCGCTCATCACGAGTTGCCCCTCGTTCGGCTTGACCTTGAACGTCGGGTCTTCGAGTTGAAGCACTTCGAGCGCGATCGCGAGCTTGTCCTTGTCGGCGCCGCTCTCGGGTTCGATCGACTGGCTCACGACCGCCTCAGCAAACGTGATCGCTTCGAGTAAAATCGGGTGCGCGGTCTCGCAGAGCGTGTCGCCGGTCACGGTGTCCTTGAGGCCGACGACGCACACGATGTCGCCCGCCGGGCCGCTCTCGACCTCTTCGAGGCCGCGAGCCGGGTCAGCGTGAACGTGGAACAGCTTCGCGACGTTCTCCTTGACGTTCTTGCCGGGGTTGAACGCGCGCATATTCGGCTTCATCGTGCCCGAATAGACGCGAACGAAGAACCGGTTACCGGTCGAATTCCACGACGCCTTGAACACCAGCCCGCAGAAGGGTTCCTTCGGGTCGGGCTTGCGCTTCTGCTCCTTCTTACCGTTCGGGTCCGTGCCCACGACCGGCGGGCGGTCCAGCGGGCTGGGCAGGTAGAGCGTCACCGCGTCGAGCAGCGGCTGAATGCCGATATGCTCGCGCCCGCTGCCCGCGAGAACCGGGTAAATCTTCCGCGCCAGACACTGCTCGCGCACGAGCTGCCGGACCTTCGCGGGGTCCGGGTTCTTGCCGTCGAGTACCGCGGAGGTGATGAGGTCGTTGTTGTCGTGTGCGGTCAGCGCGTCGAACATCTGCGCGCGGTAGTCTTCCGCTTCCAACTGGTTTTCTTCGGGGATGTCCGCGGTCCGTACCGTCTTGCCGAAGTCGCCGGCGTCGAAGAACTTCGCCTTCATCTCGATGAGGTCGATGACGCCCGAAAACGGCGTGCGGCTGTCGGCCGGGCCACCACTCCCGATCGGAATAACGATCGGCACCGGAAGCCCCTGCTCCGCCGGGTTGGGCGTGAGGCGCGCGTGGATCGACTTCAGCGTCTGCGCAAAGTTCGCGCCGACCACGTCCATCTTGTTGACGAACACCATTCGCGGAACGCCGTAGCGGTTGGCCTGGCGCCACACCGTCTCGGACTGCGCCTCGACGCCCTTCTGCCCGTCGAACACGACCACCGCGCCGTCGAGTACACGGAGCGAGCGTTCGACCTCGGCCGTGAAATCGACGTGGCCCGGCGTGTCAATCAAGTTGATAGTGTGATTGGCCCACTCGAACGGCACGCACGCGGAGTAGATCGTGATCCCGCGGGCCTGTTCCTCGGGGTCGTAGTCCGTTTCGGTCGTACCCTCATCGACGCCGCCGAGCTTGTGCTTGGCGCCGGCGTAGTACAGGAGGTGTTCGGTGGTGGTCGTCTTGCCCGCGTCGATGTGCGCGATCACCCCGAGGTTGCGCACGCGGGTCAGATCGAACCCTTTGTCCTTGGCCATTCCAGCACCAGTGGTCAGTGGGCAGCAGGCAGTAGGCAGAAGATAGTTTACACAACGGGGCGACGGGTTCGCGCGGGCAGATGGGTACAACGGAAAAGGGCAGTGGTCAGTGACCAGCGCCAACTTCGGCACTGCCCACTGACCACTGCCCGCTGTCAACACGAGATTACCAGGCGAAGTGGCTGAACGCCTTGTTCGCCTCGGCCATCTTGATCGTCTGTTCGCGCTTGGCCATCGCCTCGCCCTGCCGCTGGAAGGCGGCCATCAGCTCCTCGGCGAGTCGCAGGTGCGTGGGCCGCCCGCCCTTGGCGCGGATGGCCGCCAGGATCCACCGGATCGCGAGGCTCTCGGCCCGCTTCGGCTTCACCTGCATCGGCACCTGGTAGTTCGCCCCGCCGACGCGCCGGGACCGCACTTCGAGCGTCGGCTTGACGTTGTTGAGCGCCTCGGTGAACACGTTCACCGGGTCCGCGTCGGGCATCCGCTTCTTGATCTGGTCGAGCGCGTCGTAAACGACCCGCGTGGCGACGGACTTCTTGCCGTCGTGCATCAGGCAGTTGACGAACTTGCTCAACAGGAGCGAGTTGTAACGCGTGTCGGGCGCGAGCTTCGAATAGCTGGCGGTGCGTGTTTTGGAACCCATTTTCTTCGGTCTCAGGTCGTAAGGTCTGAAAGTCTTAAAGTCCGAAATCACAGAGCCGCTGCCACAAAGTCGTCTTTGACTTTACGACTTTCGACTTTATGACTTTCGACTACCGAGGTTATTTGCCTTCCTTCTTCGAGCCGTACTTCGAGCGGGCCTGCTTGCGGTCCTGAACGCCCTGGCAGTCCAGCACCCCACGAATGATGTGGTAGCGGACGCCGGGCAGGTCGCGAACGCGCCCGCCGCGCACGAGCACGATCGAGTGCTCCTGCAGGTTGTGGCCCTCGCCGGGGATGTACGCGGTCACCTCGATCCCGTTGGACAACCGGACGCGGGCCACTTTTCGCAGCGCCGAGTTCGGCTTCTTCGGGGTCATCGTCTTGACGACGGTACACACGCCGCGCTTCTGCGGGCACCCCTGCATGGCCGGGTGCTTCGGCTTCGACCGCTGCGGCTGGCGCGGCGACTTAATCAACTGGTTGATCGTCGGCATTCGTCAATGTCCTGGCTCGGCCGCGCGGCGGTTCGCCGAACGGGAATAAGTATGTTAGCAGTGGTTAGTGTCAGTGGCTAGTGTCAGTGAAGAAGACAGTGGTTAGTGTCGGTGGCTAGTGCCAGTGGAAGACAAGAAAACGGTAGCCGGACGACTTGACCCTTTCCACCCACTCCCTGTCTTCTACTGGCTCCTCTTCACGAACCACTCGCCACTGGCACTAACCACTGCGCGGCACTAGCTACTGGTTTCGGTGGCGGGCGCCGGTTCGGACACCGTGCCGTCGGGCATGTTGATCTTCACCTCGGCCTCCTGGTGGGTCTTGAACCCGGTCCCGGCCGGGATCAGGTGCCCCAGGATCACGTTCTCCTTGAGGCCCACGAGGTAATCGACCTTGCTCGCCAGCGCCCTCATTGACGAATCGTGCAGCGGAGTAAAGATCGAATATAACGGGGCCTTTGCCA
>CAZBXY010000077.1:0-27634 GCA_964495365.1 uncultured Frigoriglobus sp. | reverse complement strand
TGTTCCAACATCAGTCTACCGTTTTTCCCACCCACTTTCGTGACGCCTACACCCGTCGCTTCGATCGGCGTGAATCTGCTTCCTCAACCCGCCGCGAATGGGTAATCTGGGAAATAACACCGGTTCGGTGAAATGGTCGGGTCCGAGGAACGATCGGCCAAGTAGGCTCTCCCCCTGCGAGGTAGCATCGTGCGGTCGCTCAATTCGTTCCGTTGGCCCGCGACCGTCATCCCGGTCGCGGCCGTGCTTCTCGTTGTCACCCCGTTCACCCCGCCGACCGGCGCCCGCGGCGAAGACGCGCCCGCGCGCCCCGCGGCCGTGCCGGCGCGCGCGGTCAGCTTCCTGCGCGAGGTGCGGCCCATCCTGGCTCAGCACTGCTTCCAGTGCCACGGCCCCGACGAGGCCGCCCGCAAGGGGAAACTGCGGCTCGACCTGAAGGACCACGCCCTCGCCGAGCGCAAAGGCGCGCACGTGATCGCGCCCAAAGACCCGGACGGCTCGCTCGTCTGGGAACGGGTCACGACCGACGACCCGCGGCGCAAGATGCCGCCCGAAGGGGCGCAATCGCTCACCGAGAAGCAACTTGCGACGCTGAAACTGTGGATCGAACAGGGCGCGAAGTGGGAGGAACACTGGTCGTTCGTCCCCGCGACCAAACCGGCCATTCCGCGCGTCGCCGATCGAAGCTGGGTGCGCGATCCGTTCGATGCGTTCGTTCTGGCGCGGCTGGAGCGCGAAGGGATGAAGCCCGAATCGGAGGCGACTCGCGAGGGGTGGATCCGGCGCGTCAGCTTCGACCTCACCGGGTTGCCGCCCACCCCGGCCGAAATCGACGAGTTCGTGAAGGACACCAGCCCCACCGCTTACGAAAAGGTGGTCGATCGGCTCCTCGCGTCGCCGCGGTACGGCGAGCGGCAGGCGCAGGAGTGGCTCGACGTGGCCCGCTACGCCGACACCGGCGGGTATCAGAGCGACGTGCCGCGGCAAATCTGGAAGTGGCGCGAGTGGGTCATCAACGCCTACAACGCGAACATGCCGTTCGACCGGTTCGTGATCGAGCAGCTCGCCGGCGACCTTCTGCCGAACCCGACGCTCGACCAACGGGTCGCCACCGGGTTCAACCGCAACCACCCGACCAACAGCGAGGCCGGCGAGGAGGAGGACGAGTACCGCTCGGCCTACGTCATCGATCGCGTCAACACGACCGCGACCGCGTTCCTGGGCCTGACGATGGCCTGCGCCCAGTGCCACGACCACAAGTACGACCCGATCAGCCAGCGCGACTTTTATGCGTTCTACTCGTTCTTCAACAACATCAAGGAGCGCGACGCGGACTTCATGAACCCGCGGCCGACGATTCCCGTTCCGAACCCGGACCAGGCCGCCCGGCTCGCCGATCTTCAGGCCCGGATCGCGGCGCTCAAGGCGCGACTCGAACGCGACGACCCGCTCGCCGATACCGCGCAGAAGGAGTGGGAGAAGCGGGCGCTCGCCCGGCTCGGCAAGCCGCTGGAATGGACGACCGCCCAGCCCGCGGCGTACTACTCGCGCAACGGCGCGGTGCTGAAGCTGCTCGACGACGGCTCGATCCTGTCCACCGGGGCGACCCCGACGAAGGACACCTACGAACTCACCCTGCGCCCCGGGAAGCGCCGAATCGCGGCGCTGAGGCTGGAAGTGCTGCCCGACCCCAGCCAGCCCCACGGCGCGCTCGGGCGCGCCGCCGACGGCCGGTTCAGCCTCTCGGCGATCGAGGTTCGACACACGACCATTGCCGACAGTCAAGACCCGCCGCTCGTGTACATGTCGCGGGCCGAAGCGGACATCAACCAGAAGCCGAAGGAAGACTCGTTCGCGTTCGACATGTTCCCCGGCGCGGTCGAATCGGTGATCGTCATCGACCCGATCGGCCCGGGCGGCGGGGGTCGCGGCGGGTCGTGGAGCATCGTCGGCGACGAGCGGAAGCGGCCCCACGAGGCGGTTTTCCTGCCGCTGGAGCCGATCGAGACGAACGAGGCGTCGGTGCTGCGCGTATCGCTTCACCACCTGGGCGACTTCCGGTTCCGAAGCCTCATCGGCCGGTTCCGCATTTCCTACGCCGAAGACGACCGCGTTAGGCAGATCCTACTCCCGGCGCAAACGAAACTGTGGAGTTCGGTCGGGCCGTTCCCCGCGGAGGACGCCGCGAAAGCCTACTCCACCGTGTTCGAGCCGGAAAAGGACATCAAGACCGGCCCGGTGGACGTGAAGAAGCGGTACGAGAAGGTCGTACTTCCGCCCAAAGCCTCCAACACTCCGAGCGGGCCGGGCGGGATGACGCCGACCAAGACGGGCGACGCGCCGGAGAAGGCCCCGCCGCCGAAGGCGAAGGGCGAGGGCGCGACAGATACCAAGGACTCCAAGACCGAAAAGGCGCCGCCGCTGATCCCGCTGGCGACCGACGACGACAAGCCGGCGCCCAAGAAGCCGGACGCGAAGACCGAACCCGAGAAGAAGCCCAAGCCGAAGCCCGAATACGTCACCTGGACCGAACAGCCCAAGTGGCGCGACGGCACGCAGACGCGGTTGTCGGTCAGCGGCACCGGAACGTATTACTTGACGCGCAAAGTGGTTTCGACCCGCGCGCGAACGGTCATGATCGGGATCGACGGCCCCGCGGGGATCAAGATGTGGCTCAACGGCGAACCGGTGCGGTCCGAGGAACCGCCCCCGCCGCCCGCGCCGCCGACCCCACCGAAGCCGGGCGACCCGCAGCCCGAACCGGAACCGTTCGACTTCGAGGCGGTGATGATGGGCCGCAACCGGGGCCGCACGGAGAAGAAGTTCCGCATCGGGCTGCGCGAGGGCGAAAACGAGATCGTGGTGAAGGTGGTTCTTTCCACCGGGCGCCCCGGCGGGGGTGAGTCGTTCACCTTCAACCTCACGCCCGAGGGCGACGACGTGGTGACCCACGAGGTCGCGACCGCGCTGCGCCTCGAAGAGCAAGAGCGCAACGCCGGTAGCGGATCGCTGAGCGCCGTGCCGGTCGCCCCGGCCCCGCGCCCGAAGTTGCCGACCGCGGCGCCCGCAAAGGCGGGCGAGTCGAAGTCGGTGGGCATCGCCGGCGAGAAGACCGCGCCGAGTAAAGCCGAGGAGGAGAACCCGCTCACGCAGTCGGAACGCCGCCAGAAGGTGCTGCGCGAGTTCTATCGGGCGCGGATCGACCCCGTCGGGCGCGTCATCGCCGAGGAACTCGCCAAACTCAAGGAGGAAGAGGCTCAGTTCAAGCGCGAGATGCCCGTGACGCTCGTGATGGAAGAACTGGACGTGCCGCGGCAGGCGTACATCTTCATTCGCGGTCTGTACAAGAGCCGCGGCGCCGATGTCGATCCCGGGTCGCCCGGCGTGCTGCCGCCGATGGCCCCGGGGCTGCCGCGCAACCGGCTGGGGCTGGCGAAGTGGCTCGTTTCGGGGCAGCACCCGCTCACCGCGCGCGTGCTCGTGAACCGAGTCTGGCAGCAGTACTTCGGGATCGGCCTCGTTCGCACGGCCGAGGACTTCGGCATCCGCGGCGAACTGCCGACGCACCCGGAGTTGCTCGACTACCTCGCGACCGAACTGGTCGATAGCGGATGGGACCAGAAGAAACTCCACAAGCGGATCGTGCTCTCGGCCACGTACCGGCAGACGTGGACCGCGCCGCCGGAGAAGCTCGACCGCGACCCGGAGAACCGGCTCCTCGCCCGCGGGCCGCGGCTCCGGCTGACGGCCGAGATGGTGCGCGACAACGCGCTGGCGGTTTCGGGCCTCCTGTTCGAGCAGATCGGCGGCCCGAGCATCAAACCGGTGCAGCCGAAGGATGCGTGGAAGGGCGTCGAGAGCTTCGGCGGCGGGTACCGACCCGACCGCGGCGAGAAGCAGTACCGGCGGGCGCTGTACGTCTTCTGGAAGCGCGGGGCCCCGTACCCGTCGATGCTCACCTTCGACGCGGTGCCGCGCGACACCTGTACCGTGACCCGCGCGGTCACAACAACGCCCCTTCAGGCGCTGACGCTGCTCAACGACCCAGTGTACGTCGAGTGCGCGAAGATGCTCGGCCAGCGGATGCTCCTGGACAAGGAACCGATCGGCCGGGCGAAGGGGCTGAGCAAGGCCGATGAGGACGACCGACGATTGGCCTACGGGTTCCGGCTCGCCACCTCGCGCGCCCCGACCGAGCGGCAGTTGGAGATCTTGCGAAAGCTGCTCGCCGACCAGCGCGCGCACTTCAAGGCCGATGTCGCGGCGGCGAAGAAGCTGCTCGCGGTAGGCGAGGCGAAGATCGACGACTCGCTCGACCCCGCCGAGGCCGCGGCGTGGGCGTGCGTCGGCAGCGCGCTGCTGAATTTGGACGCGACAGTGCATCGGTGAGGTGGCAGGTGAGGGGAACACCTTCGCGGTTCCTCAATAACGCATTACCGAACAGATCACGACCTCCGATCAGGACAGCCATGAACGACTTCCTCCCCGCCGAGACCGACATCACCCGGCGCGCGTTCCTCGGGTCGAGCACGCTCGGCCTCGGCTCGATCGCGCTCTCCGACCTCTTGGGCGGCACGGCGAGCGCGTTCCCCAACCCGCTGCCGCCCGCGCCGTTCAAGCTCGGCAAGGCGACCGCCAAGCGGGTCATCATGATCTTCGCCTCCGGCGGGCTGTCGCAACACGACCTGTTCGACGAGAAGCCGCTCCTGAACAAGCGCCGCGGCGAGGAGTTGCCCGACTCGGTGCGAAAAGAGCAGCGCATCACCGGCGTGACCGAGAAACAGGGCGCGCTGCCGGTGGTCGGCACGTGCTTCAAGTTCAAGCCGTTCGGCAAAAGCGGGCTAGTGATGTCCGAACTGTTCCGCGACATGGGCGCGTTCGCCGACGACATGTGCCTTGTCCGCTCGATCCAGACCGACCACGTGCTGCACGAGGCGGCGATCTCGATCCTCTTCACCGGTTCGTTGCAACTGGGGCGCCCGTCGTGGGGGTCGTGGGCCAGTTACGCGCTGGGGTCGGGGAACAAGGATCTGCCCGAATTCGTCGTGTTGCTCTCCGGCCACCGCGACGGCGGTTCGCCCCCGCACCCGCGGATGTGGCACAACGGGTACCTCGCCGGGCGCTACCAGGGGTGCCCGTTCCGCGGCGGCAAGGAGCCGGTGTTCTTCGTGGCCAACCCCGACGGCGTGGACACGAAAACCCGCCAGCGGGTGGTCGATAGCGTCAACGCGCTCAACGAACTCGACGCCGCGGCGACCGGCAACGCCGAGGTGGCGACCCGCGTTCGGGCGTATGAAATGGCCGCCAGGATGCAGACGAGCGTACCGGAACTGGCCGACCTGTCGAAGGAGCCGGCCGACGTGCTCGAACGCTACGGGGCTGAACCCGGCAAGGAGTCGTTCGCCAACAACTGTCTGCTGGCCCGACGGCTCGCGGAGCGGGGCGTGCGGTTCGTGCAGCTCATGGACGGCGGTTGGGATCATCACTTCAACATCCCGGTCATGCTCAAGCAGAAGATGGAGATGGCCGACAAGCCGATCGCGGCGCTCCTGCGCGACCTGAAGGACCGCGACCTCCTCGACGAGACGCTCGTGATGTTCTGCGGCGAGTTCGGCCGCACGAGCTACTGCGAGGGGCCGCTGGCGTTCAACCAGTACGGCCGCGACCACCACCAGCTCTGCGGCGGGATGCTGCTCGCCGGCGGCGGCATCAAGGGCGGCACCATGTACGGCGAGACCGACGACTGGGGCTGGGACGTGGTCAAAGACCCCGTTCACGTCCACGACGTTCAGGCGACGGTGCTCCACGCGCTCGGCCTCGACCACCTGAAACTCGTGACGCGCTACCAGGGCCGCGACTTCCGGCTGACGGACGTGGGCGGAAATGTAGTGAAGGCGATTCTTCAGTGAGTCGAGGACAGAAAGCCGGAAGCACGTTGGTTGTCCGCCGCCCCGCAGCGGACAACCAACATCTGCTCACACCGGAAATAGTTGGGGAGGACGGTCAGAACTCCACCACGCACGACGGGAGCGCCTTCCGCAGCTTCCCGACGCCCGCGCTCGTCAGCTCGTCGCACCCGCGCACGTCCAGATACCGCAGCGTCTTCAACCGCTTCAACTGACCGATCCCCGCGTCGGTCAGCCGGCGGCAGCCGTGCAAATCCAAAAAGCGCAGGTGCCCGAACTCCGTCAGGTGGCTCAAGCCGAAGTTGCTGATGCGCTTGCAGTTCGACAGCGCCAGCGACCGCAGCGCTTCGAGTTCCTTCAGGTACCCCAGCCCCGCGTCGGTCACCAGGCTGTTCGACAGGTCGAGCGATTGCAACTTGGCGAAGCCCCACAAACACTCGACGCCGGCGTCGGTGAGCAGTTTGCACCGCGAGAGGTCGAGCGCCTTGAACCCCGGAACGCCGCGGAGGTACTCCAGCGCCGCGAGGTGTTCGTCGCGCACGGTGTCGGCGGCCGAGAGCCGGTACACCTCGCCGGGGCGCGGCGTCACCTCCGCAGGCGTGTGCGTGACCTCGCGCCACGCGATCTCGCGCCACCCCACATCGGCGTGACTCGCCTCGCGGGCGTACCACGTGCCGGGAATCTCGATCGTCCAGAGGCGCTCGCCCTTCGCGGGCGGCCGGGGCGGTTCGACAGCGGCCGTTTCTTCGGCCGCGCCCTGCAGCCACTGGGCAACGGTTTCGCCCCAGTCGTCGGCGTGTTTGGGCCGGCGCTCGGGGTTGCTCGAAATGCTCCGCACGATGAGCGCCGCCAGCCCGTCGGGAACGCCGAGGTCGGCCAACTCGTCGCGCGCGTCGGCGCCCGGCACCGCCTGGAGGTTGCCGAGTACCAGTTGGTACGCGATCACCCCGATGGCGAAGATGTCGTTCCGCGGGTCCGGCGGGAACCCCTGCCACTGTTCTGGACTTGCGTACAGTAGTGTGCCGACGCGCGGCCCCTGGAGCAAGGTCGGTAGTCCGACCGACATTTCGGTGAACCCGCCGGTGGTGTCGGAAATGGCCGCGACGACCGCGGCGCCGCCGATGCCAAAATCGGTGATGCGCGGCGTGTCGCCGGCCATCAGCACGTTCTGCGGTTTGAGGTCGCGGTGAACGATGGGCACGTCGAGCCGGTGCATTTCGCCAATAGCACCTGCAATCGCGTACAGGAGCGGCACGGCGCGCTCGATGCGCTCGTCAACGCCGAGGTGGCTGAACTCCTGGATGACGTTGGCGAGGGTGCGCCCGCCGGGGACGAACTCGTACATGAGCCACGGCACGTCGCCGCTGAGGTTGCACTCCAGGAGCGTAACGATGTTGGGGTGTTGCCGGCTGTTCTCGGTGAGGTGTTTGAGTACGTGCCGAACGACCTTCATCTCGTGTTCGGCGAGCCGGTTGCGGGCCGCGGGGTGGGTGCAGAACTTGACCGCGCGCTGTTCGCCGGTGATCTGGTTGCCGGCGAGCCACACCTCGCCGAACCCGCCCTGCCCGAGCTTGTCCACCAGGGTCCACAGTTCCGAATGGGGCACGCGGGCGCCGGCCGCGAGGGTGAACGGACCGCGGGCCGCGCGCAGGGGCAGGTCCGACTCGGTGGTCGGCGCGGGGTTGTCGGCTTCGTCGCCCGTCGTGCTCATCGCGCACCGCTCTCCGAAGGGCCGGATGAGCTAATGATACCCCACCGGGGCGGGAAAAGGGAACCGTGCGCCAGACTGAGGTCGGGGATAACGCCTTGCCCGGCCGGTGGTGAGCGCGTGCCCCAGCTTCAGCGCTCGATCTGGCAATGAGGTAACACCTTCTTTAGGTGCTCTACCCCTACCTCCGTGATGGAGTGGCAGAACTTCAGGTTCAGCGTGCAAAGTGATGTGATACCCTTCAGATATTCTAATCCCACGTTCGTGACCTGAGTGCAGGAGAGGAGGCTCAGAGATTGGAGCGAGGTGAGGTTTTGAAGGCACTTCAGTCCCGCATCCGTGACTTGACAGAACCCCAGATTCAGTGACCGGAGCGAGGAAAGACTCTGGAGGTATTTCAGTCCGGCGTCTGTGATCCGTCGGCAGACACTCAGATCCAGCGAGTGGAGCGCGGATAAATCCTTCGGATACTTCGGCTCTGCGGTCGTCAACGCCCGGTCGCCGCGCGAACTGAAGATTGCTGATGGCGAATCAGCAGCGAGAACGCATATCCCCTCCAAATCACGGTCGGTGATGGCCTTGTGAACATTGAACCGGTATTCCCGACCTGCCTGAAATGCGATTTCACCCGGAGTAAACCCGGTGACGGTCCACTCCTCGGTCGTGTTGGCCGAACGTTCGAGCAACACTCCGGGTACGGAAACCTCAATCCGCCAAGTTGCAGTGTGAATGGCCGTCTCGCGTGGTCGCAGCGCGTTGAGTGCGATTTCCCACTCCACGGCATCCGTTGGGCGGTCGCGAGGATCCTCGGAGGTACTGTTGCCGATTAGGTCGATCAGCGCCACTGGAACTCCGGCATCCTGCAACCGCTTGTGCCAATAGCCTTGAACCTTTGCGTCGCCGCGCCCCATTAACAGTTGATAGGCCATTACCCCCAGCGCGTAGACGTCGTCGCGCGGGTCCGGGTCATTTCCCGCGAGTTGCTGCGGGCTGGCATGAGGTGGAGTACCGGACGTTCGAAGCAGCGAAGGGAGATGCACCGTAATTTCGGTGTACCCAGCGGTAGCGTCCGAGATTGCAGCCACCACCGCCGCACCGCCAATACCGAAGTCCGCTACACGGGGCATCTCGTCATGCATGAGGACGTTCTTGTGTTTCAGGTCGCGGTGGACAATCGGTACGGGAATGCGGTGAAACTGTCCGACCGCTCCGGCGATCACGTGCATCAGCCGAGTCGTGCGGGCGACACGCTCCGCAACCGGATAGGCAACGAACTCTGTGATGACGTCCGCGAGCGTCCGCCCACCCGGCACGTACTCGTACATCAGCCACGGTGGGTCGCCGGTCAGATTGCAGTCCAACAACGGCACGATGTTCGGGTGACACCCGTTGGCGTCGCTCAAGTGCTTTCGGACGTGTTGGGCGATTTTCGATTCATGAGCGAACAGACGATCGCGAGCAGTCGGGTGTGTACAGAACTTGACAGCTCGCAACTCGTTAGTCACGCGGTGCTTAGCGCGCCACACTTCGCCGAATCCGCCCTTACCCAGGAACGCCTCCAGAACCCACAGATTCGCGTTGGGAACCGTTTGACCCGGCGTGAACCGCGGTTGATCCGGCATTGACCGCGCGAGTTGCCGATCGATATTCGAAGGGGTTTGGTTGCGAGTCGAGCTGTCGTCAGGCGCAGGCGCACCGCTGGGTAGGTTCATGGCGATTCTCACGTTGGAGTAATCGCATGATACCCCGTCAGTGTGCGATTTGGAACCAGTCGCTGCCGCTGGCCTCGTACTTGGTGTACACGTCGTCGGGGTCGAGCGGACCCACCTCCACGCCCTGCCCCGCGAGCGCCGCCGACACCGCATCCGCCGCGTCGGCCTCCACCATGTACGCACGCGACACGCGGCCGTTGGTGATGTCGAACGCTTTCGCCTCGGCGTACACCGCGTCGTAGGTGTCGGGGGCCGTGCGGAGCAGGTGCGTCCACGCCGCGGTCAGGCGGGCCTTGAACGCCGATTCGGGTTCGCCCGCGAGCGCGAGGAGCGTCAGACAGAGGTAATCCATGCCGTTATCGGGGGTTCAGTGAAACGGACGGCGGTCATGGGTTCAACCTATCGCCGCGCCGCAAGACGCCCAAGAGCCGAGAGATGGGCCGAGTTGGCACCCTTGGACACCCGTTCAAACACAAGCACTTGTTCCCCCGCGCCGGGCCGCGGGTTCGTCCGCCGACCGCGCCCGGTGTCGATCCGGCGGCCGACGCCGGCGGTCATTTGCCCGCCGGGAGAGCGGCCTCCAACTCCGCGGCGAGCAGTTCCAGTTCGGCCCGGTCCCAGCCCGCGCCGGGCGGGGATTTCGCCTGAAGCGCCCGCGCCTTGGCCGCGGCCCCCTTCGCAGCGTCGGCGTGGCCGAGCCGGTGTTCGGCGAGGGCGAGGAACGCCCAGTTGGCGAACTCGTTGTCCAGCGGGTGGAGGGACGCGGGGTCGCGGAGCAGCGCCACCGCCTCCTCCGTCCGGCCCGCCCGGTACAAGAGCGCCCCGCGCAGGTGCAGGAACACTTGCCGCAGCGGCTTGTCGCTTTCGACCCGTCGCGGGTCGGCCGCCCCGCGTTCGGCGATGCGGGCCAGAATGCGATCGACCCACGAGAGCGGCGCGGACCAATCTTCGGTGGCGCCCGGCCCGGCCCGGGCCGCCCACGCCCCAGTGAGTGCGTCGACCAACTTGATCGGCGTCTCCGCCGGCGGCATCCGCCCCACGATGCCCGCGCACGCGGCCCGGTAGCCGGCAGCGTCCCCGGCCTTCAGGCAGGCGAGGGCCTGGTAATACCGGTCCCCGACCGTGAGCAAGGGGTTCTTCGCGGCCGTGGTGAAGAGATGGGCCACGCGGGCCCAGTCGCGGGGTTGGGTCGCGCGGTCGGCGAGCCGTTCGGCCGCCTGGGCAACCGCAATGAAATCGGCGCCGAGGCGGACGGCCGTGTCCACGTCGGCCGCGGCGCGGTCCGCGTGCCCGGCCCGGTCCAGGAGCGCGGCCCGCACTGCGTACGGAACCCAGTCGCCCGGGGTGAGCCGGATCGCCCGGTCGATGTTCCAAAGCGCGCCGTCGTACCGCTTGCTCACCTCGTCGTCGGTGGCGGCGGTCCGCAGCCAGTCGGCCAGGTCGCGGGGGGACCGGGTCAGTCGGGCGGCGTGGTCGTAAGCCGCGGCGGCTTCGGCCGGCCGGCCGGCGCGCGCGAGCACCCGCCCGCGGCGCGCGGGGATCGTCCAGTCGTCCGGCCGCGTTTTGGCCAGCCGGTCGAGGTGCCACCCAGCGCCGATGGCGTCCCCGTCCTGCTCGGCGTCGGCGGCCCGGCCATCGTGCCAGTCGGCGTCCGCTCGCGGCGGGACCAGGGCCGTGCTGCCGTCGCCGACCAACTTTTTCCGCAGGTCCCGCCACTCGTCGGCCGCAACGGACTCCAACCCCTGGTTGCTGTCCATCTTCTGGGCGGTCATCAGGACGACGCGGGCGCGCAGCCGGTCGAGGTCCGGCTCGGCGAACGGCGCGGGCACCGGCCAGCGGCGGACGGTGCCGTCGGCGGCCACGCACAGGCACGTCTTGCCGTCGGGGGTGAAGCTGATCGCGCGGATCGGACCAATGAGTACCGCCGGCGGACCGATCGACTTGCGAGTGGCCACGTCCCAGAGTTGGGCAGAGCCGCTCTCGTGGGCGGTCAGCAGCAGCGCCCCGCCCGGGCCGAAGGCCAGGTCGGTGATCGGGTCCGGGTGCGGGAGGTAGCCCGCGGGGAGCGGTTCGAGGGTGTCGCCGTCGAGCAGGCGGACGCCGAGGTTCGCCGCCGCCGCGACCACCCGGCCGTCCGGCGAGAATCGCGTCACCCCGTCGCCGTCGAGCGGGCGCGGCTCGCCGAGCCGCTTGTCGGTGGGAACCTCCCAGAGCCGCAAGACGCCGTTGATGTCGCGCATGGTCATCACCCGACCGTCCGGCCGGAACCGGATCGGCTCGCGGAGGATGTACGGCGGGTTCGCGTGGCCCATCCGAACGACCGCGGTGCCGGACGCCAGCTCCCAGACGAGGAGCTCGGGCTTCCCGGACCAGTCTTTCGCCTTGACGACGGCCAGATGCCGACCGTCCGGGCTGAAGGACACGCTCAGCGCGATGTCGTCGTGCAAGAGCGGCGCGCGAACTTCCTTCCCCGCGCGCCAGTCCCAGAGCTTCACCTGCCGGGCGTAGTCGCCGGCGGCGAGGGTGGTCCCGTCGGGGCTGAACGCGACAGCCGCAACGTAGTTCTCGTGCTGGAGCGGCGGACCGGCCGGCCGACCGGTGGCCGCCTCCCAGACGCGGGCGGTCCCGTCGAAACTGGCCGTGGCGAAGTGGCGCCCGTCGGGACTGAACGCGATCTCCCGAACGAGCTTGGAATGACGAACGCTCGTCACGCGGGTCGCCCCGGTCGCCGCGTCCACGACCTGGACCGAGTGGGTCGTGTAAGCCTCCTCGGGCAGGGTGGTACGCGGGGGCCACCAGAGGATCGCGCTCGCGCCGCGCGGGTCGAACTGCGCGGCGTACTTGTCGTGCGGGTGTTCCGGCTGTCGGGCCTGCTCGGCGGGCGGGATCGCGGGGCGACTGTGGGGCCGCGGGAGCCGCCAGAGGCGCCGGTCGCTGCCCTCTTCAAACATCCAGGTCGCCAGGAACCGGCCGTCCGAACTCTGCGCCGACCACCCCATGGACCGTTGCCATCCGGGGTGGGAGAAGCGCACGCCAGACGGCCGGGGCGGCCAGGCTCCGGTGTCGAAGATCCGGCCTTCGTGGGAGATGACGGACCGGCCGTCCGCCGACGGGTCGTATTGCATAGCGTGAAACGGAGTCGCAGTGCCGGGCCCGAGCGCGCCGGGTTCGGCGGCGGACCAGCGGTGCAGCCGGTCGTCCTTGAGTACCAGCCCGCTCCGCATGGCGTTCTCGAAGTGCAGCTTCCAGCGCCCGCCCGCGCCCACGGCGGGGAGGGGGTGCCGGACCGGCGGCTCTTTCCCCTCCAGGGCGAACGTCAGTTGCTCGAACCGGTTCGCCCCGCGCTCCACCCACGCGGTGACGGCTTTTGCGTCGGGCGTGAGGCTCAGGTACGTGTCGGGCCAGCCGTTCGCGGTCGCGTAGTTGGACTCCGCGTTCACGACTTCCGTCCGGACGACCTTGCCGGTCTCCACCTCCCACACCACGATCGACGCCGTCCGCCACTTGCGGGTTCCGGATGCGTCCTGTTCGCCGCCCCGGTCCCCGGGGTGCAGCCCCACGACCGACCCGACGAGGTGGCGGCCGTCCGGAGTGACGAGCAGGCGCCCGAGCGGCGCGGCGGTGGGGATCAGCGGCTGGAGCGCGCGGCCCGTCACGGGGTCGAACCGGTGAACGGCCCCCGGCTCGAGTACCTTGTTTCGGCCCGGCGCCGCGACCCAGAGGCTCCGGCCGTCGGGCGCGAACACCATCGGCGTCCCCAGTGTGACCGGGACGTTCAACCGCGGGCCGGCCGGTCGGCCGGTGTCGGTTCGGAAACACTGCACCCCGTCCGGCCCGAACGGAAGGACGAGCAACTCGCCGTCGGGGGAAAAGACGGCGTCTTCAAATTGGATTCCGCCCGGCCAGATGTGTTCGAGGGCGGGCACGGTTTCCGCCCAGGCCGTCAGGTTCGCCCGGATGACCCGCTCGAGCGGCGCCGCCTGCGGGTCGTCGGCCGGAAGTACCCGCAACTTCTCCAGCGCCTGGACGAACAGGTGCAGCGCCCGTGCGGGTTCGCCGCCGCGAGCGTCCTTGATCCCCTGGTCGAGCAGCAGTCGGGCGGCTTCTCGGGCGGCGGCGTTGCGAGCGTCCTTCGCCTCCTCGGCGTTCCGGCGGGCGGTGTCCCGGGCGGCGGTCGCGTCCTTCTCCCGCAATTCCGCGTCGCGGGCGAACCGGTCGGCCCGGATCGCGAAGACGGTCGAGACGACCGACCCGACAAGCAGGCACAGGAACAGCGCCGCGACCAGCCCGGCCATCGCCGGGCGCCGCCGGGCCCACATCCACAACCGCTCCAGTTCCGTTGCCCGCCGGGCGGTGATCGGGCGCCCGTCCATGAACCGCTGGAGGTCGTCGGCGAGGGCCCCGGCCGACTGGTAGCGCCGGGCCGGGTCCTTGTCGGTCGCCTTTTCGACGATGGTGACCAGATCCCGCGGCGCGTCCTTGCGGAGCTTCCGCAGCCGCGGCGGTTCGCCGGTGGTCACGGCCTTGATGAGCTTGTTCCGGTCCCGCTCCTCGTAGGCCGGGCGCAGGGCGACCAGCTCGAACAGCGTCAGGCCCAGGGCGTACACGTCGCTGCGGGCGTCGGAGTGACCCTCGAACGCTTCCGGCGGCATGTACCGCAGGGTGCCGAGCAGGTCGCCGGTGTGGGTCAAGTTGTCCGAATCGTCGGCCTTGGCCAGTCCGAAGTCGGTGACCCACACGATCCCGTCCAGGTCCAACAGCAGGTTGGCCGGTTTGATGTCGCGGTGCAGCACGCCCTGTTTGTGGGCGTAGGCCAGTGCCCCGGCCACCTGCACCCCGATCCGCGCGACGCTCTCCCAGTACGTGGTGCGTTTCCCCGACGACTTGCCCGCGCCGGACCCGGACTGCCCGGGTAGAAGAACTCCCGAGGTGCTGAGCGAAACCGTCGACCCGCGGTCGGGGCGGGGGAGCGGGGCCGGATCGGGCGTAATCCCGCCGGCGGAAGTGGTCGTGGGGGCGTTGTCGGCCGGGCCGTTGTCGGCCGGGCTGTTCCAACCCGCGGTCCCGGCGCCGTCCGCGCCCAGGAGCGACCGGGCGAGTACGACGCTCAGCGCCGCCTCGGCGCTCCGCGGTCGATCGGGTGTGGGGGCTCGCCCGTCGGCGGGCAACCGGCCGAGCTCGTCGATGACGACATCCAGCCCCAGCCCGGGAATGAACTGCATCACGTAGTAGGGCGTACCGTCGTGCTCCCCGAACCCGTGGACCGGGACGATGTTGGTGTGGTGCAATTTGGCGGCGGCCCGCGCCTCGCGCTCGAACCGGCGCCGCTTGTTCGGGTCGCGGAACACGCTGGCCGGCAGGAGCTTGATCGCGACCCGCCGGCCGAGGGAGACCTGCTCGGCCTCGTACACGACGCCCATCCCGCCGCGCCCCACCTCGCGGAGCAGGCGGAAGTCGCCCAGGTGGGTCACCGGCGGGGCGCCCGCGACCTCCACGGCTAGATCGGGGCCGGCGTCGGCCTTGACCCGCTCCAGTTCGACCAGGGCGGGGAACAGGGAGCGGATGTCGTCGGCCAGGTCCGGGTGGCGCTCGCAGTACTCCTCCAGGCGCGGGCGCTCCCCGGCCCGCTGGCGGAGCGCGAACTCGTCGGCCAACTGGTTCAGCAACAGGTCGCGGGTGTCGCTCGTATCGGCCATGTTCGTACTCCTGTCGGGCAGCTACAGGCTGGCGAGTACTTCTTTCAGTCTCTTCAGGGCACGAATGTACCGCTTGGCGGCAGTCGCTTCCTGGATGTCGAGTACCTTGGCGGCCTCGGCGTGGGTCAGTTCCTCGAAGTGCCGCAGCGACAGGATCTCCCGGTCGAGCGGGTCGAGGGCGTTGAGCGCCTCCTGGAGCCGCAGGAGCCGCTCGGCCCGGACGGCCGCCTGGGTGGGCGACGTTTCCTTCCCGAGCAGGTGAGCGGCGAGCGCGGCGCTGGACGCGGCCGGCATCGGCCCGCGGTACAGCGAGACCTCGCGGGCGGCGTCCCGGACCTGGGCACCGAGGTGGTCCCGGTGGATCTTGGCCAGGCGCTCGCCGACCACCAGCCGCAGCCAGAGGAACAGCGGGAGCTTGGGGTCGGCCAGGTATCCCGGCAGCTTGGCGATGGCGTCCGCGAAGCCGTCCTGGAGCACGTCCGACGGATCGACCCGGCCCCGGACCCGGCGATCGAGGCGGGCATCGACCATCCGCCGGAGTCGGGCGCGGTGCCGGACCAGCGCCTCGCCGGCCGCCGCGGTGTCGCCGGCCCGCGCCCGTTCGACCAACCGAAGATCGTCGTCCGACTCGTTCATGATCGCGGATCCTCGGGCCATAAGGTGTAACCTCCCAACGGCCGCCGAGTGGGACACGAGAAATGGGAAAATTCCGGCTCGCGATCCTCGAGAACCTCGAACCGCTGCCTGAGTTCCCGGCGGTCCCGTCAGCCGGAGAACGGTCGGTAATCCGCCGGGAGCGGTTCGCCGAACCGGACACGGGCGACCTCATCGACGTGCTCCGGCGAGCCGAACCCGATAATCGCCGACGACACCGCCGGGTGCGACAACACGAACCGCACCGCGAATTCCGTCGGTGTGAACCGTCCCAGAATGCGCTCGCGGAGCGCCTTCGCGCGCTCGGCGTCGCGCTGGTAGAGCGCCAGCGGGAAGTACGGCGTCTTCAGAGTGTGCGCGCTGGGCACTTGGTCGAGCAGCGCCCCGCCGGCGAACACGCGGATCGCGAACACGCCCATTTCCCTCGCGGCGCAATCCGCGATGATGTTGCCGTAATCCGTTTCGCCGTTCGCGCCGTTCGCCGTGCCCGCGCTGGGATTCAGCGCGTTGAACGGAACCTGAATCGTGTCGAACAGCCCCGACCGCACCACCTCGCGCATTGCGTCCGGGTGCCCGGTGCCGGTGAGGCCGAGGTGTTGAACGAGGCCCGCGTCGCGTACCTTCGCCATCGCCTCCGCGACGCGCAGCACATCGGCCGGGGTGATCGAGGCCGGTTCGGCGTCGCGCGTGTTCGTGATTCCGTTGTGGAGCTGAAGCAGCGTGACGCGCGGAACGCGAAGGCGCGTCAGGCTCTCCTCGACCGAGCGCCGAACGGAGTCGCCGGGGTCTTCGAGCGATTCCGGCGGGACGCGCACTTTCGTGGCGATGTGAACGACCTCGCTCGACCCGAGTTCGGCCAGCACGCGCCCCAGGTTCGCTTCGGACGCGCCGGTACCGTAACCGGGCGCGGTGTCGAACCAGTTCACGCCCCGCTCCAGCGCGCGCTGCACCGTCGCGCGTTGGACCGCGAAGTCGGTTCCAGTCATGAGTCCCGACACCGGCCCGGCCCCGAACGCGACCGCCGAAACCTTCGGCCCGGTGCGCCCGAGCGGGCGGAACACCATCGACCGCCCTTCCCCCTCGAACGCGCGGAACACGCAACTGTTGTCCCAGTCGCCCAGGGCGCGGTCGGTGAGGCCGGCAAGGAGCGATTCGTGCAACCGGCTGAGCGGCAGCGTCGCGCCGGTCCGGTCGCCCTCGGCCAGAATGAGCCGCACGTCCTTGAGGTGCTGCGACAACTTCGCCTGCGCAGTGAAGTCGCCGTCGATCATCTTGCGGCCCTTCGCGTCCATCACGCGCGAGTACGCGGCCCCGCTCTGGAGGATTTCCAGCATGGCACCCAGATCCAGATCGCAACAGCGCGCGAACGCCAATCCTTCCGCAAGCGCCGCGCGGTTCAGCCCGAGGACGAGGTTCGTGACGAGCTTCGTCCGCGCGCCGCTGCCCCACGGCCCGACGTGGAACCACCGCGCCGCGAACAACCGGAACAGCGGTTCGGCCCGCGCGAACACCTCCGCCGCGCCGCCGGCGGTGACGATCACGGCCCCGGCCCGCGCCCGCTCGCTCGATCCGGTCAGCGTCGCGTCGAGGTAATCGGCGCCCTCGGCCGCCAGTTGCCGGCCCACGTCTTCGGCCGTGTCCGGGTCGCCCGTGGTGGTGTCAATAATCGTCGCCCCGCGAACCAGCTCCGCGGCTTCGGCGACCACCGACCGGGTCGCGTCGCTGTCCGGCAGGCTGAGGACGAGGGTCCGGGTCGCGGCGAACACGTCGCGGACCGACCCCACGGGTTCGCCGCCGATTTCCGCGAGCCGCCGGCCGCACTCGTCGCGCGGGTCGAACCCGATCACGCGCAGGCGGGCCATGCGGAACCGCTCCGCGAGCGCGCTCCCCATCAGGCCCAGGCCGATCACACCGACCGTACTCACGTCAGTCCTCCAGGCGCCCGCCGGCCGTTCGCGGGACGAACCAGATGACGAGCATCCCGACGCCGTAAATCATGCCGCTCCAGAGGCCAACTTGCGAGTAATCGCCGGAAAATTGATCGAGCAAGAACCCGGCCGACAGTACGACGAGCGCCGCGACCACGCGCCCCGTATTGAACGAGATTCCGGTGCCGGTGGAGCGGACGCGCGTCGGGAACAGCTCCGGCAGAAACAGCGGCAGCCACCCGAAGTACGTGATCCCGACGAACCCCAGCACGAACGCGAACATCTGGAACTGCGGGTGCAGCGGGTCGAGTTGCGAGAAGATGTACGTACTCGCCGCGAGCGCGCCGAGGCTGATGAAGAAGTAGCTGAGCCGGCGGCCCAAGGCGCTGGCGAGCATCCCGCCCAGCAGGCTGCCGAACACCGCGCCGCCGGAGCGCGTCATCTGCGTCTTCGCCTTGCTCCGCGCGTCGGGCTTCTGAACCGTGTCACCACTCGCCTTCGCGCGTTCTTGCTGCGCGTGGTCGGTCCACGGGACGAGCCAGTTGGCGTTCGCCGCAGAGCCAACAACCGGAATCGCGCCGAGCATGACCCCCAGGATCGTTCGCGACAACAGCGGGGGCGTCAGCACCGCGCGCAGCGGGGAGCCGTCCGGCGGCGCGGACCCCGGCCCTTGCGGGCGGGATTCGCCGAGCGCCTGCCACTTCGGCGATTCGGGAACGAATACGAGGATCGCGAACCCGACCGCCGCGGGCGACGCGCCGACGAGCAATGTCCAGCGCCACGAGTCCAATTCGATCGGGAAACAATATCCGATGAACCCGAGCAACACGAACCCGACGTTCGCCGCGGCGCCGAGCAGTCCCGCGAGGAACGGGCGCGAGGCGTTCGGCCACGCCTCGGCAACGAGCGCCACCGCGTTCGGCCACACGCCGCCGACGCCCAGGCACGCGAGGAACCGCAGCGCCAGCATCAGTTCGACCGATTCGGCGAAGTAACCGGCGAGCGTGAACAGCGAGTAACACAGCACCGCGAATGCCATGCTCCGCGTGCGACCGATGCGGTCGCCGAGGAACCCGAACAGCCACCCGCCGGCCGCGGCCCCGAACAGGAACGCGCACTGGAACCACGCGAACCAGCGGGTCACGTCGCGCTCGGGCGTGTCCGCGCCGAGCAGTTCCAGCGCCATCTGCCGGTGAATGAGGATGAACAGCGAGATTTCCAGCCCCGCGAACATCCACGCGAGGAACGCGGCCAGCAGAACGCCGAGTCTCTGATTGCGCGTCAGGGTCGGGAGAGGGGAATCGCTCACGGGTCACTTCTTCTTCGGCGGTTCTGCCTTCTCGAGCTTCTTCAATTCGGGGCCGAACCCCTTCGCGACCGCGTCCCAGCCCTTGTCGAGTTTGTCCAGCCGCTCCATCGCGGCAGTCAGCCGGTCCTTGTGCGTCGGGTTCCACGCGCCCGTTAGCCGGCCCGCTTCCGCCGCCGCTTTGATTTCATCGATTTGCTTGGTGATCTGACCCAACTCCTCGCCCCAGGCGTCTATGTGAGTTATCGCGAGGTTCATCCGCTGCTCCAGCGGCAGTTGGCTCTCCTGAGCGCGGCGGAGGGTGTCCTCCTGTTTCGCGAGTTTCGACTCGATTGCCGTCAACGCCCCATCGAGCCGGCGCTGCGATTGCGCGTGCTCGGCGTTAATTCTCCGCTGCAACCGCTCCGCTTCGCTCTCCTTCTGATTGCAACCCGCGACGACCGCGAGCAGAAGGGGCAACACAACCACGCACGCATGATTCCGAACTCGTACCGATCGCATTGCGCTCTCCGAGGCGACGGGTTACGCGAACACCTCGGGCCGCACCTTGCCGTCGCCGGCGATGTGCGCGGGCTTGCCCTGCGCATCGGGAACGGTGGTGTGAACGTCGATCCCCAGCGCGTGGAACGCGGTCGCGAGAATGTCCTTCGGCGACACCGGCACGTCGCGCACCTCGCCGCCGTGCTTGTCGGTGCTACCGACGATCTTCCCGCGAGCAACGCCGCCGCCGGCCATCACAACAGAGTAGGCGCGCGACCAGTGGTGGCGCCCGGCGCCGATGGGTTTCGGGTCAATCTTCGGCGTGCGCCCGTGTTCGCTCATCCAGATCACGAGCGTTTCGTCGAGCAACCCGCGCGATTCGAGATCGAGTAACAGCGCCGGGAACGCGAGGTCGAAGCCCGGCAGCAGGTACTGTTTCAGTCGCGGGTAGTGGTTGTTGTGCGTGTCCCAGGCGCAGTTGGCGAACTGCCCGAACCCGTCCCAGAACACCGTGACGAACTTGCTCCCCGCTTCGACCAGCCGCCGCGCGCACAAGCACGACTGCCCGAACAGCGTCGCGCCGTAGCGTTCGCGCACGGCGAGCGGTTCGCGGCTCACGTCGAGCGCGGCACGCATCTTGTTCGTGGTGAGAAGCGAGTACGCGACTTCGCGGAACTTGTCGTGCCCCTCCGCCGCTCCCCGCGCGCGGGCCGCATCAAACTGCGCGAGGAGCGAGCGCCGGTCGTTCAACCGCGCCGCCGGCACTTCGGGTGGAAGCTCTCCGGTACTCGAAAGCCGGAACTGCCCGTCGAGGCCGCACGCCGCGAACGGGTCCATGAACTCCTTCGTCTGCCCGTCGGTGTACTTCGGCGCGATCTTCTTCCCTTCGCCCTCATACGCGGCCCACACCGGGTCGAAGCCCTGCCCGAGGAACGCGGCATACGGCCCGGCGCTCACGTTGAGGTCGGTGCGCGAGTTCAGGAGCCACGGCAGCCCGACGTTTCGCGGCACCGCGGGCGCCGGGTCGCCCGTGCGCTTCGCTTCGAGGTAATCGACGATCGAGCCGATGAACGGCCAGTGCCGCGGGTCGCGCGGGAGCGTTTCCAGCGCCGGCGTGTATGTAGGAATCCCGCTCACAGCGTAGGCGACGCCGTGTTCGGGGTACGGGTGCGTGACGGAGCGGATCACCGTGACGCGGTCCATGACCTGCGCGATTCGCGGGAGCAGTTCGCACACCCGCACGCCGGCGACGTTCGACGCGATCGACTTCAGTTCGCCCTGAATCTCCGCGGGCGCGTCCGGCTTGGGATCAAAAGTCTCGTGTTGCGGCGGCGAACCGTAGGGGAACAGCAGGATGCACGCCTTCGCGCGCCCGAAGGCGGAATCGTTCGCGCGCGACGGTTCGCCCGCCTTCAGCTTGAGGAACGCGGGTAGCGTGAGGCCGAACGCGCCCAGGCCGCCGACGTGCAGCAGGTCGCGGCGCGTCAGGCCGTCGCAGAGTTTCGTCGGTGAACCGGTGAAGCGAAGCACGGGTGTCTTCCGTTTGTAGTGACCCGCTTCAGCGGGTCGGCACGCGCAGCGTGCCCGCGTTCCTGCCGTTTCTGAGTGTCCGCGAATCACCCGTCGCCGATCGCGCGGCGAGACCCGCTGAAGCGGGTCACTACGAACAAATCGCCTTGATCGGCGTCCCCTCGCCATAAAGCATGTGCGGGCGGTTCAGCCGGTCGCGGATCGCAGTATCGGAGCCGATCCCGCACAGGTGATACACGGTGGCGAGTACGTCTTGCGGTGACACCGGGCCGTCACTCACGTACGCACCGATCTTGTCACTCTTGCCGTACACGACGCCGCGCTTCACGCCCGCGCCGGCGAACAGCGCGCAGTACGAGCCGACCCAGTGGTCGCGGCCGGCGCGGGCGTTCACCTGCGGCGTGCGGCCCATCTCGCTCAGGCACACCACGAGCGTTTCGTCGAGCAGCCCGCGGTCTTCCAGGTCGTCGAGCAGCGCGGCGAGAGCGAGGTCGAGGCCCGGCAGGAGCCACCCTTCGCACGCCTTGAAGTGGTCCCAGTGCGTGTCCCAGCCGAGCGTCGCGATGTCCGGCCCTTCCTTCGTGCAGTCCCAGATCGCGGTGACGAGCGGCACACCCGCTTCCACCAGCCGGCGCGACAACAGTACGCTCTGACCGAACAGGTTCCAGCCGTAGGCGTCGCGCAACTTCGTCGGCTCGGCGGAGGTGTCGAGCGCCCGGCGGAAGCGTTCGGACGTGATGACGCCGAGCGCGCGCTTGCGCGAGTCGTCGAAGCCGTCGGTCGCGGCAGACGCGAGCAGCCCGCCGCGCTTCGCGTCGAGTTGCTGCACGAGGCTCGCGCGCGTGCTGAGCTGATCGAGCGTCACGCCCGCGGCGAGGTCCGCGCCGGGCGGGGCGAATTTTAGTGTCTCGGCCCGCACCCCGTTGGGGTTGAATAGCAGTTCGCCGTTGTTGCCGACCCGCGTACAAACCGGGTCGAACTTCGCGCCGAGTATTCCGCCGTAGGGGCCGGTGCGCGTGTACCCTTCGAGCAGTCCGAGCCGGTTCGGCACACACACGTGGTTCGGGATCGCGCTGTTCGTGGCGAGTTCGCCCGTCTGTTCGCGCACGTGGTGCAGCGCCGACATGAAGAACGGCCAGTCGTGCGGGATGCCGGGGTTGATGCCCTTCACCGCGGTGCCGCCGATGGTCGCGTGCTTGCCCGTGAGGATCAGGCTCGTGTTGTGGTTCGCGTCGTTGCTGTGGACCGAGCGCACCACGCTCACGCGGTCCATCCGTCGCGCCAGGAGCGGTAGGTGTTCGCACACCGGAAAGCCCGGCAGCGCCGACGCCATCGGCCGGTACGGCCCACGAACGTTGGCCGGCGCGTCCGGCTTCATGTCGAAGGTTTCGAGCTGGCTCCACCCGCCGAAGAGGAACAGGCAGATCACCGACTTCGCTTTGGGTTGCGGTCGCGGCGCGGCGGAAGCGGAGTTGAAGCCGCCGAACAGCCCGAACCCGCCGGCAACGAGCAGGTCGCGCCGGCTAACGCCGGCACAGGAGCGTTTCGGGTTTCCGAGGACGCGAAACACGCGAGCCTCCCGGGGAGGATGGGAGCGGCGGGATTCCACAAGCGTACCCGCGAAGCAGCGCCAAAGTCCAGCGCGACGATTACTTCTTCGCGAACGTCACCGCGACGTGCCGGAACAACTCTCCCGGCGGCTTGTCGGTGTGCAACAGCACTTCGAGGTAAAGAAAACCCTTCTCGAACGGCCTCAGCAGCGGATCGGGTACGACTTCCGCCGGCAGTTTCGCACCGTCGAGCGACTCCTCGCGACTGCCCGCGGCGGAAGACGGGTTCGTCCGCCACCGCACCGATACCGGCACGCGCGCTTCGCCCGCCCACTCGACGCGCACGCGACACGCCTGCCCCACCGGCACGCGGATCGGCGCGCAGGCCCAGCGACCGGCCTTCACCGGGTCGCGGGTCCAGCCGGACGGCTGGTCGGGAAGAATCCACTTGAGCGCGAACCGCGGATTGCGGACGAGGTTTCCCGCGATCGCGTCCGACTTCAGTTCAGGCCCGACGGTCTTGACTTTGCCCGCTTCGAGTACCACGTTCGCCACGCGCTCGGTCTCATAACCGGTTGCCAGAATCCACACGACGTACTTCCCCGGCGGCAGGTTGCGGAAGTGATACCGCCCTTCCCCGTCGGTTGTGGTGGAGTAATCCGTCCCCTCGATGACGACCTTCGCGGGGACGGTCGCGTAGCCCGCGGGCGGCCGGCCGTTGAGTTTTCCTTCGAGCGTCGCGCCGGGTGCCGCGGGTTCCTTCAAGCCGAGCGCGAACAGCGTGTGAACGACATCCGCCGTGACTCGCGCGACTTCGAGCGCACATTCGAGTTCGAGCGGTTGGTTCGCGCGCGTCTCCAGCTTCTCGACCAGTGGTTTCAGCTTCTCCGCGCGGAGTTTCGAGAAGTCGTGCAACTCGGCCATGCGATCCTCAAACCCGCGAAGCGCCTCCGCGTCGGTCTTGCCGAGCAGTTTCGGCTCGTAGCCGTCGATATTCACCTTCGACTCGTCCACCCAGCGCTCCATCTTGCCGTGCAGTTCGCCCCCGATGCCGGTCGTGTGCGGCGGCGACCCGGCGTCTTGCACGAAGTGCAAGAGGCTCCCGACCCAGCGCGCCGCATTCTGCGGCGACTCGGTGCGGATCGCTTGCAGCGCGCGGGTGAAGAACGGCGCATACGTCTTCCGCACGTGCGGGTGCATGTGCGAGACGTGTTGCGGGCTTTTGGGGAACAGCAGGTAGTCGTCGGCGTAGTGGTCGGGCCGCACGGCCTCCTGCCAGTCGCCCATCCAACAGTAGTCGCGTGACAGGCGCGAAAAATCGTCGCCGAGATACGTCCGAAGCTTTTGCTTCTGCGGCAACACGGCGAGACCGGCCGCGGTGATCTCGGTGTGCGGTCCCCACGCGCCCGCGCTCCCGCCCAGCACCGCGAGCAAGCACACCGGAATCGCGAAGCGAACGCTCATCGGCTCTCACTCCGGCTTCCCAACGCCGAGTGCATCGGCGACGCGGTTGATGTAGTTGAAGAACGCGGCGATCAGCGTGATTTGCAACACGCCGGTGTCGTCGAACCCGACGGCGCGCAGTTTCTCCACGTCCTCGCGGGTGTGTTTGTAGGGCTCGACGGTCATTTTCATCACGAAGTCGAGCATCGCCCGGTCCGCGGCGCTCAGGTTCGCCTTCGTGTAGTCCCGCCGCAACTCGGCGGCGAGTTCGTCGTCGAGGTTCGTTCGACGCAGGAACTCGATGTGGCTCTCCGTTCAGTAGAAACACTGGTTCTGCACGGAGACGACCGACGCGATCATCTCCTGTTGCGTGCGGGTGAGCGGCAGGTGCGGGGCCAGCATCACCGCAAACCCTGACATCATGTGCTTCATTGCGTCAGGAATGAGGCTGTGCGCAGCGGTGACGCTGTCGGACCCGCCGTCGGGGCGCGTCACCGCGGGTATGGAGTCGGCGTACTCAGCCGGGTAGAGCGGGTAAATCGCGTCGTACACCGCGCGCAGGGCCGGCCCGGCCTCGTCGCGCGTCGTCGTTTTGATCCACGTCATCGGCGGTTCCTCGCGGGCGTGTATTGGTAAAGTAGTAGGCACCCGACTTTTCGCGAGGTTCCCATGCGAGCCGTCTTCTTCGCCGCGCTGGTGCTGGCCATGCTGGTTCGCGGATCGCTCCTGGCCGCAGACCCGCCGAAGCAGCGCGCGGAGTTCACCCGGCTCATCGCGCACTGGGCCGAGTACGCGGACGACGATTACCTGAAGTTCGTCGAAGACGCGAAGCCGGACGTGTGCCAGATCGGGTTCTACGGCGGCCACTTCTACAGTTTGGCGCACACGAAGGAATACAGCGGCTACCCCGCGCACTTCCCGGTGCGCGGGTTGAAGGAATGCGGGAAGTGGTTCGAGGACCGCAACGCCGCCATCCACAAGCGCGGCGCGAAGGTCGTCGGCCACTTCAACGTGACGTTCCTCGTCGGTGAACCCGATGGCAAGGACGGGCCGCAAGGGTTCTTCAAGTTCTACCGCGAGTTGTGGGACGAGAAGGAACTCGGCCCCAGGCCCGTCAAGGATCCGCTCGACCTTATTGCGAAGAACGCGGACGGAACGCCGATGGCGTCGAAGCAATACAGCATCGGGCAGATGCGCGAATACACCGCGTGCCTCGCGAACCCGCACTGGCGCGCGGTCTTGAAGGTATGGGCGAAGCGCGCGATCGAGCGCGGCGTGGACGGACTCATCGCCAACTACTTCTACCGGCACAACTGCCTGTGCGAACACTGCCAGAAGGGCTTTCGCGAGTACCTGCGCGAGCGTTTCACCGCGGCGGAACTGAAGGAGAAGTTCGGCGTCGCGGATTTGAAGACACACAAGTTCACAGAGATCGTCGGCTGGCACGATCCGAAGGAATCGACGCCGTTCCGCCGCGAGCAACTGCGATGGTCGCAGATCGTCTGCAAGGAAGCGTTCGACGAAGTCTTCGTGAAGTACGCGAAGTCGCTGAAGCCGGGGTTCCTCGCGGCGCAGTGGAACCACCTCGGCGACTTCGGGCAGATCAGCGGCGACGAGCGCTGCCTGCTGCCGGGCAACCTGTGGGGTCGCGACGAGGATTACCTCTGGTACAGCACCGGCGGCGCCGCGTGCTTCACCGACCTCGCCGGCGGCTTCCTCGGCGAGGGGACGCTGCAAGCAAGGTACATCCGCGGGGCGTTCGACGACAAGCCGTTCACGCTCGGCAAGTACGAATCGACGCGCATCCGCGTTTCAATCGCGGAGCTGGCCGCCAACGGCGGTGCGCCGATGGGCTTCTACACGCGGTTCAAAGACCCGGAAGCGCGCAAGGAGATCGTGCGCTATTACCAGTTCCTCGCGAAGTACGACGACCTCTATCGCGGCAACAAGCCGCACGCCGAGGTGCTGCTGGTCTTCCCGCGAAAGGCCGTTCACGAGGGCAAAGTTGAAGCGGTCGAAGAGTTCAAGCGCGTCGGCCGCCTCTTCCTCGACGGGCACCTTCTCTTCGACGTGTTGCCGGACGATGTCGCAACTGTCGCGCGACGGGGGTTGTACCACGCGATCTTTACCCCGATCAGCCACGAGAACACTCTGCACAGCCGCGACGTCGGCCCGCGGAGCAAGTTCACCGCGCCCAAGACGGTTCGTGTCTCCGCGAGTGTGCCCGCCAAGGCCGGCGAGATCACGCTGCACTTCGTCAACTACAACCGCACCGAGCCGAAAGAGCCGCGCAGCCCCGGAACCGGCATCAAGGACGAGAAGCCCATCGTGGTCGAGGGCGTGAAGGTCGATTTCGTGCTGCCGAAGGACGCGAAGGTGAAGCGCGTGATCGTGGCGACGCCAGAGGAACCCGACGGCACCGAGGTCGAGTTCGAGGTCAAGGACGGGCGCCTCAAGTTCGAGGTGCCGAAGTTCCTCGTGTACGCGATCGCGCGCGTCGAACTGGCGAAGCAGTGACTACACTGACAGGACAGCAAGTCATCACAGGAACTCTCACATGGACAAGATCAGTGTCGCCGAGGCGCGCAAGGCGGAGGCCGTCGGCAAGCAAGTGCGCCTACAAGGCTGGGTGCGCACGCGGCGCGACTCGAAGGGCGGGTTCAGCTTCATCGAACTCAACGACGGCTCGTGCCAGGGCAACGTGCAGGTCGTCGCGCCGGGCGATCTGGCGAACTACGAATCGGTCGTCAAGCACATCCCCACAGGGGCCAGTGTCACGATCGACGGCGAAGTCAAGGCGTCGCCGGCGAAGGGCCAGGCGACGGAAGTCCTCGCGTCGAAGGTGGAACTGCTCGGCGACGCGGACGTGAACACTTTCCCTCTCCAAAAGAAGGGCCACAGCTTCGAGTTCCTTCGCGGGATCGCGCACCTGCGACCGCGCACCAACACCTTCGGCGCGATCGCCCGGTTGCGGCATCAGGTGTCGATGTCGATCCACCAGTTCTTCCACGAGCAAGGCTTTTACTACGTTCACACACCGATCATCACCGCGAGCGACTGCGAGGGCGCCGGCGCGCTGTTCCGCGTATCGACGATCGACCCCGACGCCCCGCCGAAGGCCGAGGGCAAGGTCGATTACACGAAAGACTTCTTCCACAAGCCCGCCTACCTCACGGTGAGCGGGCAGTTGCAGGGCGAGGCGTTCGCCTGCGCGCTGGGGAAGATCTACACCTTCGGCCCGACGTTCCGTGCGGAGAACTCGAACACCCCGCGGCACCTCGCCGAGTTCTGGATGATCGAACCCGAGATGGCCTTCTACGAACTCACCGACAACATGGACCTCGCGGAGGCGTTCCTCAAGCGGATCATCTCTGACGCGCTGAAGCATTGCATGGAAGACCTCAAGTTCTTCGCGGAGCGCCTGGAGAACAACAAGGGGCTGTTCGACAAGCTCAACAACGTGCTGAACAACCCGTTCAAGCGGGTCTCGTACACGGAGGGCGTCGAAATCCTCCTCAAAAGCGGCAAGCAGTGGGAGTATCCCGTGTCGTGGGGTGTCGATCTCCAGAGCGAACACGAGCGGTATCTCGCCGAGCAGCATTTCAAGTGCCCGGTGATCCTGTACGACTACCCACGCACGCTGAAGCCCTTCTACATGAAGGTGAACGACGACGGCAAAACGGTGCGCGCGATGGACGTGCTCGTTCCCGGGGTGGGCGAG
>CAZBXY010000076.1:0-27897 GCA_964495365.1 uncultured Frigoriglobus sp. | reverse complement strand
GCGCCGCCTGCGCCGGGCTGACCGCCCGGCCGCGGCGGCGCCGACCCGCCCAGGTTATCCACGTCCAGGATCAGCCCGTTGTTGAACACCAGATACTTACCGTCCGGCGAGAGGACGAAGTGCCCGTGAACCTTCGCGCCCTTGGCCGTGCGGAACGAGGTCTTGAGTTTCACCCCGCTGGCCGAGGACAGGTCGGTCACCTCGTACACGTCCATCCCGACGCTGTGCCACGACCCGACGAACAGCCGCTTGCCGGTCAGGTCGAAGGCGATGTAGCCGCCGTTGGCCGCGCGGGCCCCGGCGCCGAGGTCCATGTCGCGGGTGTTGTTGTCCGCGTCGATCATCGTCAACTGGAACCGCAGGTTCGCCGGCGCCGGGTTAACGGGACCGCTTCCGGGACCGCTGCCCGGCCCACCACCGGGGCCGCCGGGGCCACCACCCGGTCCGCCCGGACCGCCGCCCGGTTGGCCGGGCCGGCCACCGCCCGCGGCGTCTCCACCGGGTCCGGGGAACGCGCCCAAACCGGGCAACCCCATGCCCGGCGGACCGCCGCCGGGACCACCGGGACCGCCGCCCGGACCGCCACCGCCCGCCGCGGGCGGGATCAGCACCGAAACCATCATCCCGCCGTTCGGGTGGGCCGCCGCACACAACGTCGGGTCGCG
Source organism: uncultured Frigoriglobus sp. (assembly GCA_964495365.1). Taxonomy (GTDB): domain Bacteria; phylum Planctomycetota; class Planctomycetia; order Gemmatales; family Gemmataceae; genus Gemmata. Next base: position 27,232 of record CAZBXY010000076.1, on the reverse strand, counting down.
CATCTTCTGCTCCCCGGCCCGCGACCAGGTGCTGCCGTCGAAGACCCGCACATCGGCGGTCTTGGCTCTCGGGCTGAAGTCCTCGATCACGATCAGCTTGTTATCGGTGCCCGCGGTGAGGTCGAGCCCCGGTTCCAGGAACTCGAACGGCTTCTTCCCTTCGACCAACTTGCGCGTGGCGGTGTCGAACGCCTGGAGCGCCGCCGGAAGGCCCTTCTTCTTCATCACGTCCGTCGAGAGGACGAACAGGGTTTTGCCGTCGGCCGACAGTTCCAGTCCGTGGATCTTCGCGTTGCGAAGTTCGAACGTCTCCTTCGGCTTGATGTCCGCGTCGTCCTTGCCGGCGCGGACCGCCTTGAGGTCGTAAACGGCGACGTTGCCCACTGCCGAGGCGCGGTCGTAACGGGCGTTCGAGAGATCGACGGTCGGCGCGGTCGCGAACGCGACGTAGAGCAGTTCGGCCTTCGGGTCGAGCGCCGCGCGGAACCCCAGGTGGGGCATCTTGTACGTGCCGATTTTGCGGAAGTCGGGGTACGAGTAGCGGGACAGGCTCCCGAGAACCCGGTTGCCCGGCCCGGCGCGGAACTCCAGGGTGACGAGTTCCTTCTGTTCGGTATCGAACCGGCAGGTGAAGAACTCGCCGATCCTGGCCTTGATGTTGGCGTCGGCGAACTCAGCGCCACCACCGAACCCGCCCCCGAACCCGCCCGGTCCGGCGATTCCGCCACCCGGTTGCCCGGCCACGGGAATGCCCGGCGCCGGACCCATTCCGCCACCCGCGGGCGGGCCTTCCGAGTTGCCGCCCATGCCACCGGCCGCGCCGCCCATACCGCCACCGGCGGGCGGGCCTTCTGAACTCCCACCGCCCGGCGCGCCGCCCGCGGGCACCGGCGCCGGCCCCATCGAACCGCCCCCGGCCGCGTCCATTCCGCCGGCCGCGCCACCCGCGGGCGCGGGCGCCGGCCCGAGCGAACTGCCGCCGCCCATTCCCCCGGCGCCGGGTGCGCCCATCCCGCCGGGGACAGGGGCGCTGATCCCCATCCCGGCCGGCGGGCCACCGGCCGCGCCGCCGGGCGCCGGCGGGCCGCCCATTCCGCCCGGGGTCGGCATCCCCGGCCCCATGCCGGGGCCGCCCATACCGGGCCGACCGCCGCCAGGGCCGCCCGGACCGCCCATCATCGCGCCCGGGGGTGGGGTCGCTTGGTTCTTGGCGCTGGCACTCGTGCTGGAGTCGTCCTTTTTCGCGTCCTTGTCGCCGCTCGTGGCCAGCCAGATGCCGACGCCGACGATCGCGGCCAGGCCAATCGCCCCGGCGGCGATGATACCGATCATCGCCCCGTTGCCCTGCCCCTTCTTCTTGGGGCGCCGCGCCGGGCGGTCATCGTCATCGTCGTCATCGTCGTCATCGCGGCGCTTCTTCGGAGCACCTTTCATGGTCACGGCCGCGGCGGCCTTGCCGGCCTTTTTCGGGCGAGGCTTCTCGTCTTCTTCCTCGTCGTCATCGACCTCGACCGCGACGGCCTTCTTGGGCGCGGCCTTCGGCGTGTCCTTGGGAGCCTGTTTGGTCTGGGCCTTCGCGACCGGGGCGGTCTTCGCCGCCGGCGGGTCGGTGTCGAGCGCCTTCGGTTGTTGGCCCGAGCCGAAGCCGAACGGCTTCTTCCCCGCGGCGCCCGCGGCGACCGGTTCGAGCGAATCGGGCACGGTGACTTGCGTCTTGCACCCGGTACAGCGGATCGTCTTGCCGGCGAACTGCTCCGGCACGTCGAACGTGGCGTTACACCCGGAACACGTGATCGAAATAGACATTGTGCCCCTCGGAAGGTGGGGACGACCCGCAGGGAGTCGCTGCGGACGGAACGACGGCTAACGAAACGACGACCCGCCGCCGCCGACGGATTGCGTCTCATCAGGTAATTAACAGGGTAGCCGGAACCCCCCCGCGCCGCAACGACGTTCTTGGGAACTCCCATTTGAGTGCCGCGAAGCCGCAAGCGGCCATTCCCTCACCTCAGTTCAAACGTGAACAGCCCCGTCGTGTTGGACCGAAAAAATTTCTAAATCTCCTTTACTAAATCTCGTTTACAAACAGCACCGCGCTCCTTATGCTGTGTCCTACCGAAGCCGACAGGGTGCGATTTGATGTCCGCGATCACGACCATTCGCCCGGCGCTTGTGGGCAAGCTGAACGAGCGGCAGGTGCTGCGGGTGCTTCAGTCGCGCGGGCCGTTGTCACGCGCGGAAGTGGCCCGCGAGAGTGGGCTGAGCGCCCCGACGGTCTCCAAGGCGGTCGCGTCGCTGTTGAAAGTGGGTTTACTGGAAGAGGCGGACGCGGCGGAACTGGCGAGAGGCCGCCCGGCCCCGAAGTTGCGACTCGCGACCGAATCGGCCCAGGTGCTGGGCATCGCGATCGACGTGGGGCATTGCGAGGTGGTTTCCGCTGGTCTTGATGGCGCCCTTCACGGCGACACGCTCGCGGTGCCGACCCCGGACACGTACCCGGAGTTGCTCGCGGCGCTAGAACGCGCCGCTCGCAAGGTGATGGCGAAGCCCGGGGTTCGGACGCTCGGTATCGGCGTGAGCCTGCCGGGGTTGGTCGATTACCGCAAGGAGTGCGGCGTACTCTCACCCAACGTCCCGGCGACCAACGGCCACAACCCCGCGGCCGACCTCGCAGAGTGGCTCGGCATCGAATGCACGCTTCTTCAAGAGTCGCACGCACTGTGTCTCGCGGAGCGACACCACGGTCTCGCTCGGGGAATGGACGATTTCGCGCTGTTGGATGTTGGCGCGGGCGTCGGATTGGGGATCATGAGCGGCGGGCGACTGTTGAAGGGCCGGTCGGGCCTCGCCGGCGAGATCGGGCACATCACCGCGGTGGCCGAGGGCGGGCGGAAGTGCGGGTGCGGCAACACCGGGTGCCTGGAAACGGTCGCGAGCGACTCGGCCCTGGCGTGGCACGCGAGCCGCAAGCTCCGCCGGGCGGTGAACCCGGACGAGGTGATCGAACTGGCGAAGTCGGGCGCGGTCGATCTGCGGGCGGAACTGCGCGAGGTGGCGGGTTTCGTGGCGGTGGGCGTCGCGGCGGTGATTAACCTGTTCAACCCGGCGACGGTGTTCATCCACACGCCGCTGTTCGAGATCGACCCGGCGCTCTTTGAAACAGTGGTGGAACGTGCCCGCTCGCGGGCGCTGCCGCCGTCGTTCGCGGACTGCACCATCGTCCGCGCGAAGGGCAGCAAGCGCCAGGGGGCCGTCGCGGGGATCATTCAGCACTTGACGGATTCGGTGGCCCCGGAACTGGTTTAGGCGAACCCCGGCCGCAAGGCCGGGGGTACATCGCGGCCCAACTCCCGGTTCGCCAAGAACACCCCCGCCCTTGCGGGCGGGGTTCGCCAAGAGGTGTCCCATGCGTGTCGTCCTTTCTCTGGTGGCGTTGGCGTTGGCGTTGGCGTTCGCGGGGTCCGCGGTCGGCGCGGAGCCGGTGAAGCTCAAGGTGCTGTTCCTCGGCGACAACGCCGGGCACCGCCCCGCGGAGCGGTTCAAGCAGCTCCAGCCGGTGCTCGCCAAGCGCGGCATCGAGCTGACTTACACCGACAAGCTCGACGATCTCAACGCCAAGACCCTCGGCGCGTATGACGCGCTCATGATTTACGCCAACCACACCAAGATTGCGCCGGAGCAGGAGAAGGCACTTTTGGAGTACGTGGCGAGCGGAAAGGGCTTCGTCCCGGTCCACTGCGCGAGTTACTGTTTCCTCAACTCGCCGAAGTACATCGAGATGGTCGGCGCGCAGTTCAAGAGCCACAACGCGGGGACGTTCCGAACGGAGGTCGTGAAAGCCGATCACGAACTGATGAAGGGCTTCAAGAGCTTCCGCAGTTGGGACGAGACCTACGTTCACACCAAGCACAACGAGAAGGGCCGCACTGTACTCGAAGTGCGGGCGGAGGGCGAGTTGAAGGAGCCGTGGACGTGGGTGCGCGAGCAGGGCAAGGGCCGGGTGTTCTACACCGCGTGGGGGCACGATCAGCGGACGTGGGGCCACCCCGGGTTCCACAACTTGCTCGAACGCGGCGTGCTGTGGGCGTGCGGCAAGGACCCGGGCCTCGCGGGCAGTTACACGGAGCCGATCAGCGACGAAAAACCGGAGATGACGAAGCTTCCGAAGGACGTGAAGCCGTTCGAGTACGTCGATGCGAAGGTGCCGTTCTACCCCGCACGTGGGGAGAAGGGCGGCCCGCTCTCGAAGATGCAAAAGCCGCTCTCGGTCGAAGAGAGCCTCAAGCACATCAGCACGCCGGTGGATTTCGAGGTCAAAGTCTTCGTGACGGAGAAGGATTTGGGCGGGAAGCCGATCGCGATGGCCTGGGACGAACGCGGCCGGCTGTTCGTCTCGGTGACGGTCGATTACCCCAACGAAATGCAGCCCCCGGGACAGGGCCGCGACAAGATTCTGATGTGCGAAGATACCGACGGCGACGGCGTGTGCGACAAGGTCACCGTTTTCGCCGACAAGCTGAGCATCGCGACGAGCGTCCTGCCCTACGCCGGCGGTCTCGTCGTGCATCAGGCCCCGGTCACGCTGTTCTTGAAGGACACGAACGGCGACGGCAAGGCCGACATTCGCCAGGAGTTGTTCCGCGGGTGGAGCACCGGCGACACCCACGCCGGGCCGAGCAACCTGCACTACGGCTTCGACAACTGGATTTACGGCTCGGTGGGCTACGCGGGCTTCCGCGGCACGGTGGGCGGCGAGCAACACAACTTCCGCCAGGGCTTTTATCGCTTCCAGGTGGAACGCAACCCCGAGCGCGACGCCGGGCCGCACGACCTGAAGGTCACGAAGCTCGAATTCCTCCGCAGCACGTCGAACAACACCTGGGGGCTATGCTTCGACGAGAGCGGGGAACTGTTCGGCAGCACCGCGAACGGGTGCCCAATCGTTCACATGCCGATTCCGAACCGCTACTACGAGCGGGTTCGCGGCCTCACGCCTACTGTTCTGCAGAACATCGCCCCCGACAACCACATCGAGCCGATGACCGACAAGGTGCGGCAGGTGGACTGGCACGGCGGGTTCACTGCCGCGTCGAACATCTCGATCTACACCGCCCGAACCTACCCGCGGGAGTACTGGAACCGCACGGCCTTCATCTCCGAGCCGACGGGCCACCTCACCGCGACGATGACCCTTCAGCCGTCCGGCACGAGCTTCAAGGCCAACTACGGCTGGAACCTCGTGGCAAGCGACGACGAGTGGTGCGCGCCGATTGATGCGCAGGTCGGCCCGGACGGGCACATGTGGGTGATCGACTGGTACGCCTTCATCGTGCAGCACAACCCGACGCCGGCGGGGTTCAAGAACGGCCGCGGCAACGCCTACGAGACCGACCTGCGCGACAAGACGCACGGCCGCATCTACCGCGTCGTCTACAAGAAGGCCCCGGCCGAAAAGCCCTTCACGCTGAAGGACGCGACGCCGGAGAAACTGGTGGAAACGCTGAAGCACCCGAACATGACGTGGCGCCTCCACGCCCAGCGACTGCTGGTGGACCGTGGGAACGCGGACGTGGCTCCGGCGCTGGTGAAACTGATCGAGGACAACACGGTTGATGAGACGGGATTAAACGCGGGCGCGGTTCACGCCACATGGTTACTCTGCACACTGACCACCGAGGATGAACGGACTCGCCTGTCTCTCCTCGCGGCCATGAAACACCCCTCGCTGGCCGTCCGCAAAGCGATCCTCAGCGCGCTGCCTCAGACGAACAACCCGACCCTTTTCGCTCCAGCCCTTTTCGTTAACAACCAACTCGGGCCAAAGGTTGATCCGCGGTTACGACTCGCCGCCGCGCTCGTGATCGCGGACATGCCGAAACCAAAGGAGGGCTTTTTGGGTGCCAAGGTAGCAACCGAACTACTGACTGGCACCAACGACCGCGCAGGGCGCGAAGCACTCCTCTCCGCCGCTTCGGCGCTCGCGGGGCACGCCTTGGTTGGCGCCGCCTTTTCGACTCAAGAGCCAACGGCAGAGGGGTTGGCCGCGCTCGAACTGTTCGCCCGGCACTACGCCGCGTCTGGCGGGGATGAGAATCTGGCTGCCGCGCTGGCATTCCTAAGTAACAAGGAAGCCAGAAGCGACGTGGCAGCCGCGATCGTGAACGGGTTAGCAGCCGGTTGGCCTGCGAACAAGACGCCGAAACTCGACGAGTTCACCGATCGCTACGTCGGCGCAATCCTCGCCAAACTCCCCCCCGCGTCCCGCGGGCGATTGCTCAAGCTCGCTTCGACGTGGGGTGTGAAGGGCATCGAAGAGCAACTCGCGGCCATCACCAAAGCGGCGTTCGCCACACTCGCCGACGCGAAGGCCAAAGACGCCGACCGCATCAGCGCGGCGGCGCAGGTGGTCGAGTTCCAGCCCGATAGCGACGACGCGGCGGCAAAACTCCTCGCCACGGTCACGCCGGAGGCGTCCGACGCGCTTACGGGCGGAATCTTCGAGGCGCTTTCGCAATCGAAAGCAAAGGGCGTCGGGGTCGCGGTCGTCGCGAAGTTGAAGGACTTGCCGCCGGCGGTGCGCCCCGCGGCGTTGCGCCTCGTGCTCGCGAAGGCCGATTCCGCCAAGGCGTTCCTCGACGCGGTCGAAAAGGGCACGCTGCGGTTCGATATGCTCGCCCTCGACCAGCGCACCGCGCTGGCGAGCCACCCGGACGCGACCGTTGCCGACCGCGCGAAGAAGCTGCTCTCGCAGGGCGGCGGACTTCCGAACGCCGACCGGCAGAAGGTGATCGAGGAACTGAAGACCGCGATCCACAAGACCGGGAACGTCGAGGCCGGCAAGAAGGTGTTTGTGGCCCAATGTGCCAAGTGTCACAAGCACGGCGCCGAGGGCACCCAAATCGGACCGGATTTAACGGGATTCGGCGTTCACCCGAAGGAAGAAATGGCGATCGCGATTCTCGACCCGTCGCGGAGCGTGGAGGGGAACTTCAAGCTGTATCGGGTCACGACGGCCGACGATCGCACGATTCTGGGCATCCTGGGGGCGCAAACCGGCACGTCGGTGGAAATCATCGACGCCGACGCCAAGCGCCACACGTTCCCGAAGGCCGACATCGTGACGATGAAGGAAACGGACAAGTCGCTCATGCCCGAGGGCTTCGAGAAGGTGATGAAGCCGGAGGAGCTGACCGACCTTCTGGAGTTCCTGGCGCAGAAGGGGAAGTTCGTCCCGCTGCCGCTCGACAAGGTCGCGACGATCGTTTCCACGAAGGACATGTTCTTCGACGCGGGCGGCAGCGCGGAGCGACTCGTCTTCCCGGACTGGAAGCCGAAGGTGTTCGACGGGGTGCCGTTCGTGCTCGTCGATCCGCAGAAGGACACCGTGAAGAACGTTGTCATGTTGAATGGCCCGAACGGCGTCGTCCCGCCGAAGATGCCGAAGTCGGTGAGCCTGCCCTTCAACGGCAAGGCGAAGGCGATTCACCTCCTGAGCGGCGTGGGCGGCTGGTCGGCGCAGCAGCCGAACCCGAACGGTTCGGTGTCGATGATCGTCCGCTTGACCTACGACGACGGCAAGGTCGAGGACCACGAATTGAAGAACGGGGTCCACTTCGCGGACTACATCGGCAAGTTCGACGTGCCCGGCTCGAAGCACGCCTTCGCGCTGCGCAGTCAGCAGATCCGCTACTTGGCCGTTACCCCGAAGCGCCCGGACGCGGTGGTGAAGACGATCGAGTTCGTCAAAGGCCCGGACCGCACCGCGCCGATCGTGATGGCGGTCACCGTGGAAACGCCGTGACCACGGCGAACCCCGCCCGCAAGGGCGGGGGTGCGATAGAATGAGATTCCTGCCACAATCACCCCCGCCCTTGCGGGCGGGGTTCGCCAAGACATCCCGCCGACCGGACCCACGCCATGACCACATGTCTTTCGCGTTCGTTCGCTCTGCTCGCGCTTGTTGGGGCGCTGGTCGCGAGTACCGGCGGGCTGACGCCGCGCCGCTCGCTCGGCGAAGACAAGAAAGCCGAGCCCGCGCCTTCGTTCACTCCGGCACAGGTCTCCTTCTACGAGAAGGAAGTGCTCCCGGTGCTGAAGGCGCGGTGCCTGAAGTGCCACGGCGACGACGCGGAGAAGATCAAGGGCGGGCTGGACCTCACCACCCGCAAGGGTGCGCTCGACGGCGGCGATACCGGCCCAGCCGTCGATCTGAAGAAGCCCGCGGACAGCCTGCTTTTGAAGGCCATTCACTACAAGGACGAAGCCTACCAGATGCCGCCGAAGGGCAAACTGCCCGATAAGGAAATCGCCACACTCGAAAAATGGGTGAAGGACGGGCTGCCGGTCCCCGCGGACCGCGTGGGCGACACCGCGAAGGCCCCCAAGAGCGTCGTCACCGAGGAGGCGAAGCGGTACTGGGCGTACCAGCCGGTGAAGCGGCCCGCGGTGCCGGAAATTCGAAAGACGAAGTTTGAAATCCGAAATCCGATCGATGCGTTCATCGCGGCGAAGTGGGAGGCGAAGGGGCTAAAGCCGGTCGCGCCGGCTTCGCGCGCGGCGCTCATCCGGCGCGCGACCTACGACCTTACCGGCCTCCCCCCTTCCCCGGAAGACGTGGATGCGTTCGTCAACAGCAAGGATGCGGACGCTTACGAAAAGCTCATCGACCGTCTGCTGGCAAGTCCGCACTACGGCGAGAAGTGGGGCCGGCACTGGCTCGACGTCGTCCGCTACGGCGAAACCAACGGCTACGAGCGCGACGGCCCCAAACCGTTCGCCTGGCGCTACCGCGACTACGTCATTCAAAGCTTCAACGCCGATAAGCCGTACACGCAGTTCATTAAAGAGCAGATCGCGGGCGACGAGATGCCGGGCTACAACCCGGACGCGGTCATCGCCACCGGTTTTTACCGACTCGGTATCTGGGACGACGAACCGGCCGACCCGCTGCTCGCGGTGTTCGACGGCTTCGATGACATCGTTGCCACAGCGGGCCAAGCCTTTTTGGCGACGACGTTCAACTGCGCACGCTGCCACGACCACAAGGCCGACCCGATCCCGGCCACCGACTACTACCGGCTCGTCGCGTTCTTCCGCGACATCAAGCCGTATTCGAATGACCGGAACGTGCGCTCCGCGTTTAACCTCACCGACATTTCGCCCCCCGACCAGCGGAAGGTGTACGAGGAGGAACTGAAGAAGCGGATGGCCCGCACCGCCGAGATCACGAAGGCGATGGAGGCGATTGAAGATGAGGTCATCAAGACGCTCCCCGCGGAGGACCAGCGCGCCGCCGAGGGCAACGACCGGCCGCAAGTCGTTTCGGGGAAGGTGGTTCCGGCGCTGAAGGGGCAGCAGAAGGACGATTACACCGCGCTCAAGAAGGAACGCGACGAGCTGACCAAGAAGCCGGCCCCGCCGGGTCAGCAACTGGCGCTGTCCGTGAACAACTGCGACCGGAACCCGCCGCCGACGCACGTCCTGGTTCGCGGTTCGCCCGCGGCGAAGGGCAAGGAGGTGAAGCCCGGGTTCCCCGAAGTGCTGGGCTTGCCGGAACCCGTCATTCCCGCCCCGAAAGCGGGCATGAAGAGTAGCGGGCGCCGCACGGTGCTGGCGGACTGGATCGCGTCGGAGAACAACCCGTTCACCGCGCGCGTGTTCGTCAACCGCGTGTGGCAGTACCACTTCGGCCGCGGAATCGTGCCCACCGCCAACGATTTCGGCAAACTCGGCGAACAGCCCACGCACCCCGAACTGCTCGACTGGCTGGCGAGTGAGTTCGTCGCCGGCGAGTGGAAGCTCAAGCGCCTGCACAAGCTCATCATGATGTCGAGTACGTATCAACTTTCGTCGCAGGGAGACGCGGACAATCTGCGTGCCGACCCCTCGAACGCGCTCTTGTGGCGGTTCAACATGCGCCGACTATCGGGCGAAGAGGTTCGTGATTCGATCCTGGCCGTCAGCGGCTCCTTGAACCTGAAGCAGTTCGGCCCCAGTACGTATCCGAAGATCCCGAAGGAAGTCCTCGCGGGTCAGTCGGTGCCCGGGCAGGGGTGGCCGACATCGGCCCCCGAAGAAGGGAACCGGCGTAGTGTGTACGCACACGTGAAGCGGTCGCTCCGCGTGCCGATCCTCGTGGGCTTCGACCAGCCGGACCCGGATTCCAGTTGCCCGGTGCGCTACGTCACCACGGTCCCGACGCAATCGCTCGGCCTTCTGAACGGCGAGTTCGCCAACGAACAGGCCGAGGCGTTCGCCAAGCGATTGCAGAAAGACGCACCGAACAACCTCGCGGCCCAAGTCACCCGCGCCGTGCGCCTGACGACCGGCCGCGTGCCCACCGCCGACGAGGTGAAAGCCGATGTGGCGTTTCTCACCCGCTTGAAGGAGAAACACGACCTCGACGACCTGAAGGCGCTCGCCCGCTACTGCCTGCTGTGCCTGAACGCCAACGAGTTCGTGTACTTGGATTGAGCCCACCTATGATTAACTGGAGCTACTTTCCTCGCTCAGACAAGCCGACCGCGCTCGCATTGCGCGTTGTGGAAGCGTTTGAGGTCATCGCCTCGGACATCGACTCCACGACCCACGCGAAGCTTGAAAGCAACCAAGTGTTGGCGAAGGTTGAACCGCAGCTGGCGCTTTGCGGCTTCAAGGTAGAGACGGGTAAGACGAGAGAGAAGACGATTCGGGTGCCGGTACTCTTCGGGCGGAATGGGCGCCTGGAGAAGGCATTTGATGCGGACGCCTATCACGAGAAAGAAGGGTTCGTTGTCGAGGTGGAAGCCGGACGTGGCTATACGAACAACCAGTTTCTGAAGGACTTGTTCCAGGCTTGCATGATGCACGGCGTTGAATATGTCGCCATCGCCGTGCGGAACGTCTATCGAACTAGCCCTGATTTCGAGCGGATCGAGAGGTTTTTCCAAACTCTCTATGCGAGTAATCGGCTCAATCTTCCGCTCAAAGGCGTACTACTCATCGGTTACTGAAGACACTCACTGACGACCGAGGCTACCGCCATGCACGATACGTCCGCGAACCAGTTCTGCCGCCGCACCCGGCGCGAGTTCCTGTGGGAAGCCGGGGCCGGGTTCGGCGCGCTCGGCCTCACCGGCCTCTTGCACAACGACCCGCTGCTCGCCAACGCGCCCGATGGGCCGAAGAACACCACGAAGTTCACCAATCCGATGGCGCCCAAGCCGCCGATGTTCCCGGCGAAGGCCAAGGCCGTCATCTTCCTGTTCATGTACGGCGGGCCGAGTCAGGTCGATACCTTCGACGAGAAACCCGAGTTGGCGAAACTTGACGGGAAGACCATCACCGTCAAGACGTTCGGCCGCGGCGGGCACAAGAACCAGGGCCGCGTTGTCGGGCCGAAATACGCGTTCAAGAACTACGGCAAGTGCGGCAAGCGCGTCAGTGACCTCTTCCCCAACGTCGGGCAGCACGTCGATGACATCGCGTTTCTGCACTCGATGTACGCGGAGTCGCCGATTCACGGTTCCGGCCTCTTGATGATGAACAGCGGTCGCTTGCTGAGCGGCAGCCCGTGCCTCGGCTCGTGGGTCACTTACGGCCTCGGCAGCGTGAACGAGAACCTGCCCGGCTTCGTGGTGATGCTTGACAACAGCGGCGGCCCCATCAACGGGCCGAAGAACTGGTCCAGCGGGTACATGCCGGCCGCGTACCAAGGCGTGCAGCTCCGCGCTGACAAGACGCCCATTCACGACCTCGCGCTGCCGCCCGGCACAACGCGCGAGCAACAGCGCGAGCTACTCGACCGGCTGAAAGAGAAGAACGAAGAACACCTCGCTTCACGCGCGGATAACACCGAACTCACGGCCCGCATCGCGAGCTACGAACTGGCGTACAAGATGCAGGAGCACGCTCCGGAGGCAGTCGATTTCTCAAAGGAAACCGAGGAAACCAAGGCACTCTACGGGATCGGCGAGACGAAGACCGACGACTTCGGCCGGAAGTGCTTACTGGCACGACGGCTGGTCGAACGCGGCGTGCGGTTCATCCAGATCTACTCCGGCGGTAACCACAACGATCACAACTGGGACGCCCATGGCGACCTGGTGAAGAACCACTCGCTCCACGCGGGGGCGACCGACAAGCCTATCGCCGGGCTGCTCGCCGATCTCAAGCGCAAAGGATTACTGGACAGCACCATTATCATCTGGAGCGGCGAGTTCGGCCGTCAGCCGACCGCGGAATACGCTCAGGGCACCGGGCGCGACCACAACGCCTACGGCTTCACCTCCTGGTGCGCCGGGGGCGGAATCAAGGGTGGGATCAGCGTCGGTACGACGGACGAACTGGGCAACTTCGCGGTGGACAACCGGTTCCACGTGAAGAACCTGCACGCGACCGTACTCAACCAGATGGGCCTCGACCCGAACAAGCTGACGTACTTCTACGGCGGCCTCGACCAGAAGCTGGTGGGCGTCGAAGGGGCCGAGCCGATCAAGCAACTCATCTAGCCGAGTCTCAAGTCGTAAGGTCGAAAGTCGTAAAGTCGAAGACCAAATAGCAGAGATCTTCGACTTTACGACTTTCGACCTTACGGCTTGAGACTCAAGACATTGCTTTGAGCATCTGGCGGGTGTCGCGGATCGCGCGGACGGTCGCGCCGGCCAGCCCGGCGCGGAACGCCTCGTCCCGCTTCCGCGGCCACGCCAGCGCCAGCACCTCGTACCGCGGGCACGCGCCCAGGTCGTACTCCGCCACGTTGTGCTTCCACTGGACGTGGTTCCCCACCCGCTCCGCGACCGCCACCAGCGCCACCAGTTGCTGGTGGAACGTCTCCTCGTCCGGGCGGTGGTGGTTCAGCGCGGTCCGCACGATCGGTTCGGGCAGTGAGTTGCGGGTCGCGAGCTGGTAGCCGATCGCGCAGTGGTCGATCCCGTACACGGCCCGTTCTGTCGCCGGCGTGTCGTCATCCTCGCGGGTCGAGGGCGGCTCGGCGACTGACCCGTCGCACTTCACGCACAGCACCACGCGGCCGATGTCGTGCAACAGCCCCGCGGTGAAGGCCAGTTCCGGTTCGACCGTGCCGCTCAGCTTGGCCAGCCCCGACGCCAGCCGGGCCACGAACAGCGAGTGCCGGAGAAGCGCGTCGCACCGCGTGCGCACCGACTCCGAATATCCCTCGTACACGCGGCGCACGCTGATCGCGCACAAGAGCCGGGCCGTTTCGCGTACACCCACCCGCAGCACGGCCTGCTGGACCTCGCCGATCTCGTTGCGCCCGCGGTACGTGCAACTGTTGGCGCGGCGCAACACGGCCGTGGCCAGCACCCCGTCGCACCGCACGATCCCGGCCACCTCCGCCACCGACACGTCCTCGCGGTCGGCCAGCGCCATCACCCGGACCGCGGTGTCCGAGAGCGTCGGGTACGTCTCGACCCGGTCCAGGCTGCTCAACACCGTCTGCCGTAAGTTCGGCGCGGCGGGACGGGCGGGAGACGATTCGCGGAGCAGGAGCGTGGGCATGGGCGATACCTCGGCACGGAGAACGATGTGTCGAGTTTAGGACGATGTTCGCCGTGTGCCAAATTTGCCGGGAAAGGTTGTGTTTCAGCGGAAATTCGATGCGTGGGCTGATGTGGCCCGGTCGCAGAGTGACCGGACCACACCGGAGCTATTCGCACGACTTCAGCATGGTGCGGGTGTCGCGCAGCGCCTGGACGACGAGGTTCGGCAGGGCCTTGTGGAACGCGGCGGCGCGGGCCGGGGTCCACCCGCGGGCCAGCACCGGGAAGTGCGGGCACGCCACGAGGTTGTATCCGGTGACGTTGTGCTTCGCCTGGGCGTGGTTCACGATGCGATCGGTCACCGCGACCAGCGCCACCAGCTCGCGGTGCGCGTCCTCGTCCGCGGGGCTGTGGTGGTTCAGAATCACCTGCTGAAGACTCGTCGGCAGCTTGTTGCGGACCGCGAACTGTGCCCCGATCGCGCAGTGGTCGGTGTTCAAGTACTCGCGCTCGACCTTCAGCGTGTCCTCGGTCTCCTCGCCGGTCATCAGGGCGCCGGCACGGGCGTCGTCCGGGCACTTCACGCACACGACCACGCGGCCGATGTCGTGGAGCAGCCCCGCGGTGAACGCCGGCCCGGGCGACGAGACCCCCGCTTCTTTGCTCAGCCCGGACGCCAAGCGGGCCACCAACAGCGAGTGCCGCAGCACCGCGTCGCACCGCTCCTGTACGGCCGCCGGATAGCGGTTGTACACGTTCTTCACGCCCATCGTGCTCAAGAGCTTGCAACACTCCTGAAGCCCCATCCGCAGGATCGCCTGCTGAACCTCCTCGATCGCCTTCCCGCCGCGGATCGCGCAACTGTTGGCCGCGCGCAAGACGGCCACGGCAATCACCCCGTCGCGGCGCACGATCCCGGCCACTTCCGCGACCGACACGTTGCAGTTGTTCACCATCCCCAGCACGCGCACGGTCGTGTCCGAGAGCGTCGGGTACGTTTCGACGCGGTCGAGGTCCGTGACGGCGATCTTTCCCGGCGCGTACCGCGACGGGCGCTCCGTGGTCGGTCGGGTGAGCAGGGTCGCGGTCATTACGGGCCTTCAGTTCGAGCGTGATCTCGCTGCGAACAGTAGAATGCTCCTTTGGATGATGCAAGAAGTTCGGACAGTGATTCGCGCCGCACATGAAACCCACGTCACGGGAAGGGAAACACTCATGCCTGTAACGCTTTTTCCGACACGCCGCACGTTCCTCGCCTCGGCGGTCGGCACCGGGGTACTCGTCTTCCCGATGCCCGCGGCGCTGGCGGCCGACACCGACCCGCACCGCGTCGCGCTGCTGTCGGATTCGCACATCGGCGAGAAGGCCGACGCGACCGACCGCGACTGCAACATGCATGACCGGTTCAAGGCGGTCGCCGCGGAGGTGGCGAAGCTGGCTCCCAAACCGGTGTGCGCGGTGATCGACGGCGACCTCGCCCACAAAACCGGCACCGCGGCGGAATACAAGTTGTTCGCTTCGCTGATCGAACCCGTTCGCGACGCCGGCGTCCCGCTGCACCTCGGACTCGGTAATCACGACAACTTCGTCCGATTCGCAGAAAGCCTGGAGAAACTGCGGCCCCAAGAGCGCCCGGTGGAGGGGAAGCAGGTCGTCGTGGTCGAACTGGAGCGGGCGAACCTGTTCGTGCTGGATTCCTACGACCCCAAAAACTCTGTCGGCGGGATTTTTGGTGAATCCCAACTGAAGTGGCTCGCGAAGGCACTGGATGATCGCAAGACGAAGCCCGCGGTCGTGTTCGCGCACCACCCGCTCCAGTTCGACGCACCCAAGACCGGAAAGGCCAACGGGATCGCCGACACGACGGGCTTCTGGCCGGTCCTCAAGGATCGGCTCCAGGTGAAAGCGTTCGTGTTCGGGCACACCCACACGTGGAAGTTGGCGGAGCGGGACGGGATCCACCTGATTAACCTCCCCGCGATCGGTTACCCGTTCGCGAAGGCCGAGGTGACGGGTTGGGTCGACGCGTGGTTCACCGAGACGGGCGTGAAACTGGAGGTCCGCGCGCTCGACCCGAAGCACGCCAAGCACGGCGACAAGGCCGAGTTGAAGTGGCGCAAGGGGTGAGCGGAATCTTTGCTCCGGTGCGCGAGCTGGTTCGGGCGGGTGTGCCGGAAGCGCCGGAATCGGAGACACGTGTCGGAGCGGAAGCCGACACCGGATTAAACAGAGGGGGAAACTCGCACAGGTGTGCTTGTCGGCGGTGCAGCCGTCCGGTATGAATGTGCGGCAGGTCGAACGCGATCCCCTCCACTCACGAACTCGCGCGTTCGGCCGAATTCTCAAACTCAATTCCCGCCCTGAAAGGGTCTGTCATGGTCCTTGCCCGGTACGGCCGCGCGCGCCTCCTGATGGAACCGCTCGAAGACCGCACGACGCCCGCCGGCCTCGACGCGGCACTGACCGCGGCGCTGCCGGACCTGATCTCCACCGGTGCCATCGCCGACGACCGCATCAACGTGGTCATGCAGGCGGAAACCACCACCGCGGCCGACGCGGCCCGGCTGGCCGCCTCGCCGTACGCCGCCAGCGTGCGGGCCCTGGGGTTCGGCATCTACAGCGTCACCCTCACCCCGGGCACCGACCTGGGCACCGCGATCACCTACTACAGCCACGCGATCGGCGCGGTGTCGGCCGGACCCGACGAGATCGTCTCGGTCCAGCGCACGCCCAACGACCCGGCGTACAACTTGCTCTACGGGCTGCCGAAGATCGGCGCCCCGACCGTCTGGGACACCTTCACCGGCAACCCGAACTTCGCGGTCGGCGTCATCGACAGCGGCATCGACTACACGCACCAGGATCTGTACCTGAACATCCGCATCAACCAGGCCGAGATCCCCTCCGCGGTCCTGTCCCAGCTCACCGACGTGGACGGCGACACCATCATCTCGTTCCGCGACCTGAACAACGCGATCAACATCGGGGCCGGGAAGATCACCGACCTCAACGGCAACGGGCGCATCGACGGCGGCGACCTGCTCCGCACGACGGCCCAGGGCGGCTGGGCCAACGGGACCGACAACGGCGCCAACGGGTACGTCGATGACCTCGTCGGCTGGGACTTCGCCAACAACGACAACAACCCGTTCGACGACAACAACCACGGCACCCACGTCGCCGGCACCATCGGGGCGATCGGCAACAACGGCGTGGGCGTGACCGGGGTGAACTGGGCCGTCAGCATGGTCGGGCTGAAGTTCCTGACCGCCAGCGGCAGCGGGTCCACCAGCGGCGCGGTCTCGGCGCTCGACTACGCGGTGAACAACGGGATCAAGGTGACCAACAACAGTTGGGGCGGAGGCGGGTTCAGTTCCGCCCTGAACGCGGCGATCGGCCGGGCGCGAACCGCCGGGCACATCTTCGTCGCCGCCGCCGGCAACAGCGCGTCCAACAACGACGTGACGCCCAACTACCCGTCCAACTACAACTTCGATAACGTCGTCGCCGTCGCGGCGACCGACAGCAACGACGCCCTCGCGAGCTTCTCCAGCTACGGGGCCACCACCGTCGATCTGGCCGCGCCGGGCGTGGGCATCCGCAGCACCACGCCGAACAACACGTACAGCACCTTCAACGGCACCTCAATGGCCACCCCGCACGTCGCCGGGGCCATCGCGCTGTACTGGGGCGCCAACCCGAGCCTGACCTACACCCAGGTCATTTCCAAGTTGTACAGCTCCGTCGATACGGTCGCCGCCCTCAGCGGGAAGGTCGCCACCGGCGGCCGGCTGAACGTCGCCAAGATGTTCGCCGGCACGACGGTCGCACCCGGTCCGAAGGTGACGGCGGCCACGTTCAGCGGGGCCACCAGCACCCAGTTCAACAACCTGCGCGTCACGTTCGACCGCCCGGTGGCCCCGGCCTCCTTCACGTCGGCCGATATCGTCTCCTTCACCCGCGACGGCGCGGCGATCGCGACGACCTACACGATTACGGCCGTCGCCGGGACCAATAACACGCAGTTCAACATCGGGTTCGCCACGCAAACGGCCGGCGGGAACTACGCGCTGACGTTCGGCCCGAACATCACCGACACGGCCGGCAACCCGATGAACCAGAACAGCAACGGGACCGCCGGCGAAACGACCGCCGACCGGTACACCGCGACCCAGGCCCTCTCGACGACCGTGACCCGGACGTACTCGACCGGCACCATCTCGCTGGCGATCAACGACTTCCAGACGACGGTCTCGACGATCAACGTCACCGACAACATCTCGATCAGCGACCTGAACGTGCGGGTGAGCCTGACCCACACCTACGACAGCGACCTGACGATCACGCTGACCTCGCCGACGGGCCAGGTGGTGACGCTGTTCAACCGCCGCGGGGGCAGCGGCGACAACCTGACCAACACCGGGTTCGACGACGAGGCGGGCACCGCGATCGCCAGCGGCGCGGCCCCGTTCAACGGGAACTTCCGGCCCGACATCGTGTCGGGCGTGCAGCAGCGGCTGTCCACGTTCGACGGGCGCAGCACGCAGGGCGTCTGGACGTTGCGCGTCACCGACAACGCGTCACTCGACGTCGGGCGGCTGACCAACTGGTCGATCACGGTGACCGGCCAGCTCGGCAACGGCGGGGCGAGCGTGCAAGCGTTCGGGTTCCGCGCCGACCCGGCGCCGACCGCCGCGACCTCCACCGCGACCTCCACCCCAACCGCGCCGACCGCGGTCAACGCGCCGGCCCCGAGCGCCCCGACCACTTCCCCTGCGGCGAACTCGCCGGCGGCGCCGCCCAGTCTGTCCACATGGCTCGGGGGCGACCCCACGGCGAGCGACGCGCCGGCCGCCCCGGCGGCGCCCGAAGCGGTCGCGCAGGGCGCGGTCCTGTTGCCGGGCGCCGAAAACACCGCCGGGCCCGCGAACGCGGTCTACGCGCCGCCGCTGTACTTCCCGCCGGCTTCCGGCGAGGCCGCCGAAGACCTCTTCGAGGCATTCGCGGTGGATTGACCCGCTTCGCGGACGCCCGAAATTCGAGCGACGAAATCCGAACGAAGACACAATTCGTCTTTGGTTCGGGGTTCGCCGCTCGATTGTTTTCCGGTCTTGTTTCGGATTTCGGATTTGTCATTTCGAATTTCCCGCGAAGCGGGACTTGAGTCAACTTCAGATCGCCGCCCCGGATTGCCGATAACCTATACGGGTTATTCCGCCGACGGAGCCGCGGGCATGGCACACGCACAGGACGAGCGCGACCACCTGCTGACCGAGGCCCGGGCCGCGCACCGGGCCGCCGACCGCGAGCGGAACCGGGTCCGCAAACTCGCCGGGCGGCTCACCCGCAAGATCCACCACACCCTCGCCACCGCCCGCGCCCAGCTCGACGCCGAGCGGGCCGAGTTCGAGGCCCGCGTCACCCGGTTCAACGCGGTCCAGTCCGAGTTCAACGCGACCGCCGCGACCGCCCGCGACCACCTGCGGGCCGCGTGGGCCGACCTGGACGCGCGCCAGGCGCGGATGACCGCCGAGTTCGACGAGACGAACCGGTTCCACGCGGACCAGGCCAAAGCGCTCGACGCCCGCGCTGCAGAGCTGACCGCGCGCGAGAAGACCGAGGCCCACACCCGCGCGGCCCTCCAGCGCGAGGTATCGGGGCTGCGCGAGGAGGCTGCGGCCCTCGACGCCCGCGCCCGCACCGCCCGGCAGTTGGTGGACGAGTTGGAACAGCGCCGGGCCGAGCTGCGGGCCGAAACGCTCGCCCCCGCGCCGACCGGGGCCGAACCGCCGCCCCAACTGCTCGTCGCGCTCGACCGGGCCGCCGACCACGACATCGGGCGCCTCGCCGCGGAGCTGACCGCGCGCGAGCAGCAGTTGAACCTCGAACGGGCCGCGGTCCACGGGCTGTACGCGACCGTTTCGGCCGAAAAGGAGACGCTGGCCGACCGCCGCCGGGTGCTGGCCGAGCAGTTCGCCGACCTCGCCCGCGCCCGCGCGCAGTGGCAGGAGGCGGAACGGGCGACCGTCGCGGAGATGGAACACCTGGCCCGCACGCTGCGCCGGCGCGAAACGGAGCTGGATGCCCGCGAGGCGAGGCTCGCCCGCGCCGACGCCCGCCGGCGGGCCGACGGTTACGACCTGTGGCAACTCCGGCTGCGGCTGGAAGCGTGGCAGTCGAAGCTCGTCGTCTACGAGATGCGGTGGCACACCGAGCGCGAGCGGGTGGAAGCCGATTTCGCCCGACGCGCGGCCCTGCTCCCGCAGCCGTCGCCGGAAGAGACCGCCGCGGTCCCGCTGGCGCTCGTGGTTCCGGAGGAGCCGAACGCGCCCGCGGTGCCGGCCGAACTCACCGCCCTTCGGGAGGAATTGGAGCGAATGGCCGCGGTGCTGCTCGACGCCGAGTTGCCCGAACCGCCCGACGTGCCGGACAGCGAACTGCCCTGGGGTGCCGAAGCGGCTCCGGCCCACTCGGGCGAATCGGACGGGGACGTGTTGCTGTTCGACCCGCTCACGCGCGCGGCGTGATAACGGATCGTGCGAATTGGCTTCGGGAGCCGCTGACAGCGGCTCCCGAACGCAATTAGGTCGTGGCGGTCACTTCTCCTTCTTTTTCTTCTTCGGCGGCTCGCCGTTGGTGACCGGGGCTTCGGGCGCGACTTCGATCCCGGTGCCGTCGCCGGCGGCGCCGTCGCCCCCGACCGCCGCGGTCAGCGCCGCGAGCAATTTCTTCTTTTTCTTGCCCTTCTTGCCCTTACCCGGAATCGCGCCGTCCGGCGGCGGGATGAGGTCTTCGATCAACTCCCCCGGGCGCACGCCCAGCGCCCCGGCCAGGGCCAAAATGGTACTCGCTCGCGGATCGGCCTTCCGCCCCTGCTCCATCTTGGCGATCAGCGACAAGCTCAGGTCCGCTTTTTCCGCGACCTCCTGTTGCGACAGCTTCGCGGCCTCGCGCAGGGTCCGCAACCGGTACGCGATCTTCTTGGACAGCCCCATACGGCCGCTCCGTGGCGAATGTGTGAAGAAATGTTGTTACCGATATGATAGTGACGCGAAAAATGGCACTCAAGTACCATTTCGCCTTTTCCCGACGCTCGCGCCGGGCACTACTTTTTCTTCGCCTTCTGGTAGGTGCCGATCAGTTCGGCGGTGGCCAGAACGTGCCCCTGCATCGCCTTGAGAAGTTCGGCTTTCGTCGGGGAGTTGAGGTCCGGGAGCACGGTATCGAGCGCGTACAGCTTGAAGAAGTAGCGGTGTCGGCCGATCGGCGGGCACGGGCCGCCGTATCCGGTCCGCTTCCAGTCGTTGGCGCCTTCGAGCGTCCCGCCGGGCAGCGCCGCTTGTGCGACCGCTTCCGTAAGGCGATCGGAACTCGCCGGCAGGTTGTACAGAACCCAGTGAACCCAGGTCATCTTCGGCGCGGCCGGGTCCGGGGCGTCGGGGTCGTCCACAATGAGCGCGAAACTCGCGGTGCCCGCCGGCGTGCCGGTCCACTCCAGTCGCGGCGACACGTCGGCGCCCTCGCAGGTGTACGCGGCGGGGATCTCGCCTCCAGGCGCGAACGCCGGCGCGGTGATCGTGAACGACATGGTGCCTCCTTCGGAGGAAATCTCAAATTCCAGGAACCAAATCCCAAACAAAGCAATCGCCGCTTTCCTGTCTTGTTTGGAATTCGGTTCCTGGAATTTGAGATTTCCCCGCGTCAGTCCTTCTTGGCCCCGGCGGCGATCCAGTTCTTGATGACCGCGATCTGGTCGGCCGCGAGCGGGTTCTTCGGCGGCATCTGCTTGGCGTCCTTGCCGTGCAGGGCGTTGTGCAGTTTGCTCTTGTCCGGTTCGCCGGCCTTCACGAACTTCATCAGCGAGTTGTAGTCGGTCACGTCCAGCTTGGCCTTCGCCTTCAGCCCGCTGTGGCAGCTCGAACACGCGTCCTTCAAGAGCGGGGCCACGTCCTTCTTGTACGACGGGGCCTTGTCGTCGAACCCGTCGGTCGGCGGCGGCTCGTCGGCCCGCGACGCCAGCCCCAACCCCCCGATCACCAGCGCGAACACAAGACAGAGGCGCATTCCGATCTCCTCGTGGGACGGGCCACCGGCCCGAGAATGACATGATTATAGCTCGTGCGGTCGGGACCGGACCGGAGCGAGTCACGTTCGGGGTGCGATCGCGCGAGTACGCGGTTACGCTCGGCGTCCCCGCTTGCGGGCGTACTCGCCGGCGAGTTACGATAGAGCGAACGAATTCGGAACGGAGGCAACCAATGTTGGGCGCAGTAAACGCGACCTCGGCTGGCGCGGAATGGGCCATCGACGATCCCGAACTGGCCAAGTTGTACCCCGGTAAGATCGTCGTCGCCATCCCGAACGAGGTCATCGCGGTGGGCGACGATGCGGACGCGGTACGGGCCGAAGCGGCCGAAAAGCTCGGATTCCCGGTCAACAGCATCGTGACGACCGTGATCGCGGCCCCCGAAACCCGCGTCCTCCACGACTGGTTCTAATTTATGCCGTGGTTCTCGCTCCACACGACGCAAGTCGAGTACGAACTGACACCCGGCAACCGGTTGGTGACGTACCGCCATGTGCTCCTCGTTGATATTGGTGGGGCGAACTGGCACCGGGCGCATTGCTTCTTCGACACGGGCGCGGTCTTTTCGGTCGTGAGTCAGTCCGTCGCCCAGTTGATCGGCGCGGCGCTCACGCCGATCCCGGTGCGCCACGGACCGATCCCGATGTTCGAGAACGGCCGGCCGACCGCACAACCCGCCGCACCCGCTCAACTCCTCGGTTAGTGGGATTCGGTCGCTCAACAACTGGTCCCGTGCGTCCTCGCCGAGATTCCGGTCCGGCTCCGCAGTCGGCGCACCGGCGCCGAGTCCGACCCGCTTCGGTTAGTGGCCAAGGTTCTTCAGGCACCGGCGCAGCCGTTCGGCGGCAACTTCGTGCTACTCGGCACGCACCTGTTGACCGCGAACGCCGGTCAACCGTGGGGCATCGGCGGGCCGGGGCTGTTCTTCCCGCCGTGAACCCGGTTCGCCGTCACCGGCTCTTTCCGCCATGAACGACCACGACGCACTGCTGCACGCGATCGGCGAACACCCGGAGGAAGACACCCCGCGGCTCATGTTCGCCGACTGGCTCGACGAGAACGGGGAGCCGGACCGCGCCGACTTCGTTCGCAATCAGGTGGAGCTTGCGCGGCTCGATCTGAACGACCCGGCCCGCGCGCCGCTCGTGCGCAAGAACGCACGGTACCTCACGCACTTCGCCCCGCAGTGGAAGGCCGAACTGCCGCACATCGACAAGATCGACTGGGGCGACTTCAACCGCGGGCTGATCGAGGAGGTTCAGGCCGCCAACGAGGAACCGATCGTGAAGCACGCGGCGGAGATCTTCGCCGTGCCCGGCATCCACATCCTGCGGCTGCGCTGGCTGCGGGACGGGCGCAAGTTGGCCAGCGTCTCGCAGCTGGTTCGCGTGCGAGCGCTGCGGCTAGTCGCGGCGCGGGCCGGGGCGAGCGAGTTGCGCGACCTGTTCGCCTCGCCACACCTGCACCGGGTGACCGCGCTCGATCTACACGGCAACAGGGCCGACGACGCGGTGGCCGCGGACCTCGCCGACGGGCGGTTCCCGGACCTCGCGGAACTGTGGCTCGGCTCGAACACGATCGGGAACGTCGGCGCGCGGGCGCTCGCGGCCTCGCCGCACCTGAACAACATTCGCGTAATCGACCTGCGGAACAACGCGATCAACGAACCCGCGGCGCGAACCGCTCTCCGGCGCCGGTACGGCAAGGGGCTTACGATCTGACGCCGGGAGCCGCTGTAAGCGACGAAGACGCCCTGCTGGCCGCGATCTGTGCCGACCCGGCTGACGACACGGCCCGGCTCGTGTTCGCCGATTTCCTCCAGGAAAACGGCGGGAAGGTCGAGGACGCCTGGGCGCGGTTCATCCGCGCGCACGTGCGGCTCGGCACCGGCCTCGAAACCGCCGGCGACGTGCCGACCGTGCAGCGGTTCGGCAAGGACTACTGGCTGAGGCAGTTCGCCGAACGGCTCGGCTTTTCGGCCGGAAGCGGCGCGGGCGTGGGAGAATGGCAGCGCGGGTTCCCCGAGCGCCTGACCGCCGATTACCCGCTACTGCGAACGCGGTGGGCCGAACTGCCCGACCGCATCCCGTTCCGGCAACTCGGGGTCGAGGGAATCGAAGATGAGGCGGTCGAAGACCTCGTTCAATGGCCGCGATTAGAACGACTGACCACACTGGAGTTAATGATTTGGGACAGCACCGGGATCGAACGGATGCTGAGCGCGCGAGGGGTCGCCGCGCTCGCCACGTGCCCCGCACTCCGGGGTTTGCAATCGCTCAGCCTCGCCTTTTTGGAAGTGACGGAGCGCGTCGCGGACCTGATCCTGCAATCGCGGTGCTTGTCCGGGGTGCGGAACTTGACGCTCCGCACCGGCGCCTTCCGCAACCGCCCGTCCTGGCGCGTCCGCGATCGACTGGGCGCGCGGTTCGGACCGCACGCGGTTCAGTGACAGCCCGCCGTCACGGCTTCTTGGCCGGGGCGCGGGTCTTGATGTCCTCGAGGTGTTCGGGCTTCACCCGCCCGTGCAGCCGCCACGCTCCGTCCGCCGCGCACCCGTACACGCCGTCCTGGAAGTACGACTCCGCGAACCGCGGGCCGAGCCAGACGAACGCGGTCGTCTTGTCGTCGTTCACGTGAACGGTCACGTCCTTCAGCACGAAGTCCTTCTGCGCCTTGAACCCCGGACCGGTGGAAAGGCCGAGCCGCAGCTCCTTCACCTTCCCGGGTTCGACCTTGCCGTTGGCCGGGAGCTTGTCCATCTCGACCCCGCACCCGCGCGCGGTGTTCAGCGTCATCAGGATGCCGGGCGCCGAGTAGTTGCTGATCGACGACACGCCGACGTTCACCCGCTCGATCTTGTCGTTGGGCGTCTTGTACTGTGTGAACCCGTTGACCGACGCGAACTCGAACGCCGGGATCGGGCCGCCCAGTTTGCCGACCGCGGGAACCCGTTCGCCGGCGGTGGCCTTCGGGTCGGCAAACGCGGCCTCGCCGGCGTTCAGCTTCTTCACCGCGGCGTTGGGGGCGGTCAGTTCGAGGAACTTGTCGGCGAAGTACACGCGCGGCTCGAACGCCCGGTCCGCGCCGCCGGTGAGGTCGCGGAGCGACAGCCACAGGTCGCACCCGCCGAGGATCGTGGGCTGCCCGGCGGGCGACTCGACGATGTTCAGCTTCACGTTCGTCGCGCGGAACTCGACGTCCCCGCCCTTCGCCGCCTTCGGGGCGATCTGGGCTGCGGGAATGATGAGTTCGGGGAGTACTCCGACGCGGTTGGGCGGCACCTCGAACCCCCACTTCTGCCACGTCTTCAGTTCGACCACCCCGGGGTTCGGGAGCGTGTCGATGAGTACCTTCACGGGGATCGTCTCGCCCTTCTTCTTGGGGTTGGGCACGAGCGCGGGGAACTGCATGAACGTCTCGGCGTCCTCCTTCACCGGCACGCGAACCCGCACCGCGCCGCCGGCGGGCGCCACCGGCTTGACCAGCGGCGCCGGGTCGTCGGCCGCGGCCAGTGAACCGAGTACCGCGAGGAGCGCGGCGACCGTGAGTCGGGAGAGATTGCGCATGAAGACGACTCGGTTCGGGCTGTGGTAGGATGTTCGAGGTTACCGCGCCAGCGACCCCGAATCCAGCGTGAGCGTCCCGATGAGCGACGAAGAGGCGTTTCTCCGTGCGATCTGCGAGCACCCGGAGGAGGACACGCCGCGACTGGCGTTCGCCGACTGGCTCGCGGAACAGGGCGGAGCAGTGAACCTCGCGTGGGCCAACGGCATCCGCGCGCAGGTGTGGCAGGCACGCGGTGCAACCGACGAGATGCTCGCGTTCCAGACCTGCGTGTTCGATTCACGCTTCGGCCAAGAGAAGTTGGGCGAGCGACTGGACTTGCCGGAGACCGTGGTGGACGCGTGGGAGCGGGGCTTTCCTTCGGAGGCCGCAGGGCACTTCCGCAACGTTCACGCCACATGGTCCCGGCTGGCCTTCCGCATCCCGATCCGAAAACTCCGCATCTTTGAAGCGAACGAAGCGGATGCCGCCGATTTCGTGACGTGGCCGGCGCTCTCGACTCTGACCGAGTTGGAGTTCTGCGGTGCCTGGGAGATGCGGACGCCGCCCGACGTTCTCCCCGCCCTCGCGAATTGCGAATCGCTGCGCAACCTGAAATCGCTCACGCTGCGGTACGCGCTCTTCAGCGAGGCCACCGTGACGGCGCTGCTGAACGCCCCGCACCTTACGGGGCTGACGGTCCTCCGATTGGACATCGACCGGGCCACGCACGCCCTCTCGTGGGCGCTCAAGGGCCGGCTCGTCGCCCGGTTCGGCGAGGAGGTGTTCGACGAGACCATCCCCTTCTGAACCTACTTGCCCCCCGGCGCGTCTGTAGAAAGGCTACATCGCATCGGAAGGGAGCAAGACGTGACGGACAAACCCCGCTGGTTCCAGACGACCGCCATCGACTACCCGAACAGCCGGCCGCACATCGGCACCGCGTTCGAGAAGCTCGGCGCCGACGTACAGGCCCGCTACCGGCGGATGGAGGGTTTTGACGTCTTCTTCCTGATGGGCAACGACGAGAACACCGTGAAGGTGAGCAAACGCGCCGCGGAACTCGGCCTGGACACGCAAGCTTACTGTGATGACATGGCCAGGCAGTTCCGCGAGGTGTGGGACGCGCTGGACATCAGCTACGACACCTTCGTTCAAACGAGCAGCGAGCGGCACAAAGTGTGCTGCCGCAAGTTCATTCAGAAGGTGTACGACAACGGCCACATCTACAAGGGCAGCTACGAAGGGCTGTACTGCGACGGGTGTGAGACGTTCAAGACGGAGAAGGAACTGGTGAACGGCCAGTGTTCACTCCACCCCGGCAAACCGGTTGTGAAGCGGAGCGAACCGTGCCACTTCTTCCGGCTGTCCACGTTCGGCGAGCGATTGCTGAAGTTCTACGAGGAGAACCCCGACTTCATTCAGCCCGAAGCCCGGAAGAACGAAATCGTCAGTCTCATCAAGAACGAGGGGCTGTTCGACATCAACATCACGCGCCGCGGAGAGAAGTGGGGCATTCCAGTGCCGTTCGACCCGGAGTTCACCATCTGGGTGTGGTTCGACGCGCTCTTAACGTACATCACCGGCATCGGCTACGGTGATGACGAGGCCACGTTCCGCAAGTACTGGCCGTGCGACACGCACTTCATCGGGAAGGACATCACGCGGTTCCACTGCGCGATCTGGCCCGCGATGCTGTGGGCCGCCGGCGAGGAAGCGCCGAAGAAGGTGTTCGGGCACGGGTTCGTGTACGTCAAGAACGAGGAGGCCGGAACCGTCGAGAAGATCAGCAAGTCGCTCGGCAACGTGATCGAGCCGATGGAGGTAATCTCGAAGTTCAGCGCCGAGGCGTTCCGGTACTTCTTCCTGCGCGAGTGCCCGTTCCCGTCGGACGGCGAGTTCGGCTGGGGCCGGTTCGCGGAGGTCTACAACTCGGAGCTGGCGAACAACCTCGGCAACCTGTTCTCCCGTGAGATGACGATCACTTACAAGAACTTCGGCGGCGTGTTCGCTAGCACCGCGGGCCAAACACCGGAGTCGGTCGTACCGGGACTCGACCTCGCGCTGTTCGTCGGTGAAGTGCGCGAGCACGTCGAGGCGTGCCGGTACAACCTCGCGCTTC
>CAZBXY010000075.1:0-27969 GCA_964495365.1 uncultured Frigoriglobus sp. | reverse complement strand
ATCACTCCGCACTTGTGTAGAACAACGAGGGCGTTGCCCCGGGCTATGTTGTCCCAGCCCTTCAGGCTGAAGAAGGAAGAACTGCCTAACCTTGTTGAAACGACTGGGCTGCTCGCGGCGCCGCGCCCATCACTTTGTCAGTTCGAAGTTGTCGAAGAACCCGGCTTCCTCCTCCGGCGTGGCGCGGGTGCCGTTGGCCCCGGTGATCGACACCAGGACCGCGTGCCGGTCGGTGTACACGATCCGCATCAGCCCGCCGGGGTGGAGCTGCTCCACCGCGTCGTACCCCAGCCACGTCGTCTTGCGGATCTCCATGTTGCCGAGCTTTATGTCATCGAAGCCGCGGCGCATCTGACCGCGGACCGACGACGGAAGCCGGTCGCGGAACTTGATGACGTACAGGTCGATGTGGACCGGGGCGTTGAAGTCGCTGGTGGTCATCATCGCGAACCGATCGACCGGCGGCAGGTCGTCGGCCCAGTCGAACCCGCCGGCCCCGATCCGGCCCGGGCGCCCGACCCGCCCGGGCCGGAACTCATCGGTCGGCACCGACACGTAAGTGGTGCCCCGGGGCAAATACGCTTTGAACCCGTCCTGCGGGTAGTTGTGTTGCTCCCACCCCGCCGGCACCGGCGACTTCTTGGCGAGCGGCGAGTTCTTCCCCGCGAACAGGTACACGGCGAACCCGATCCCCGCGAGTAGCAGCAACCCGCCGATGACGAGGCCCGCGACGAGCGCCCCGCTCCCACCGCCCCCGCCGGCAGCTCGGCGGCGTGCGGGCCGCCGGCGGGGGCGGTCGTGGTCGTAATCGTCGTCCTCGTCGGCGTACCGCCGCTTCTTCTTCCGCGGGCGGACTTCCTCGTAATCGTCGTCGTCGCGCCGGGGCGGCTTCCGCTCGGGCGCTTCCTCCGCGACGATCGGTTTTGGTTTGACCGGGGGCGGAGCGATCTTCGCCTCGACCACCGGCACCTCTTCGGCCGGGATGAAGTTCGGTACGGTGGTCATGGTGCCGCACTTCGGGCAGCGCAGGCGCTGCCCGACGGCCGAGTCCGGCGCCGCGAGCGGGGTCTGGCACTGGGAACAGGGGACGACCAGGGCCATGACTCACTTCCCCCACGCGGATTTCATGCGGTACACCGCCCCGCTCTTGATCGTGATCTCGCCGTCGGTCGGGGTCAGTTCCACCTTGCGGTTCTTCTCGTCCGGGAGCGCCGCGACCGACAGCGCCGCCCGCCCGCGGATCAACGACCCCGCGAACACCTCCACCGACCCGCGATCGACCAGCACCCGCAGGTGCTCCAGGTTGCTCACCGTGGCCGTCACGTCCTTGCAGGTCAGCGTGCCCTTCGCGGCGTCGTACACGAGCTTCGTCCCCCGCAGGTCGAGCGTGAACCCGGCGTACGGGGATGCCGGTTCCAGCTCCAGGTCGAACGCGTCGAGGTTGTCCGCGAGCGTGAGCCGCTCCTTCACCGTGAGCGGCTCGCGGAGTTCGTGCGCGGGCTTCGCCTCGCGCAGAGTCGCCAGCTCCTCGACCGGCAGGGCGGTCAGCCGGTAGCCGAACTTCGTCGCACGCAGGGTGAGTTCGACCGGCACGGTCATCTGCTGGTTGAACGGCGTGCCAGGGAACGTGACGCCCTGCGCCCAGCCGATTTGCACCCGCCGACCGTTCGGGGCGTTGTCGAACGACTGCGCCGCGTAGAACCGGCCGTGCCACAGTTGCCGCTTCTCCTCGTAATGCGGCTTGAACACCTTGCCGTCGAACTCGCCGACGTGGTACTTACCGTCGGCCGCGTACAGCACCCACGACCGGGTCGTGCCGCCCTGGACGGTCATCTCGAACAAATCCGGGCACTCGAAGAAGCCCTCGATGCGGCTGGCGTACTTCCACTCCTTCAGGTCCGGCGAGGTGTAGAACGCGATCCACTGCTTCTTGTCGGCCTCGGTGTACACCGCCATCACCCAGTGCTTGGCCTTCTCGTGCCAGATCAGTTTCGGGTCGCGGCCGATGTGCTTCACCACCGGGTTCCTGTCGTACTCCTTCCAGGTGCGGCCCTTGTCCAGGCTGTACGCGATGCACTCCCCGCGCCCGGTGCTCGTGTACGCCAGGACGAGCGGCGGCTTCTCCTTCGTGCCCCAGCCGCTGGTGTTCTCCTTGTCGAGTACCGCGGAGCCGGAGAACGCCCAGTCGTCGTACTTCTTGGGGTATAGCGCGACCCCTTCTTCCTTCCAGCGGAACAGGTCTTTGCTCGTCGCGTGGCCCCAGTGCATGTTGCCCCACTCGCGGCCGAACGGGTTGTGCTGGTAGAACAGGTGCCACTCGCCGTCGGCGTACACCAAGCCGTTCGGGTCGTTCAACCACCCCACGCGGCTCGTGAAGTGGAACAGCGGCCGGTGCTTCTCCTGGTAGAGCTTCTCCGCGGCCGGCACGTCGTCGGCCAGCTTCAGCGCCGCGAGGGCCTTCGAGTCCGCGGGGAGCGTCGTCTTCACGAAGATCGTCTTCCCCCTAAACGCCGAAACGTCGGCGAAGACCCAGAAGTCCGGTTCGCCCTCGGCCAACTCGATGTCGAACTCCCGCTCGACGACATCGCGGACCTGCTCGCGGTTGGGTCGCACGTCGTACCGAGCGACGATCTGCACCCGGCGCTTCGGCGCGCCGTTCTTGACCGGCAGGTGCAAATACCGCTTGTCCACCGCGTCGAACCGCCGGAACGCCGGCGCGGCCTGCTTCTTGGCGTCGCTCATCACGATCTGATCGATATTAATGTGCCCCCACCCGCCCTTTTCCTCGTCCACGATCTGAATCGTCGCGGCTTTGCCCTCGAATTCGGCCACGTCCCAGGTGTGCCAGTCGAGGTGTTCGCTCCCGCCGGCCTTGTCGTTCGGTCCGGTCGCGGTGCGGACGACCTTCCCGCTGGCGATGAGGTCGATGCGCGTGCCCGCGAGCTTCCCGCCGCCGACGAGGAAGTTCAGGTACTTCCGCTCGATCTTGAACTCCGGTGCGGTCAGCGTGCCGGTGCTCGCGTCGCCGCCGAGGTAGCTGTTCACCAGCCCCTTACCCTGATACCCCGACACGGGCATCTGGTTCGGGAGCGCCCCCTTCGCCGGACCCTTGCCGAACGCGGTGCCGGTGGTCTTCCACCCCTCGCCGTAGGTGTCGCCCTCGAAGTCCGCGACGAGGATTTCGGGGCGATCGATTTGAGCGGCCAGGAACTCTTTACCTGAGCCGATCATTTTGAGTTTGGGAGCCGCCAGCAACTTCTCCAGTGCCTTCTGTTGCTCCTCCGCGGTCTTCGGGGTGAACTTTTCGGTGTTCCAAGCACAGTTCTTTACGCAGTATTCGACATACGACCACGCCGATTCAGGTATACCGCCGAGCACCCAGCTATTGACGACCAAGAACGGCACCCCGTCCACGATCTCGATAGGTTCCAACGGCCAATCGCTCCCGCTCGTGCGGCCGACGAATCCGGGGGCGCCAAGCATCGGTCTCCGAAACTCGCCCTTCGGCTTCGCAGTGAACAGCATCCGACACAGGATGAATAGTCCCCGTTGTTGTCGTTCCTCCTTAAGAAGTTCGCGAGTGACAGCAAATTCGAGATCGTCGCCCTTCAGACCAGTCGCACTGAGTCGGGCTTCGTGACGTGCGGCAGCTTTTTCAAGGTCAGCGAGTTCGAGAAGGAGTTTCTTGGCCTTATCCGCGCCCAGTGCCTGAAACTTGATGGCCGCTGCGATGAACGGTTCGCTCTTGTAGCTATTTCCCCACTCGGGGATGTCCTCGATGGAGATGATCGGCTCCGCGGCTGGTGCCGTGCGGGTCGTGGAAAGGAGCATCGCTACCGACAGTAGGAGCGAGAGAGATCGCGTCATCGGAGGTACTCCGTTTGCCGAGGTTTCTCGTGCGAAATTCGGCACCGACAAGTTACCATAACGGACATCTCTTGTCCCGCTCGGAGCTGCCAATGTTACCCGACCGCCGCACATTCCTCGCCACCTCCGCACTCACGCTGTCCGCGGCGTCCTACACCCGGGCCGCCGATAAACCGAACGAGAAGGTTCGGGTCGCGATCATGGGCCTCCGCACCCGCGGCCGGTCGCTGGCGCCGTCGTTCGCCGCAACGCCCGGGGTCGAGATTTCGCACCTCATCGACCCCGACCCGTCAATGGTAAAGGGGACGCTCGATGCGCTCAAGAACCCCGCGTCGCCGCCGGCGATCGAGACCGACGTGCGCAAGGTGCTGGAAGACAAGTCGGTGACGGCGCTCATCGTGTGCGCGCCGGACCACTGGCACGCGCTCGCGACCGTCTGGGCTGCCGAACGCGGCAAGCACGTGTACGTCGAGAAGCCCGTTTCGCACAACCTGACCGAGGGCCGGCGGATGGTGGAAGCGGCCCGCAAGTACAAGGTCGTGATCCAGGCCGGGACGCAGCGCCGCAGCCAGCCGAGCGTGGTCGCGGCTCGCGAGTACATCCAGGCCGGGAAGCTCGGGAAGGTCAGCTTCGCGCGGGCGTGGATCGCGGGGAACAGGCCGAACATCGGGTTCGCCAAGCCGGAAGCCCCGCCGAAGGGCGTCGAGTACGACCTGTGGCTCGGGCCGGCGTCGGGCGAGTTTACGAAGAACCGCTGGCACTACCAGTGGCACTGGTTCTGGGATCTGGGCACCGGCGAACTCGGCAATAACGGCATCCACGGCCTCGACCTCGCCCGCAACGTGATGGGCCTCGACACGCCGGCGAAGGTGAGCTGCGCGGGCGGCAAGTTCTACTACGACGACGACCAGCAGACCCCGGACACGCAGCTCGCCACGTTCGACTTCCCCGGCGGCCCGGGCGGGGCCACCGGTTGTACGCTCGTCTGGGAGCATCGCATCTGGGAGAAGAAGGGTCAGGGGCCGGAGGGGCAGGACTACGGCATCTCGATCCACGGCGACAAGGGGACGATGCTGTTTACCGGCGACGCGTGGACCGTTCGCGGCGGCGACGGCGCGGCCGAGAAGCCGAAGGGCGACATGGTGGGGTTGCACGTTCGCAACTTCATCGAATCGATTCGCGGCGATGCCAAACCCGTCGCCGAGATCGAGATCGGGCACAAGAGTACGCTGCTGTGCCACCTCGGCAACCTCGCGTACCGCACCGGCAAGACGCTGAAGTTCGATGCGAAGACCGAAACGACCGATTCGCCCGAAGCGAACAAGCTGCTGGGGAGGGAGTACCGCAAGGGGTTTGAACTGCCAGCCGTATAGGCGAACGGCCGGTGGCAGCCGGCCGGTGGGAGCGACGCGCGGCCGGAAGCGCGAAGGTTCCACCGGCCGGGTGACACCGGCCGTTCGCCTACGCCAATAGCTTCTCGACGACGTGGCCGTGAACGTCGGTCAGGCGGAAGTCGCGGCCTTGCAGCCGGTACGTCAGCTTCGTGTGGTCGAGGCCCAAGAGGTGCAGGATCGTCGCGTTCAGGTCGTGGACGTGGACCTTGTTCTCCGTCGCGTTGAAACCGAGTTCGTCGGACGCGCCGTAGACGAGGCCCGGTTTCGTCCCGCCGCCGGCCATCCAGACCGTGTAGCAGTTCGGGTGGTGGTCGCGCCCGTCGTTGCCGCCCTGCACCATCGGGGTGCGGCCGAACTCGCCGCCCCAGATCACCAGCGTGTCGTCCAAGAGCCCGCGCTGCTTCAAATCCCTGACGAGAGCGGCGCTGGCCCTGTCGGTCTTGCCGCACTCGGCCTTGAGGCCCGCGGTGAGGCCGCCGTGGTGGTCCCAGGCCTCGTGGAACAGTTGCACGAACCTGACGCCGCGTTCGATGAGCCGGCGTGCCAGGAGGCAGTTGTTGGCGAAGCTCGGCTTGCCCGGTTCGGCCCCGTACATCTCCAGCGTCTTCTTCGTCTCCTTCGAGAGGTCCATCAGTTCCGGAGCGCTCGACTGCATCCGCCCGGCCATTTCGTAGGCCGAAATGCGCGCCGCGATCTCGGGATCGCCCACCACCTCCAACCGCGACTTGTTCAGCGCGTTGATCGCGTCGAGCGACTCCTTCTGGATGTCCTTATCGACGCCCGGCGGGTTCGAGAGGAACAGCACCGGATCGCCCGCGGAGCGGAACAGCGTCCCCGCGTGGCTCGACGGCAGGAACCCCGAACCCCAACAGGATTGCCCGCCGCTCGGCCCCTTACTCCCGCTGGAGAACACGACGAACCCCGGCAAGTCTTTCGATTCGCTGCCCAGACCGTAGCTGACCCACGCGCCGGCGCTCGGGCGCCCGAACTGCTGGTGTCCGGTGAGCGCCATGATCTGCGCCGGGGCGTGGTTGAACGCATCCGTCACCATCGACTTGACGATGGTGATGTCGTCCACGACGCCGCCGAGGTGCGGGAGCAGCTCGCCCAGTTCGGTGCCGTTTTTGCCGAACTTCTTGAACTTGTACTTCGGCCCCAGCAGTTTGGAGTTCGGGGCGATGAACGCGGCGCGGTAGTTCTTGATGAGTTCCGGCGGCGGGAGCGTGCCGTCGAACTTCGCGAGCTGCGGCTTATTATCAAACAACTCCAAATGACTCGGCGCGCCGCCCATGAACAGGTAAATGACGCGCTTCGCCTTCGGTGCGTGGTGCGTTTTGGGCGCCTCCTCCGCGCGGGCGAGGTCCGCGAGCGCCAGCGCGCCGAGGCCGACGCCGCAGTCACGAAGGAACCACCGGCGGTTGAGGAGCCGCTGCCGGTCGGGAAGGTTGGGGAGCATGTCAGGTCTCCGGTGGGTCGGTCGGCAGGTTACGGTGCCACGCGCTATGCGCGTGGCCCGCTCTCCTCACGAGCTTTGCGAATCTTGGCCATCGCCTCTTCGAGGGTGTACGCTTTCATCTCGCCGCGCTCGTGCGCTTCGATGCGCCGCTTCAGTTCCGCGCGCAGTGCTTCCGGCGACTCGAAGGTGTTGGGCGGCGGGTAGACGCTGTCGAGTAATCGCAGCGCGAGAAACTCCCGCTCGGGCGTGGACAGCTTTAGCGCCTGGTCGATGATCGCTTCGGCTTCCGGTGTCAGGGTCGCGGACATCACTTGTTCTCCTTCAGCTCGCGGACGAACAGGTTGCGGAACTCGGTTGCCGGGTTCGCGGAGAGCGAGATCGGCCCGCCGCCCGCGTCGAAGTTCCCCTCGTTCTTGATGACGTGATCCTTCACCACCTGTTCCCCGTTGACCCGCAGGTTCACCGTCGTTCCCTTCACGGACAGCTCGCCGCGGTTCCACCCGTTGACGGTCACCTTCGGCTTCTTGGCGAACTTGATCTCGTCGGAACTCGGCCCGGTCAGCAGGAGTACGCCGTCTCCGAAGATCCCCAGTCGGATCCCGCGGTTCTTCTCGTCGCGGAGCGCGACACTGCCGGTCGGCAGTTCGGTCGTTCCCGCGACCCTGTCCGGCATCTTCCAGTCGAACACCAACTCCACGTCTTCGTAAGAGTTCGACGTTATCAGGTGCGGGTTGGCGACCTTGTCCGCCTTCTTCGCGACCAACACGCCGTCGCGGGCCGTCCAGCCCTTCTTGGTCATGTCGTCGGCCTTCCACCCCTTCAAATCGAGGCCGGTGAACAGCGACTTGTGCCCCTCGGCCACCTTTGCGCACTCTTCCGGCTTCGGGTTGGTGCTGGGCAGCTCCTTGATCTTGATGTTCTTGAAGTGGCACTCCGCGCCCTCGCTCTCGAGCGCCATGTAACCCTTCCGCGGGTTGCATTTGCTGACGCCGCTCACCTCCTTGCCGTTCACCTCCAGTTTGATCGCGCCGTCGTTGGCGGTGACCTTGTAGTGGTTCCACTCGCCGCCGCCCTTGACGCGGTTCTCGCTCGGCAGGCACCGCTCCATCTTCGGGTTCACCGGGTGGACGCGGTCGGGCACGCACCGGGCGCCGTGGATGCTGAAGATGTCGCCGTGGCTCGTCGCCCAGCCGTCCTTCGGGGCGAAGTTGATGAGTACCTGAACTTCGATCCCCCGCGTGTACGGCGTGCCGACCGCCGGCAACGGGTCGCCCCACACGAAGAGGCCGCTGTTCGCCATCTTCTCCTTCTCGACGTGCATCCAGTCGAACTCCAGGACGAAGTTCTCGTACTGCTTTTCGGTGCGGAGGAATCCGGTCGGCGTACCCGTGGTGATGATCTCGTCGCCCTTCACGAAGAACGTACCCGGATGGCAGTTGACGTTCACCCAGCCGTCGAGGTTCTTGCCGTTGAACAGCGGCTTGAATCCCTCGTCGGGCGCCGCGGGCTTCTTGTCGTCGGCGGGGAGAAGCGAAACGCCCACGGCGATCACAGCGACGGCCAGCCAACGGTGCAGAGAGGTCATGGTGGTTCCTCGGTGGTTCTGATTCCGCGTTCCGAATTCCGCACTCCGCATTTCTTTCGTCACTCTTTGGTCAGCGTTTCGTCCAGGTTTAGAAGCACGCGCGCCACGAGCGTATACGCGCCCCAGTCGGCGAGAGTGAAGCCGTCGGGCTTCGGCGAATCCTTCGCGCCGGTGGCGATCTCGGAGGCGTTCGCCTCGCCCTCCTCGAACCGCTTGCGGTTCTTCTCCAGGAGCTTCGCGAGGATCGCCAGTTCGTCCGCGGTAGGCGTGCGTGATACGCACAGCCGGAAGGCGTAGGTGAGGCGGTCTGTGTCAGTCTTCCCGCCTTCGGTGAGTGCCCGTTTGGCAAGTCCGCGGGCGCACTCCACGAAGATCGTTTCGTTGAGAGCCGTCAACGCCGCGAGCGGGGTGTTGGTGCGCGTGCGCTTCACGCAACTCGCCTCACCGACGGGCACATCGAACACCGTGAGTGCCGGGTACGGGGTCGAGCGCCGGCGGAA
The DNA here is from genome assembly GCA_964495365.1 of uncultured Frigoriglobus sp. Taxonomy (GTDB): domain Bacteria; phylum Planctomycetota; class Planctomycetia; order Gemmatales; family Gemmataceae; genus Gemmata. The sequence goes on along the minus strand of CAZBXY010000075.1, from coordinate 19,167 downwards.
TGTGTACAGGGCGCGGCGGTAGCGGTCCTCGCCCTTCGCCTCGACCCACTCGAACGGCCCGTAGCTCGCCGGCGGCTTGAACAGGAAGTCCGGCGCCGGGGCGTACACGCTCGGCCCGCCGATCGTGCGGTTGAGTAGCCCGCTGGCCGCGAGGGCGATGTCTCGCACGACCTCGCCCTCGGCGCGGAATCGCGCCCCGCGAGCAAGGAACTTGTTATCGGGGTCGGCCTTCAGCGACTCCGGGGTCACGCGCGACGACTGCTTGTAGGTGGCGCTGGTGACAATCAGGCGGTGGAGGTGCTTGAGGGACCACGGCGAACCCGGCACGCCAGTGCCGGGGTGTCCAGCGCCGGGGGGGGCGCCACCCTCGCGCGGTGCGCCACCCCCGACCTTGCGGTCGGGGTTCGCCGGGGACATGAACTCGCACGCCAGCCAGTCGAGCAACTCCGGGTGCGTCGGCTTGTCGCCCTGCGTGCCGAACTCTTCGGGCGTCGTCATCAGCCCCTGACCGAAGTACGCCTGCCACACGCGGTTGACGATCGCGCGCGAGGTTGTGGGCGATTGCTTGTCCACGATCCACTTCGCGAGCGTGAGCCGGCTGTTGTCGGCACCCTTCGGCAGCGCGTGCAAGGACTGCGGGACGCCGGCCTCGACCCGTTCGCCGGGCCGCAGGAAGTTGCCGCGCTTGAGGATCGCGGTCGCTCGCGGGTCGTCGCGCTTCTCGGTCACGAGGCTCGATCCCCCTTCCGGCCACTGCTTCCACAGCGCCTCGATCTTGTCGTTCGCCTCCTTGTGAGCCGCGGCGCGCCACGCCGCGAACACCGTCGCGGCCTGGGCCGGCGAGCGCTTCGCGGCGGGTACACTCATTGCGGCTCGCACCAGCGGCGGGAGCGGGTCGGCCGCCGGCGGCTTCTCGTCGGTCACGCTCAGCCGGAAGCGGCCGAGGTTGTTGTTCATGTGGTCGTCGCTGTTCCACCCGCCGTGGTTCTGCTTCAGGTTGAAGTGCAACACGCCGCCCGCGGGCACCTCGACCGGCTTTTCGGGGACGAAGATCGCCACGCGCGGCTGGTTGCGGCGCCCGGGGCCGGCGTCGATGCCCCACGCGGTCTTGTCGTCGCCGTCGATCGCGAACGATACCGGTCCGGTCACCCGGCGCCGGTCGGTCTTGTCGTCGTAGTTCCGTTCGAGCAGCCGCTCGGGGTTGGAGTAGTCCGCGAGCGCCTTCACGAACTTCACCTTCTCTTTCTTCCCCTGAATTTCCACCTCCGCGCCGAATTCCGTGAGGGCACACGTCCCCATGAAGGACCGACCCGGGCCGTTGCAGGGCAGGTTCGGGTCGTTGAGCAACTCCAGGCGGAACGCGGTGATCGTCTTCACCGGTGAGACGCTTTTCAGCAGCGTGCTGAACTTCGTGGGCGCGTAACCTTGTGCCAGAATCGAGCCGTCCTTCTGCGGGAGGTACCGCTGCGAGCCGTCGTTGGCGTTCTCGGCCGCGATCAACTTCCACCCCGGCTCTTTCTGCGATTCCTCCCAGCGCGCGAGTTGCTTCTCCCAATCGGGGTTGGCTTCCTTCAACTTTGCGTCGATCTCACTCATTTGCGAACGCAGCCCGTTGATCGTCATCTGTTCCTTCGCGGTGTAGACGACGCGCTGGGCCTCGTGGTCGTTGTTGAGGAAGGCGAACAGCCGGTAATACTCCTCCTGCGAGATCGGGTCGTACTTGTGGTCGTGGCACTGCGCACACGCAACGCTCAGCCCCAGGAACGCCTTGCCGACGGCATCGACGCGGTCGAACATCGCGTCCATGCGGAACTGTTCGGGATCGACTCCGCCCTCTTCGTTGAGCATCGACATGCGGAGGAACCCGGTCGCGACGATCTGGTCCTGCGTCGGGTTCGGGAGCAGATCGCCGGCGAGCTGCTCGATGGCGAACTGACTGAACGGCAGGTCGCGGTTGAACGCGCGGATGACGTACTCGCGGTACGCCCACACCTGGCGCGACTTGTCCTTCTCGTAGCCGTCCGAATCGGCGAACCGGGCGGCGTCGAGCCACCACCGCGCCCACTTCTCCCCGTAGTGTTCGCTCGCGAGTAGCTTCTCGACCAGCCGCTCGTACGCGTCCGCGCGTGTGTCGGCGACGAACTCATCGACCTCCTTCGGCGTGGGCGGCAGTCCGATGAGGTCGAGGTAGAGCCGGCGGCAGAGCGTGACGCGATCCGCTTCTGGTGAGGGCTTTAGCCCTTCTTTGGCGAGCCCGGCGCGGATGAAGGCATCGATCGGGTTCCGCGCGTCGGGCTTCGGAAGCGTCGGACGCGTCGGCGGTTTGAACGCCCAGTGGTCCTTCACGTCGGCCGCATCGGAAGGCGTAACGAGGAGTGCGACGAGCAATGCGACGAAGGGAAGAACATATCGGAGCATGTTGCAAGAACCTCGTCACTGTTGGCACCCGGGGTTTCTAACCCCGGGTCTGGAACCCCGGGAAACATCGACCCTGAGATTCTTGTTGGCGCGGGCGCGCCGGGGGGCACAATGACGGCATTGTATCGCATCCCCGCCGCGCGTTTCACGCCGGAAATCGTCATGCGCTGGCTTCTCGCGGTCGCCGTGTGCGTTACGTTCGTGTCGGGCGCGTTCGCGGCCGACAAGCCCAACGTGCTGTTCATCGCGATCGACGACCTCAACGACTGGGTCGGGCCGCTCGGTGGGCATGAACAGGTGAAGACGCCGCACCTCGACGCGCTCGCGGCTCGCGGGACGACGTTCACCAATGCCCACTGCCAAAGCCCGCTGTGCAACCCGTCGCGGACGAGCGTTCTGACCGGGCTGCGGCCATCAACGACCGGCGTTTACGCTCTGGCGCCGTGGTTTCGCACGTCGGACAAACTGAAGGATTACCAGACGGTCTTCCAGTGGTTCGCGAAGAACGGCTACGCGACGATCAGCACCGGGAAGATCTTCCACGGCGGCTACCCGCCGAAGGAGGCTCGCGCCGCGGAGGTCGGTACGTTCGGCCCCGCAGGCGCGCTCCAGCCGCGGCCGAAGGTGAAGTTCGTCGAGACGCCCGACCCTCACCCGCTCGTCGATTGGGGTGTGTTCCCTACTCAGGACGAGGAGTGTTTCGATTACGACATCGCGACCTGGGCCGCGAAGAAGCTGAAGGAGCCGCCGGCGGGGCCGTGGGTCTTCGCGGTGGGCTTCCAGCACCCGCACGTCCCCTGTTACGCGCCGCAGAAGTGGTTCGACCTCTATCCGCTCGAAAAGCTCGTCCTGCCGAAGGTCAAGCCCGACGACCGCGACGACCTGCCGCGGTTCGCCTCGTACCTGCACTGGAAACTGCCCGAACCGCGGCTGAAGTGGCTCGAAGAAGCGAAGCAGTGGGAAACACTCGTGCGGGCGTACCTCGCGAGCGTCAGCTTTGTGGACGCGCAGGTCGGGCGTGTCCTCGATGCGCTCCGCGAGAGCGGCCAGGAGAAGAATACGATCGTCGTCTTGTGGAGCGATCACGGCTGGCACCTGGGCGAGAAGGGCATTACCGGAAAGAACACGCTCTGGGAGCGCTCGACCCGCGTTCCGCTGATCTTCGCCGGCCCCGGTATCGCCGCGAACGCCAAATGCGACCGGCCCGCGGAGCTGCTCGACCTCTACCCCACGCTCCTCGACCTCTGCGGACTGCCCGCGAACAAGGCGAATGAGGGGTTGAGCCTGGTTCCGCAGTTGAAGGACGCCCAAGCGCCCCGCGAGCGGCCCGCTATTACCACCCACAACCCCGGCAACCACGGCGTCCGTACCGAGAAGTGGCGGTACATCGTCTACGCCGACGGCTCGGAGGAGCTGTACGACCGCGCCGCGGACCCGCACGAGTGGACGAACCTGGCGAAGGAACCGAAGTTCGCCGACGTGAAGAAGAGTATGGCGAAGTGGGCGCCGGCCAAGAGTGCCGACCCGCTGCCCGGCAGCGCCGGGCGCCTGCTGACGTACACCGATGGCGTGCCCATCTGGGAGGGCAAGCCGATCGGCAAGAACGACCCGTTTCCCGACAAGTAGCGGCTTGTACGGCGAACGGCGCGGGGGTATCCCCCCGCCGTTGACCCGTGCGGAAAACCGGGGGGGGGAAGCCCCCCCCGGGGCCCAAACACGCGGGTGCACCGGCGCGGCGTAAGCCCGCGGTTTTTCATTTTTGCGAAGGCTCGGCGGGCTTACGCCGCGCCGTTCGCCATACGACGCTGTTCCACCGGAGGTGCTTCATGACTCGTCTGTGTCTTCTGCTCGCACTCGCACTCGTCGCCACACAGGGGGCTTACGCCCCCCGCTCCGTTGCGGCGGACCCCGTCAAGCTCTGGCCCGGCAAGGCGCCCGGCGAAACCAAGGACATCGGCCCGGAGAAGTACCTCGAAACGAAGAAGGGCCAGCTCGACGTGAAGCGGCTCGCGAACGTCAGCGAGCCGACGATCACCATTTACGCACCGCCGAAGGACAAGGCGAACGGCACCGTCGTCGTGGTCGCGCCCGGCGGCGGGTACAACATCCTCGCCATCGAACACGAAGGCACCGACGTGTGCGAGTGGCTCAACACGCTCGGCGTCACCGCCGTGCTGCTCAAGTACCGCGTGCCGAAGCGCGACGCCCAGACCCCGGACAACCTCGCGATGGTCCAGGACGCGCAGCGGGCCATCACGCTCGTCCGCAGTATGCAGACCGAACTGAAGATCGATCCCACGCGGGTCGGGATGCTCGGCTTCTCCGCGGGCGGGCACCTCACCGCGTGTACCGCGCTCACCAAGAAGCGGATGTACGACAAGCTCGACAAGGCCGACGAGGTGTTCGGCCACGAGCCGAACTTCGGCATCCTCGTGTACCCCGGCGGGCTGATCGAGAAGGACGGCAAGCTGAAACCGGAGTTCGAGGTGAAGAAGGACTCGCCGCCGATGTTCTTCGCGCACTCGTCGGACGACGGCGTGTCGAGCGAGAACAGCGTCGCGCTGTACATGGCCCTGAAAAAGGCCGGCGCGCCGGCGGAGCTGCACCTGTACGCGAGCGGCGGGCACGGCTACGGGATGCGGAAGATCCCGCACCCGTGTGCGAGCTGGCCCGACCGCGCCGGCGACTGGATGAAGGCCCGCGGGCTGCTGGAGGCGGCGAAGCCCGCGCCGGACGGCGGGCCGAAGAAGTAACACAAGACGAAGCCCGGATTCGCCCTCCGACCTACCTGTTCCATAGCTCCGGCCTCACAGAGGCCAGCGACAGAAGACAGCAGTTCTTCTTCTGTCGCTGGCCTCTGTGAGGCCGGAGCCACGCGCAGGAGATAACCTACCCCTATCACACTTGGCGCGCCGATTGCATGGCGTCTGACGTGGCCCTTTCCCTTCTGGAGCGCAAATGCGGTTCCACGCCCTCGCCACCGACTACGACGGCACCATCGCCCACAACGGCAAGGTGGACGAACCCACGCTCGCCGCGCTCGAGCGGCTGCGCAAGTCCGGCCGCAAGCTCCTGCTCGTAAGCGGGCGCGAGCTGCCCGACCTCCAGAAGACCTTCGACCGGCTCGACCTGTTCCACCTCGCGGTGCTCGAAAACGGCGCCACCATCTACAACCCGGCCACGAAGGAAACCCGCGTCCTCGCCGAGGGGCCGCCGGCGACGTTCGCCGAGGCGCTCCGCGCCCGCGGGGTGTGGCCGCTCTCCGTCGGGCACGTCATCGTCGCCACGTTCGAGCCGCACGACAAAACCGTCTTCGACACGATCCGCGAGTTCGGCCTCGAATTGCAGGTCATTTTCAACAAGGGCGCGGTGATGGTGCTGCCCTCCGGCGTGAACAAGGCCACCGGCCTCGTCGCGGCGCTGGCGGAACTGGGGCTGTCGCCGCACAACGCGGTCGGGGTCGGCGACGCCGAGAACGATCACGCCTTCCTGAAGGTGTGCGAGTGCTCGGCTGCGGTCGCCAACGCGCTGCCCGCGGTCAAGGACACCGCCGATGTCGTCACCCGCGGCAAGCGCGGCGAGGGCGTCGCGGAGCTGATCGACGAGATGATCGCCAACGACCTCTCGCACCTGAAAACGCTCGCCCGGCACCGCATTGCCATCGGATCTCGCGAGCCGCCGGGCGGTCGGCCTGCCGACAGGTCCGGCAGTCCGACCGCGCCCGCAAAGCCGGGCTTCACAGCCGCTCCAGGCGGCGAAACCGACGACAAGCAGGAAGAGGGCGTCGATCCCGCGGGCGCCGGGGTGCTCGTGTGCGGAACGTCCGGCAGCGGGAAGTCCACACTCACCACGGCGATTCTCGAGCGCCTCGCCGACGCCGGGTATCAGGCACTGGTGATCGATCCCGAGGGCGATTACACGAACCTGGAGTTCGCCTCGCAGGTGGGTAACGCCGAGCACCCGCCGCTGGCCGACGGGGTGGCCGACGCGCTCAAAGACCCGAAGCGGTCGGTCGTCGTGAACCTGCTCGGCGTCCCGCTCGCCGAGCGGCCCACGTTCTTCGCCCAACTGCTGCCGCGCGTCCTCGAATCGAAGGCCCGCACCGGCCGGCCCCACTGGCTCGTGATCGACGAGGCCCACCACATGCTCCCGGCGCCGCACGAGGGCGGCCCGTCGAGCTGCGCGGGGCAACTGCCCGATCGTGGCGTGATGTTCGTCACCGTTCACGCCGGCAGCGTCGATCCGGCGGCGCTCGCGAACGTCGGCACGCTGCTGGTGATCGGCAATCACCCGACGGAGACCGTCGCGAAGTTCTGCGCCGCGGTCGGCGAGAAAGTACCCGCGTGCCCGGCCGTCGAGGGCAACAAACTCCCCCACGGCGACGCGATGCTCTTGCGGCGCGGCGCGCCCGCGGCCGTGGTCGTTCACACCCGGCCGCCGCGAACCGAGCGCAAGCGGCACCTGCGGAAGTACGCGGCCGGCAACCTCGGCGCCGAGCGGAGCTTCTACTTCCGCGGCCCATACGACAAACTGAACCTCAAGGCGCCCAACCTGTTCCAGTTCCTCCAACTGGCCGACGGCGTGGACGACGAGACCTGGGAGTTCCACCGCACCCGCGGCGACTTCTCGAAGTGGGTGCGGGCACAGATCAAGGACAACCAGCTCGCCGACGAGCTGGCGGAGATCGAGACGGACCGCGGGGCCGAGCCGAAAGACACCCGCGCCGCGGTGCGGGCCGCGATCGAGGCCCGCTACACGCTCCCGGCCGACGCGCCGAGCGGCCAGATCGACTGACGCGAACTCGGTGAGGGCGTTCGGGTGGGAGGTCACCTCGCGAGCCGCGACCGCCAGGGAGTGGGATACACAGGACAGAACCGCACACGTTTCTTCACTCGCGTATCCCGCTCCCTGGCGGTCGCGGCTCGCGAGCGATGCGACACAACCACCGGGCTCACGGAACTGAGTCCCTTCCCGCGAGGCACCCATGACCGCGCCCAAGCGAACCGCCAGGGCGTCCAAGAACGGCACCCCAAAAGTCCCACCGAAGCCGTCGGCGGTACTCGTGGTGGACATCGGCGGGACGAACCTCAAGCTCCTCGCGACCGGGCAGACCGAGCCGCGGAAGACGCCCTCCGGCCCGACCCTCACCCCGCAACTCATGGTCGAGCGGGTCCGCGAACTCGCGGCCGACTGGAAGTACGACGCGGTGTCGATCGGCTACCCCGGGCTGGTGGGCGACAGCGGTCCCAAAAACGAACCGGGCAACCTCGGCCCGGGGTGGGTCGGGTTCAACTTCGCCGGCGCGTTCGAGCGCCCGGTGCGGATCATCAACGACGCCGCGATGCAGGCCCTGGGCAGCTACGACGGCGGGCGGATGCTGTTCCTCGGGTTCGGCACCGGTCTCGGCTCGGCGCTCATCGCCGAACACGTGATCGTGCCGCTGGAACTGGGCCACATCCCGGAGCCGGGCGGCAAGACGCTCGGCGAGATCCTCGGGCGCCGCGGGATGAAGCTCCTGGGCAAGCGCCGGTGGCGCCGGGCGGTCGCCTGGGCGGTGCCGGCGCTGATGTCGGCCCTGGTGGCGGATTACGTCGTACTCGGTGGCGGGAACGCCAAGCAGATCAAGGAACCGCCGCACGGCGCACGCTTGAGCAACAACCTGACCGCGTTCCGCGGCGGGTTCCGGCTCTGGCACCTCGACGACGTGCGGACCCTGCGCGACGGCGACGAGGCCCCGCCCGAACCGCCGAAGCACGTCGAGTGGCGGCTGATCTGAGCCAGGAGTCAGAAGTCAGGAGTCAGGAGTCAGAAGACAGGGGGCAGGAAGCAGGAAGCAGAGATCAGAAGACAGAGAGCAGAGAACAGAAGCAGCGGTCACCTCCGCCGGAACCACCCCCGCACCCGCGCCCACAGGCTCGGCGGGGCCGGCAGCGGGTGGTGGCGCGGCGGGCGCGGACCCTCGCCCACCACGACCTGTTGCCCGCACACGGTACACGTCAGAACGAACGCCTCCCCCAGCCGTTCGGGCGTCAGGGCCGCGCGCCCACAGTTGGGACACCGCGACCAGAACCGACCGTCCGGGTCGAACACCGGTTCGGGCGGGGCCGCCGGCCGGGGCAGGAGCAGCCCGGCGACCGGCGGCAGGACCACCGACGCAGGCCGCAGGTTCACCAGGAACGGCCCGTGACAGGCCGAACAACGCAGCACCACCGCGACCGTCGCCTCGCGCGGAACGACCGCATCCGCCCCGCGGCACCGCGGGCACGTCACGATCCGGCGCCCGTCCCCGTCGAATCGAACGTCGGAAGTAAACCCCCGCGGCGCGTCGGGGATCGGCTCCCAGTCGCCCAGCGGCGGGGCCAGCGGCGACGGCTTCGCCGGCGGGGGCGGGGGTGGGAGCGGCGGGGGCGGGGAGCGGCCGTCGGTCGCGACGAACTCGGTCCCGCACGCGGAGCAGCGCACCGGCACCCACCCGCCGTCCGGCGGCACCGGCACCGGGGCGATACACACGGGACACGCGGTCGCGCGCGACCCGTCGGCGCGCGCGACGATCGGCGCGAGCAAGTTCGGTCCGTGGGAAGCGATTTCGGGCGGCGAAGGGGCCGGGCGCGGGCGCTCGCCCTCCGGCTCTGGCTCGGCGGATTGAGGCCCGGTCGTGTCGATGTGTGTTGGTCGGTAGTGGTTGTCTTGGTTGGGCGAGCGGCGGCGTCAGCCCGCCGGTGTGTTGGCGAACCCGGCCCGTAAGGGCCGCGGGTGGCGCATCAGTTCTTGAAGGCCAGGTACGCGACGACCAGAGACAGAACCACCACGACCACCAGGAGCACCGGGGTCCAGTTGAACGTCGGCTGGTCGTCGCGGTCGGCGCTCCGGAGGCGATTGCTCCGCCCGGTTCGCGGGGCCGGCGGTGGCGACACCCCTCCACCGCCCTGGAAGATCGTGGCGTCCGGCTGCGGCTCGGCCGAGGCCACCGGCGGCTTCGTCCGGGTGCCGCCCATGACCGGGCGGGGCGGCGGGGCCGATTGTACCGGTTGTGCGGGCTGCTGCGGGAGCCGGCCCGTACTCGGCGGCCCCTTCCCGATACGCGCCGAATGCGGCCCCCCGTCGTACGCGGGCGCCTCGTCGGGCCGCGGACCGGGCGGGGGCAGCGGGCCGGGGGTCACGATCAGGTCGCGGAACTCCGGCGTGCTGGACAGGGGCACGAAGTTCCCGTTCTTCTGCCGGCTCACCACCACGCCCGACGGGTCGCCCAACAACCGGTCGCGCAGGGCCTTGCGGATCCCGTCGGTGCTCCCCTTCACCGTGTGCGGCTGGTTGTTCTCGTCGCGGTACACCAGGTACCACACGTCGGCCGGGGCGGCCGCCGCCGGCGCGGCGGGCGGGGCCGGGGTGCTGCGGCTCTGGCCGGTCAGGTCTTCGAGGAACTCGCGGCAGCTACTCGGGCGCTGGCCCGGCTCGGCGCTCATCGCCCGGCGGATCGCCCAATCGACCCGTTCGGAGAGGGCCGGGTTCAGGTCCCGCGGCGAGGGGAACTCGTTGCGGATCTTCTTCATCCAGCAGTCGAGCGGGCTGGCGTTGTCGAACGGCACCACCCCGGTCACCATCGCGTACAGGGTGGCGCCCAGCGAGTAGATGTCGCCCCGCACATCGACGGTTTTGGCGTTGCGGAACTGCTCCGGGGCCATGTAGTGCGGGGTGCCCAGCCCGCGCCCGGTGCGGGTCAGGTTCAGGTCGCCCTCGACCTCCTTCACCAGCCCCATGTCGGTCAGCTTGGCGGTGCCCTCGCGGGTGACGAGGATGTTGTCGGGCTTCACGTCGCGGTGAACCAGCCCCTGTTTGTGCGCCCGCTGGAGGCCGTCGCACACCTGGGCGACCAGGCGCACGGCCTCGGCCTCGGCGTACGCGCCGCGCTGCTCGATCCGTTGGCCGATCGACAGCCCGTCCACGAACTCCATGACCAGAAACGGGTGCGGGGGCGCCCCGCTGTAGTCGAGGGCCTTGACCACGTTGGGGTGGTCGAGCACCTTGGCGGCCATGAACTCGCGCTCGAACCTTTGGAGCAGGATCGGGTTCTTGGCCGTGGCCGGCGCGATCACCTTCACCGCGACGGTCTCGCCGGTGTTTCGGTTCTTCGCCTTGTAGACCGTGCCCATCCCGCCCTCGGCGATCTTCGACACGATGTCGTAGATCCCGAGCTGCTTGGGGACGTTCGGGTCGGGACTCATGAAGCGCTCCGGCGGCGGGCGGCGGGGCGGGTCCGCTGACCCGGCGCCGCGCAGGTTATTATACTTATAGCCCAAATGCGCGCCTCGTGCGCGGGCACTTCCGGTTGGACCGGCTGTAAGGCCCGGTTAGAATTCCTGAAAGGTCGCGGCCCGCTCCGACATAATCGATAGGACCGCCACGGCCTCTCCGGCTTCCCGATCTCCTGTAGTTTGTGCGAGTTCGGCGCTTGTCAAGGTCGGGGGCGTCCGTCACAATCGCAATACGGAAACGGGCACCGACCCGGTTGCCGCCATCGCCCTTACTCCGCCGGCGCTCGTCACCCGGCCGCAGGGACTCGAACTGCCATGAGACTGTTCGGCATCCTGCTGATCGTCGCCAACCTGCTCGCCGGCGCGGGCTTCGTCTACCTCGCGTCCCAGGACTGGAAGGGCCGCCAGGCGATCAACGCCGCCGGGCTGCGCCACCTCCTGGTGCTCCAGGGGCTGCCCCTGGAGGGGCCGGACCTTCTGCCCGATCCCGACGGCGAAACGCCGTTCGTGGTGGAACTCGGTGGCGGTGAGTCTACCAAAACGATCAGCAAAAAGTTGCTGGAATCTTACTTCCGCGACAACGCGGCGTCAGCCCCGGCCGCCACAACCGCACCCGACGGGGCCGCCGGCGGCGCGGCCAATGTGCTCACAAAAGACTCTACGCCCGTGACCAACCAAATTTCGGAACTTAAGCGCGCGCAGGGGCTAATTAAGGGCGAACTCGCCCGGGCCGACCTGTCGGCGGCCGCCAAGCTCGCCCTCCTGAAGGGCTGGCTACTGTACCAGGCCGAGAACTTCGACACCCGCGCCGCGTACCTGGCGCTGATCGCCCGGGGCGACGTGGCCAAACTCGAAGAGGTGCTCGACGCCCGGTTCGCGGCGGCGCTCGCCAAGCCGCAAACCGCCGACGGCCCGGCGTCCGGCCCGGACGGGGCCGCGATGACCGACAAGGACAAGGTCGAGAAGTCGGCCGCGTGGCGCTCCACGGCCGTCCTCGACGAGACCGAGCGGCGGATGCGGGTGGCGCACCTCCTGGTCCACCTCGACACCGACCCGGCGTGGCAGAAGCGGGTCGCGCTCGTCGTCGGGCTGCGGCGCTACGTCAAGGCGATCGCGGCCCAGGTGCTGCGGTTCAAGGACATGATCGACCACGTCGAACTGGGCATCCCCGGCGACCAGGCGACCTACGCGCGGGAAGAGTCGATGCTCCGCGAGATGACCACGCAGCGGGCCGACCGGGCCGCCGCGGTCCGGGCCGAGCGGAACAAGCTCCGCGAGCAGAAGGACGCGACCAACGACGCGGTCAGCCGCCGCAAGACGCAACTGAAGGAGTTGACCGACCAACTCGCCAAGATCAAGGCCGAGGTCGATGACATGCTCGTCCAGCAGAGCGCCATCGAGAAGCAACTGTTCGAGATCCAGCGCGAGGTCGGGCTGACGCTGGAAGAGGTGTACCGGCTGGAGGAGCTTTTGGACGCGGTCGAGCGCGAGCGGTTCGGCCTGCCCCCGCGGCCCCGGCCGTGACGGTCGTGTTTGTAGTGACCGGCTTCAGCCGGTCTCTTGTGGCACAGGCTTTCGAGCCTGTGTCCCGCCGAGTTGAGGGCGCACAGGCTGGAAAGCCTGTGCCACAAGAATAAAGGCCGACCCGCTGAAGCGGGTCACTACGAACGAAGCGACTCACCTAGTAGGTGCGGCGATGGCGGCAATCGGCAAATTGTTGGCGGTCCTCACCCTCGTCGCGAGCCTCGGCATCATGACGTGGTCGCTGGGCGTCTACGTCCAGCGACCGGGGTGGTTCAACCCGCCGCCGGAGGGGGGCGTCGATAAGGGGAACAACCCGGTCGGGTTCGCGCAGGCGAAGGCCGAGACCGAGGCCCTTGCCCGCAGCGCCGCTGCGGTCAGCGCGTCGTGGGGCGCGCACCTGAAGATGCTCGAGGAGCGCGAGGACTACCGGGCCAAACGGCAGTTCGCCTACGCCGAGCGGCTCAAGTGGGCCCGCAAGGGTCATCCGACGGACAAGGTGGACAAGGACAACCCCAAGAGCGCCGGCAAGGGGTTCTACGAGCCGGTCATCGACCCGGCCACCAAGCTCTACGACATGACCAAGCTCGGCCCCGCGGTCGTCGGGACCGACGGGCGCCCGCTGCCCGGCCTCGAGGGGCTCCAGGACTCGATCACCGGCGACGTGGCCGAGATCCTGGACCTGAACAAGCAGATCCGGGACGGGCGCCTGGAGTATGATAAGGTCAGCGCCGATGTCGCCGCGACCGAGATCCGGGTCATCAAGATGGGCGTCATCCGCGACAGCGTCCAGGCCGAGCGGTTCTTCCTGGACACGTTCGAGGTGAACGTGTTCGAGACCCGCGAGACCGTGTTCCGGCGGGTCGGGCAGCTGCGCGGCCGGCTCCGGGTGCTCGGGGTCAACGACCCGTGACCCCCTTGCAGGGGGAAGCACGAAATTCAAAGTCCGAAATTCGAAACAGATAACCAAAACGGGAGCGACGGTCTTCTTTCGAATTTCGAGTTTTCAAATTGCAGTTTTCTCCGCGCGAGCGGGGCCGGGGGTGTGCGATGAGCGTGTTCGGCAAGATCCTGACGTTCCTGGTCTTCATCGGCGTGCTCGTGTGGGCGTTCTTCACGGTCAACGTGTACGTCACGCGCAGCAACTGGAAGGCCCGCGGCGACAACTGGAAGAAGGCGTTCGAGGAGAGCGAGAAGGCCCGCCAGGCGGAGCACCGCGAGTACGAGGCCAACCGCGAGGCCTTCACCCGGCTGTACGCGGCCGAGCAGACCAAGACCGCCGGGCTGTCCAAGGCGCTCGACGACCTCCAAAAGGTCAGCCGCAAGACCGACGAGGAGTACCGCAAGATCGAGAAGGACTACCAGGACGCCGACGTCCAGGCCAAGATCCTCATCGCCAGTCAGGCGGCCACGCTCAACGAGCTGACCGAGAACCGCAAGCGGATCACCAAACTGGAGGAGGTCCGCGTCGATCTGATCCTCGCCCGCGAGTCCGCCGAGCGGGCGCGACTGGCCGCCGAGAACGAGGCCAAGCGGCTGGACCGGCTCGTGGCCGACAACGCCAAGAAGATCGAGGACCTGAACCTCCTGGTGGCCGAACTGCGCCAGACCGGCGGCGCCGGGGGCGGGGCCGGGGCGGTGCAGGCGAGCATCGAGCGGAGACCGGCCCCGCTGCCGGAGAACATCCGCGGAACGGTGGTGCGCGACATCGAGGGCGATTTCGTGCTGATCAGTATCGGGATCGACGCCGGGCTGGAACCGGGCAGCCGGCTCGACGTGTACCGCGAGGGCGGCGGCGGCAAGTACCTGGGCACGCTGGTCGTGACCAAACTGGTTTACCCGAAGGAAGCCGTCGCGGAGTTCAAGCCGATGCGGGGCGTGCCGATCTCACAACTGCGGCCGGACGAGTTGCCCCGCAAGGGCGACACCGTCGGCCAGGTGTCCGTCAGCCGCACCCCGCGCTGATCCCTCGGGTGGGTCGCTCTCTCCGAGAGCGACGGCAATCGATTTCTGTTCCGTTGGCGGAAACCGCGTGCCGCAACTTGGGATGCGACCGCCTGCTCTCTCCGAGAGCAGGCCACCCGACTAGCCCGGTCACGGAGTGACCGGACCACACCAAACACGGAGACGATCCCATGGCGAAGTCGAAGAAGGCCCGCGAAGACCGCGAGGACCGGGACGAGAAGGACGACGCGCGGACCCCGGTCGCCCGCGACGGCGCCTACGTGATGATGCTGTTCGTCGCGCTGGTGGCGCTCGCCGCCGGGTGCATCTTCATGTACCTCGACACCGACGAGTACAGCGGCAAGGCCCCGCCCAAGGAATCGTTCGCGATCCAGAAGCTCGGGTCCGAACTGAAGGCCGACGCCGGCGGCGCGGCGGTCCCGCCGAAGGGCGACGGCGCGGGCGGCGGCGCGGTTCCCCCGGGAATGCCGTAAATCGTTGGCTCCGTTCGATTTCGATCTCCGACCCGGCCCCGGCGCTCGCACCGGGGCCGGGTCGCGTTTGCGCCCGCCCAATTCGTATTTTTTCTTTTCGGTTCTCTCGCTAATGTCCCCGCCCGTCGAGGTCAATTAGGCAGGTTACCCAGAAGGGGCGGTGGGCGTATGCGTCGGGCAACGGCGTGGTTCGTCGTGGTCGGCGTGGTGGCACTCGGGTCCGCGGTTCCCGCGCGAGCGGCGGACGGGTTCTGGGTGTCGGTCGCGTCCGGGGTGGCAGGATCATCGGCACCGAGCGATTACCAGGAGTGGTGGTTCGAGACCCCACACGGTCCGCCGCTGGTCGCGGTGACGCGGCTGGGCGTGACCGGTAATGCGGAGGCGACCACCGGGGGCGGGAGTAGCTTCTTCAGCGGCGGCGCGGTGCCGGTCGTGCTCTCGCCGACCGACGGCTACGCGTACCTCGCCGGCGGGAACAAACCGGACGACCTGGCCCAGGCGCTGAAACGCCAGATGGCCGGGGGCAAGGGGCTGGCCTCGGCCACCCCGGACGCCACCGCGACCGAGCCGCCGGCCAACGCGCTGCGGCTGACGGTTGATCAGAGCGAACCGGGGTCCAACGGCTCCACCACGCTGACGGTCTCGTTGACCGATCCGGCGGTGGTGAGCGCGCTGGACGGGGGCAAGTCGGTCGTGGTGCCCGACGGCGGCTGGTGGGTGATCGGCCTCGGCCCGAACCCGAACGAGCAGACCCCCGACCCGGGTCCGACGCCCGAACCGGAACCCGAGCCGACCCCGGAACCGACGCCGACCCCAACGCCCACCCCGACACCGACGCCCACCCCGACGCCCACACCGGGACCGGGGCCGGTGGCGACGCCCGAACCGGCGACCGCGCTCTTGGCCGGGATCGGCGGCTTGGGCGCCTTCGGCTGGCGCCTCGTCAAGCGCCGCCGGGTGAAGTGATGTAGCGCACGCGGGTCGCGTGCGCCGAGGATAGTCGAACGCCGCGAGCGGGTGCTCGCGGCGTTCGGCGTTTCATCGGCCCGCCCGATGGTGTGCCTTACCCGCGGCGGCTGGAAACGCGCGCCGGCGTCCCTAATCATGTTCTGCGTGCGAAATCGCGCCCACTCATCGAGGAACCGCTACCGATGCCGGCCCAAGTACAGAAGGAAGCCCCGGACTTCGCCGCCGCGGCCGTGGTCAACGGCGACATCACCCCCGACGACAAGCCGTACACGCTGTCGAGCAACCGCGGCAAGTACGTCGTGCTGTTCTTCTACCCGCTCGACTTCACGTTCGTCTGCCCGACGGAGCTGATCGCGTTCAGTGACCGCGTCGGCGAGTTCGAGAAGCGGAACTGTCAGGTGATCGGCGCGTCGGTGGACAGTGCGTACTCGCACCTGGCGTGGATCGAGACGCCGCGGAAGGCCGGCGGATTGGGCGGGCTGAAGTACCCGCTCGTCTCCGACCTGACGAAGAAGATCAGCGCCGACTACGGGGTGCTGCTGGACTCGGGGATCTCGCTCCGCGGGCTGTTCCTGATCGACCAGAAGGGGATCGTGCGGGCGACCATGATTTACGACATCCCGCTGGGCCGCAGCGTGGACGAGGCGCTGCGGGTGCTGGACGCGCTACAGCACGTCGAGAAGTACGGCGAGGGGTGCCCGGCGAACTGGAAGCCGGGCGAGGCCGCCATCGACGCGAAGAACGCCAAGGCGTACTTCGAGAAGGTGAAGTAACCGACAGGGCGATCATTTCCGGTTGGCCTGCGGGTCTCGTCTTCAGCCGCGGCTCGGCTTGAGCCGCGGAGCGGCGACCGATGTTAGCCCGGGGTGAAGCGAGGCCTCGAGCGCAACCCCGGGTACGCGGCAGAAGAAACCTCAAGCCCCGGAGGGGCGACGGAACCGACCACGAAGGTTTCTGTCGCCCCTCCGGGGCTTCAATTCATTTGCCTCGGTTCCCGGGGTTGCGCGGCGCCTTCGGCTTGCTCCACCCCGGGCTAACATCGGACGCCGCTCCGCGGCTGAAAACAGGCACTCGATACCCCCGAAACGCCCTGTCCCGATCCCGCTACACATCACTCTCGCGCCGCCCGATACGCAGCCGCGATCGGTTGCAAACCCCGCGCGGTTGGGGGATGATAGCTCGGTCAAGCTAATTCCAAGTTCGGCGGCGGAGGCGCAGCGGTGGCGAAGTCGGATCGGCCCCTGACCGACGAGGAACGCGATGAGTTCGAGAACCACCTGGCCATCGCGCGCGGGTGGTTCGGGCACGGTGCCGACTCCGCATCACCCGAACAACTGCAGCGGTGGCTCCACGAGACGGTCAACGCCCTGCGGTCCAAGCCGCCCGCCGAGAGACACGAGGACGGCATGAGGGTGACGGCCATCACCCTCGGCTGCGTCTGGGGGCAGGCCGTCTGCGACCGGCTCGGGTGGGGGTGGGCGGCGGTGAGCCTGGAGCCGGGGTCCGAGTTCTACGGGGTGGTCAGCCCGTCGCGGTCGCACGTCGTCTTCCCCCTGCACTACCTGCAGGAGTTGCTCGGCGATCCGGACCGCGACCAGACGAGCCTGCTGCTGTACAACATGCTCATGGCCGGGTCGCTCCCGCCGGCGAATCCCGGCGAGTACAGCGTCCTCGGCTGAGCGAAGACACGCCGAACCAGACACGCCGAACCAGGCGCAGCAGACCGGGGCCGCATGTTCGCTTTCCGAGGTTCATTGTCGCTGAGCGGCCCCGGCTGCTGAACTTGTTCGTTCGGTCGCAGCGGGGTGTCAGGCGGTCGTTACTCACACCGATGATGGAGGCGCTATGAACTCTCACACCCGGCGCGATCTCTTGCGCGCGGGAACTCAGGGCGCGCTGACGGCAGCGGTCTTCGCCGGGGTGTCGGGTGGACCGGTCCGGGCGGACGCGCCCAAGACCGAGGCCGGGAAGCTGTGGCCGGGGTTTCCGCGCCAGGACCAGAAGCTCGTGGCCGAGGTCGTGGGCGTGTCCCACTTCAACGAGCCGCGGGTCAAGGAACTGGTGAAGGCCTACCCCGAACTCGTGAACGCCTGTTGGGACTGGGGGTTCGGGGACTGGGAGTCGCCGCTCGGCGCCGCGTCCCACACCGGGCAGCGGGGCATCGCCGAGTTCCTCCTCGAAAAGGGCGCGCGGATCGACATCTTCGCGGCGGCCATGCTGGGATTCACGAACGTCGTCAAGGCGCTCGTGACCGCGCAGCCGGGCGTCCACCGCACGCTCGGGCCGCACGGCATTCCGCTCCTGGCCCACGCCAAGGCGGGCGGCAAACAGGCCGCCGACACGGTCGCCTATCTGGAGAGCCTCGGCGAGGCCGGCGTGGGGCCGAAGGTCACTTCCCTGGCGGCGGAGGACAGGCAGAAATACATGGGCTCGTTCGCGTCCAAGCCACTCGATCTCAAGCTGGTGTGCCGGCTCAACAAAGCGGGACTGCTGGTCGTCGATGTCCAGGCGGGCGAGTCCCAATCGAACGGCCGCATCATCCATTACCTCGGGGCCGACGAGTTCTTCCCGGCCGGCGTTCCGAGCGTCCGCATCCGGTTCGTCGTCGAAAAAGGGAAAGCGAACGCGGTGACGATTCGCGGAAGTGTTCCCGAGGTGATCCTGCAACGCACCGGAGACTGAGCCGCCCGCGGACGTAATCGCCCGGGGTCGGGCGCAGAACGCCACGCTGCCGAGGGCGGCCCGGACGAACTACAACCCGTAGCATGACGCGAGTTGCGTGCGCTACGGCGCGGCCCAGGTGAGCGGTTCGGGGTTGTCCTCGGTGAGGTAGATGCCGGTGCTGCGGCACCGCTCGCGCGCGGTCTCGGGGACGACCCAGTAGAGGACCATGCGCGAGCCGCACCCGGCCGACCGGTCGGCAACCACGCGCACCTTCACGTCACTCGCGTCGGGTTCGAGGCACTGCCCGATGTGGTGCTTGCCGCCCCACAAGTACACCGCCGCCTCGATCGCCTCCCGTTCGACCCGCGCGATCCGTTCGTCCTCCGTCTCCTTCACCACCGGCGGCATCAGCGGGAACCACGCCGGCTCGACAACCTTCGCGCGTTGCGCCTCGACCCGCGCCTCGGCGCGGACGTGGGCCGCTTCGGTGCGGAGTTTCTCGACGGCGATGCGGGTGTCGTCGCGGCGGCGCTCGCGTGCGTACTTGACGAGGACCTCGGCGGCCTTGAACGACTTGTCGGGGTCGTCCTCGTAGAGCATCCGTCGGAGCCGAACCATCGCGTCGGCCTCACCTTCCCAGGTGGCCTGGGCCCAGGCGCGTTCCTGTGCGGCGGGGAACTCGGGGTCGGCCTCGACGAACCGGCGCAGCGCGTCAGAACAGTTGCGAAATGGAATGAAGCCCTGGAGGGGCGACGGAAACCTTCGCGGTCGGTTCTGTCGCCCCTCCGGGGCTCCTTGTTTCTTCGGTTCGCCTTCCCGGGGTTGCGCACGCCGTAGGCGAGCTTAAACCCCGGCGAACAAAAGAACCCCCACCGGGGCTGAAAAACGAGCTGTCTCCTGACTCC
>CAZBXY010000074.1:5487-28358 GCA_964495365.1 uncultured Frigoriglobus sp. | reverse complement strand
CGGTCTCGTAGCGGTGGTGCCCGTCGGCGATGAACACCGGCTTCGGACCCATGGCGCCGATCACTTTGCTGATCGCGGCCGAATCCGTGACGGTCCACAGCCGGTTCGTGACGCCGAGGTGATCGTTGGCGACGATCGGCGGGGCCGAGCGCACGAGCGGTTCGAGGTGCGAAAACACTTCCCCCGCGCCGTCGGGATAGAGGCCGAACACCGGCGACAGGTTGAACCCGGTCGCGCGGTACACCTTCAGCCGGTCCTCCTTCGGCCCGGCCATCGTCTGTTCGTGCGGGAACACCTTCCCTTTCCCAAACGGCTCGAGCCGGACGCGGGCCATGAACCCACGGCGCGTGAACGTCTTCCCCTCGACCGCGTACTCCTGCTCGTAGACATACAGCCCGCGCGCGGTGTCCTGGCGGATCGTGTTGTCGGCGAGCCACTCGCGAAGCGTGTTGGCGGCGCGGTCGTACTTGTCGCCGTACCCCTCGCTCGGCTCGTCGCGGGTGAGTTCGAGCCGGATCGCGTTGTGCGGGCTGGCCGAGTAGAGTTTCTGCTGGAGCGCCGCGTCGATCACGTCGTAGGGTGGGGCGACCACGTCGGAGAGCGCCCCGACGCGCCCGAGGTCGTAGCGAAACCCGCGAAACGCCCGAATATCAGCCATCTCACACTCCACAAGAACCAACCACAGAGGCACAGAGACACAGAGCAGACGAAAGAGAGTTCAGAATTCATTCTTACTCTTCGGTCTTCTCTGTGTCTCTGTGCCTCTGTGGTTAGTCCACCATTAGCTTCCGGCGGGCTTGTCCGGGGCGCGGGGCTTGAGCGCCGCGTGCGAGGTCGGTTTGCCGGCCCGCCGGCGGGCCAGCTTCAGCTTCGGCACCGGTACGTCGTGCTCGTCCTCGATGTCGCCCACGATTTCCTCCAACACGTCTTCGAGCGTGATCAGGCCGAGCACCTTGCCCTCCGAATCGCGGACGACCGCCATCGGCCGGTGCGACTTGCGGAACAGCCGGAAGGCGTTGGCGACCGGCTCGTCCGGGTCGAGGAACGTCGCGGGGTAGAGGGCGTCTTCCAGGAGCACTGCCCCGGACGTGCTGAACAGGAAGAACAGGTCCTTGGTGTTCACGATGCCGACGATCTTGTCCGGGGTGCCGTCGTACACGGGCATCCGCGTGTGCGCCCCCAGGCGCGCGATCTCCAGCACCTTGTCCGGCGGGCTGTTCACGTCCAGCGCGGACACCTTCTCCTGCGGCACGAGGCAGTCGCGCACCTTCTTGTCGGCCAGGGCGAACACGTTCAGCACCATGTCGGCCGCGTCCGCGTCGATCTCGCCGGCCTCCTCGCTGTCCTCGACCAGAATGCGCAGTTCGTCCACGGTATGGATTTCGCCCTCCTCGCCGTCGGCCTTGTAGCCGAGCCGGCGGAGGAACCACGCACTCGAACCGTTCATCAGGCTGATGAGCGGCCCGCTGGCACGGGCGAACACCGCGACCGGGCGCGCGACCCACAGCCCGACCGTCTCGCTCTCCTGCAAGGCCGCGAGCTTCGGCATCTGCTCGCCGAACACGACGTGCATGTAGGTGATGAGCGAGAGCGTGATGACGATGGACGCGACCCGGCCCCACTCGGCCGGCAGCCCGGCGAACAGCGGGTGGATGAGCCGGTGGATCGCCGGTTCGCTCACGAATCCCAGCGCCAGGCTCGCGACGGTGATCCCGAGCTGACACGCCGCGACACTGCGGTTGAGGTCGGTGACCGCGAGCATGAGCGCTTCGGCGCCCTTCTGCTTCTGGTTCACCAGTTCCTGAACCCGCGACGCGCGGACCGCGACCAGTGCGAATTCGGCCGCGACGAAGAACCCGTTGACCGCGACGAGTATCGGGATGGCGACCAGCCCGATAATGAGCAACGTCAGGCTCGTCTCGCCGGCATCGGCCATGAGCGGGAGGGCAAGAGCGGGTGCGGGTGGGGGGTGAATAGTCGTCACGCTCGCGAGTGACGACCGGAGGCAGCACTCCGGCCGTCGAACGATTGCCGCGGTCGCACGCCGCGACCGCGAGACGGGATGTATTGTATCAGCATCCGTTGTGCCGAAGGAGTCGCCGATGAACGACCGCGAGGCGCTTTACGCCGCGATCCTCGCCCACCCGGACGAGGACACGCCCCGGCTCGTGTTCGCCGACTACCTGGAGGAGAACGGCGATGCGAAGTACGCGGCGTTTATTCGCAAGCAGATCGACCTGGCGCAGGTGCCGGAATGGGATGCCCTGTGGGTGCGGGCGTGGAACCGCGACCGGGACGCGCTCACCGGGCGCGGGTTCGACACGTTCGTGCCGAAGCTGCCGGACGGGATCGACCTGCCGTCGCTCACGTCGTTCCGCCGCGGATTCGTGTGGCACATTGAATCGACCGACACCGGGCCGTTCCTGAAGCACGCGGACGAGCTGTTCGCAGCACTCCCGATCCAGGCGCTCACGATCGAGGCCGATCGCAGACACTGGCGCGCCCCGATCAACTTGACGAAGCTGTTCGCGTCTCCGTGCCTCGCGCGGATCAAACAACTGACATTCAATCTCACGCAACTCACGGCAAAAACGATTCGGCAGATGCAGGCGTGCCCGTACCTGGGCAACCTGACCGCACTGAGGTTCGAGTTCGCTACCCTGGAACCGGCCGCGGTGCGAGCGCTATTCAAGCCGCCGCTCATCGAACGGTTGGAGGTGCTGTCGTTCGAGAACAATTCGCTCGTGTGGAGCGATGTAGCCAGCGGACTGGCGCACGTGGACGGGCCGCACCGGCTGCGAACGTTCGTCCTGTCGGAAGGCTCGGTCGGGTCCGGGAGCGGGTATGGGCGGGTCAGCCTGTTCGCCACACCGCTCTTACGCGGGTTGAAGGAACTCGACGTCAGTGGTTACCGGCTCAACGAATCCGACATTCGCGCGCTGTGCGAGGCGCCGGTCGTGAACACACTGGAGTCGCTCACGCTGACCATGACGGAGCCGGGCGTACCGGGGGTCAAGGTTTTGTCCGAGTGCGCGGCGCTGCGCGGACTGAAGCGGCTGCGAATGATGTCGAACAAACTCGGATCGGTCGCGGCGAAGGCGCTGGGGCGCTCGCCGCACCTGGCCGGGCTTCAGGTGCTCGAACTGGGGGGCAACCCGCTGGGCGACAAGGGTGCGCTCGCGCTGGCCGAAGCGCCGTGCGTGGCGAATTTGATCGAACTGGAACTGATGCACTGCGACATCGGCGACGCCGGTGCCGCGGCTCTGATGAAAGTGCTCTCCGCCGACAGAATCATCAACCTGAGCCTGTCCTCGTCCGAGCACAAGGTGAAGTTGAGCAATGTCGTAAAGGGAAAGCTCCGTAAGAAGTTTGGCGAAAGCTTATTCGTGTGACCTTCACCACTGGCATAGGCGCGGGGCGTGCGGCGTGCGTAGAGTGTGGGGGTGGGAGCAATTGTTCCGTTACGGAGGGCAACCGCCGCACTGATGAGCAGTTCGCACGACGCACTGTACCGGGCCATCTGCGCGCAGCCGGACGAGGATACGCCGCGGCTGATGTTCGCCGACCTCCTCGACGAGGACGGCGAGTCCCTTCGCGCGCGGTTCATTCGCACGCAGATCGCCCTCGCCAACGTGCCCGCTTACGACCCGGCGTGGGTTCACACGCGGCAGCACGAGCCGGACGCCGCGACCGGCTGGCTCATGACGGGCGCACTGCCGAAGCCGCTGCCCCCGGGGTACAGTTGGCACCGGTTCGAGTTCCGCCGCGGACTGCCGTGGAAGGTCGGCGTGCGCGCGTGGAACGAGTTCTGGGATTCGGGCACCGCGATCTTCGAGGTCGCACCCATCCAGGCGCTCGACATCGGCGTTCAGGACGCCGACCTGAGCGATTTCGCCATCTGGCCGCACCTCACGCGGATTCGCAAGCTGGAAGTTTCCGACGGCTGGAACAACGAGACGAACGTCACCCACCTCGCCGAATCCGAGTACGCGACCAACCTCACTGCGATCGGGTTCGAGTTCGACGGCCTCGCGCCGGACGGCCTCACCGCGCTGGCCGGGTCGGCCCTCTTCACGCGGTTGACCGAGGTCGAACTGCGGGCGATCTCGGCCCCGTCGGCGCTGTTAGTGGACTCGCTCGCCGCGGCCCGCGAACCCGGGGCGCTGGCGCGGTTGGCGCTCCCGGACAACCGCCTCGGCCACGACGACGCCACACACCTGTTCGCGCTCCCGCTGATGCGCGACCTGCAACACCTCGACGTGAGCGACAACCCGCTCGGCCCCGACGGGATCGCCGCGCTGGCCGAGAGCGGAGTCGTTCGCGGGCTGCGGGTGCTGAACTTGTGCAAAACGCTGCCGGGCGTGCCTGGAATCAAGGCGCTCACCGAGGCCGGCGGCCTCGCGGGACTACGGATGCTCGACCTCTCCGACAACCGGCTCGGCCCGGTGGCGATCAAGGCGCTCGCGGGTTGCGGGGGCTTCCGGGGCTTGCGCGTGCTGAACCTGACGAA
This sequence comes from uncultured Frigoriglobus sp., assembly GCA_964495365.1. Classification (GTDB taxonomy): domain Bacteria; phylum Planctomycetota; class Planctomycetia; order Gemmatales; family Gemmataceae; genus Gemmata. The sequence goes on along the minus strand of CAZBXY010000074.1, from coordinate 23,848 downwards.
CAACCCCGTCGGCGATGCCGGCGCGGCGGCCCTGGCGTCGTCGCGGTCGCTGTCGGGACTTTTGGAACTGGACCTCCGCGACGCCGGCGTGAACCACGCCGGGGCGCTCGCGCTGGCCGAATCGCCGCACCTGGACAACCTGTTGCGGCTCGACCTCCGCACCCGCGACGGCCGCGCACTCAGCACCGCCGCCCGCGCCGCGCTGGAGGAGCGGTTCGGCGACCGCGTGTGCCTGTAGGCGAACGGCCGGTGTCAGCCGGCCGGTGGGCGCGGCGAGTGAAATGAGGCGCAGAGGTTCCACCGGCCGGCTGACACCGGCCGTTCGCCAATACCATGACCGATCGCGACGCACTCTACCGCGCCATCCTCGATACGCCGGACGACGACACGTTGCGGCTGGTGTACGCCGACGCGCTCGAGGAGAGCGGCGACCCGCGCCGCGCCGCGTTCGTTCGCACACAAATCGAATTGAGCCGACTCCCGGAGTACGACCCCCGCGCAGTCCAGATCCGCTACCACGAGCGCGCGTTCGACCTGCGATGGGCCGCCGAACTCGAGCTGCCCGACGGGTTCGACTGGGCCCGCGAGCGGTTCCGCCGCGGGCTGCCCGGCGCGGTGCAGGCGGAGAACGGCAAAACCTTCGTCAAGCACGCCGACGAACTCTTCCTGCGATACCCGATCGAGGCGCTGGAGTTGAACGTCGTGCGCCTCGCGGACACGCGCGATTTCGCGGAATGTTCGTGGCTGGAACGGCTCACGTCGCTGACGCTGGTTCAGGGCGCGGGCGGGCAAATTGTTCGGCGGGTGCTCGCGTCGCCGCTCCTGACGCGGCTCACCGAACTGCGGCTCGGTTCGGAAATGACCACCGCCGACGCGGTTGCCGCGGTGGTGCGGAGCCGCGTATTCAAGCAACTCACGTCGCTGGGAGTGCGCCGCGACCGGCACGCCGGCGGGAACCTCGTGGGCGAACTGGCCCGGCTCGCCAAGCCGCCGCGGCTGAAGAAACTCGACCTCAGCAGCAACCGGCTCAACGCGGACGCGATCGCCCAACTGGTCGCTTCGCCGGCCGCGGAACCGGTGGAAGAACTCGACCTCAGCGACAACAACCTCGGCGCCGAAGGCGCGACCGCGCTCGCCGGCGGCGCGCTGCCGAACCTCCGCACGCTGCACCTGCTCCGCACGCGCCCTCAAGAGGAGGGCGTGATCGCGCTCGCGGCCTCCACGCTGTTCCGCGGACTGCGGAGCCTGTCGCTCGGCGGGAACAACCTCGGCCCGAACGCCGCGATCGCCCTCGCGCGCGCCCCGGCCGACAACCTGAACGTGCTCGACTTGCACGACAACCGCATCGGCGACCGCGGGGCGGTGTCGCTGGCCAACAGCCCGCACATGGCGAACCTCGTTCTGCTCGATCTGGCCGAATCGCACGTCAGCGACGCGGGGGCCGAGGCCCTGGCCCGGTCGCCGCACCTCGACGGGCTGATTTACCTGAACGTGTACGGGAACCTCATCACCACCCGCGCCGTCGCGCGCTTGCGCGAGCGATTCGGCCACCGCGTGTACCCGTCTTCGGGCGAACGGCCGGTGTGAGACTGGCCGCTTGAGGCGAACGGCCGGTGTCAGCCGGCCGGTGAAACTTCTGCGCCGCGGATGGTTTGTTGCTCTCACCGGCCGGCTGACACCCGCCGTTCCCCCCCAGGATGTCACCCCGGAGTGGCCCATGTCCGACCGCGCCGCACTTCTGACCGCGATTTGCGCGACCCCCGACGACGACACCGCGCGCCTCGTTTATGCCGACTGGCTCGACGAGCACGGCGAAGCCAAGCGGGCGGCGCACATCCGCGCGCAGATCGAGTCCCACCGACTCGTCACGGCCGACACCGCGGCGAACGCGGTCGCGGAGTACCTGTCGGGCCAGTATGACGACAGTCTGAATCGCATCGACTGGAGCGTGATCGATGTCGATCTCCCCGCGCAGGTCGCCGCCCGGAAGGCGGACCGGAAGCGGGCCTTCAAACTGCGCGCGAAGGCCGAGGGCGTCCCGCAGGTGAAGGGCGTGATCTACGAGAACAACGAGCGCGGGTTCTTCGACGAAGTCGTCGTGTACAACGTGGACACGTTCCTGAAAGACGCCGGTGCGATCTTCCGCGCCGCGCCGATTTCGCGGGTGAACTTCCAGCAGCTCACCGCCGAACAGGCGGAGGAGTTTGTCGCGGCCGGGCACCTCGCCCGGCTCCGCGCGGTGGAGTTCTACGACGGTGTCGAGGCCGACGCGATCCGCGCGTTCGGTACGCACCCGGACGCGGCCGGCGTCCGGCTGCTGGAAATCGGTTCCAACCCCGACGAGGCCGCGAGTGTGGTGGAGGCACTCGCGGCCGGCAAGCACTGGACCGGGCTGGAAGAACTGGCGCTCTACGATTTGGAGAACGGCGACGAGGAGCCGGAGGAAGGGCAGATGGCCGCGCTGTTCGCCCGGCCGCAGTTCCGCAACCTGCGCAAGCTCAACGCCTGGGGGAGTTGCTCGGACGACGACGCGGCGAAGGCGATCATCAAAAACATGCCCGAACTGCGCGAACTCGACCTGTCACTGAACCCGCTGGCCAACGGCATCCGGATATTCGCCGGGGCCAAGAACTTGCGGCACCTGCGCGACCTCGACCTGAGCACGTGCGACATGGAAGGCGACGACCCGGCCCCGCTCATCGCCTCGCCGAACCTGCCGAATCTGACCGTGTTGGAACTGGGCAGCAACAGTCTCCGCGGACCGAGCCCGAAGGCGCTGGCCAAACCGGGCCGCGGACCGACCCTGCGCGTACTCGAACTGGAAGACGCGGAATACTCGGCCGCCGGCGTCGAGGCGCTGGCGAAGTGCCCGGCGGCGCGCGGGCTGTGGTCCCTGTCGCTCCAGAACACCAACTTCGGCGACGAGCACGCGGAGCGGTTCGCGCGGGCCGCCGCGTTCGAGCGGCTCGTGTACCTGAACCTGAGCAACAACAACATCACCTCACGCGGGGCGATCGCGCTGGCCGCGTGGCCCGGGGCCGCGAGCCTGCAATGGCTGGACATCAGTCACAACACGATCCGCGAGCCGGGCGCCCGGGCGCTGGCCGCCAGCCCGCACCTCGCGGGGCTGAAGTATCTCCGCGCCGACGGCCGCGGCACCGACATCCTGAAGAAGCGGTTCAAGAAGGTGTTCTCGTGATCTCGTGGGGCACGCGGCTTGCGTGCCGGAATTTGTAACCGCGCGCTTCGGCCAAAACTCACTGGACCCCGCATGACCGACCACGACGCCCTGCTACACGCGATCATCGAACACTCGGAGGAGGATACGCCGCGCCTGGTGTTCGCCGACTGGCTCGACGAACACGCCGACGGGTTCCCGACGCCGGCCCTGGCGCGACTCCGCGCCGCGTTCATTCGTGATGACATTGCGATGTCGCAGCTCGACGAGTTCGACCCGCTCCGACTGCGGTGGGAACTGATCGAGAAACCGCGGCGCGAGGCCGAGCCGTGGGCGAACGCGACCCTGCCGGCACTCCCCGACGGCATCCGGTTCGACCGCGACCCGCCGTTCCGCCGCGGGTTCCCGTGGGCGATATCGGTCGAACTGGTATCCCGAGTTCCCGAAATTGCCGTTCCGCTCGAACGCGCCCGACTCGACCGCTGTAGCGACCACACCGCCGAGGTGCTGCGCGGCGCGCCGTGGCGAAATCGGCTGCGCGCCGTCGAGTTCGACCGTCGCGGCCCCGTTTCGCCGGCGGACGTCCTCTCGCTGTTGGCACCCGATCGGGTCGGGCGGCTCGCGTTCCGGAACCACGCGATCACCGCGGCCGAGGCGCGGGTGCTGATCGCCGGTTCGCTGTTCGGGCGGCTCACCGCGCTGCGGTTCGCCCGCGGGGACAGCGGTCTCGGGGTCGCGGTCGCCGCGTCGATCGTTCGTGAAGCCGCGCGCTCCCCGCTTCGCGAGTTGCACCTCGTGGGGTGTCAGGTGCGGGTCGATCAGCTCCGGGAACTGCTCGCCTCGCCCGTCGTCGCGCAACTGCACACGCTTTCCCTCGGCGGCGACTTCATCGCGTCGTCGATGAAGCTCGCCGCGATCGCCGATATGACCGCCCCCGCGTTACGAACGCTCGACCTCAGCGACGACGCACCGCGGGCGGAGGCGATCGAGGCGCTGACGATGGCCCCGTTCGTTTCCCAACTGCACCACCTCGACCTGTCGCGCTGTTCGCTCAATCGCGACCGCACCCGGCTGCTCGCCGCGGGCGCGTTCGACGAACTCCGTGTCCTCCGCCTGTACGGCAATTCGGCCGGCAACGACGGCGTGATCGCGCTGGCCCGCTCGCCGCACCTCACCAAGCTACTCGTCCTCGATCTGGGGTTCACGCAAGTCGGTGACGAGGGCCTTCTGGCGCTGCTCGAATCGCCGCTCGCCGACCGGCTGGTGCTGCTCGACGTGACCGGCTCGCCGGCGTCGGCGGAGACGAAGGAACTGCTCGTCGGGCGGATGGGCGACCGCGTGCGGGTCTGATCCCTTCGGGATGGAAGCTCGAAATTCAAAGTCCGAAATCCGAAAATAGAACCACCCGCGGCGCCCGTGTTTCGGATTTCGTACTTCATATTTCGGATTTTCCCGGTGTCCGACCGCGACGCACTCCTGGCGGCCATCTGCGCGCAGCCCGACGAGGACACGCCGCGCCTGGTGTTTGCTGATTACCTGGAGGAGAACGACGAGGCCGCGCGGGCCGCGTTCATCCGCGCGCAGGTGGAACTGGCCCATACCCCGCCGTGGGAACCCTTCGCGGTGCAGGCGCGGTGGCACCGGCTCGATCTGTTCGCGGGACAACAGTTCGTGGCCGAACTGCCGCCCGTGGACGGCTATCACGTGGCGTGGGCGCGACAGCCGTTCCGCCGCGGGTTCGGGTGGTCGTTGGTCGTGCGAACGGTCGGGCAGTGGGCCGAATTCGCCGAGCCGCTGTTCGCCCGCGAGCCGATCGGGCGGGTCGCGTTCTGGATCGGCACGCTCGACGACTGGCGCCGCGTCGGCGCGTCCGCCTGTGTGCGGCACTTCCGTGACCTCACGTTCCACAGCAACCCCATCGAACCGCTGCGGGCGCTCCGCGACGTTCCGGCCGCCGGCGAGATCACCGACCTCCGGTTTCAGCGCGCCAGCGGCGCGGGAATGCCCGAGGTGCTCGAAGACCTGTTCCAGGCTCCGCTCGGCCGCACCGTCCGCGGGCTGCACTTCCACACCGGCTACGAGTCGCTGAACGAACTCGTGGACGCGCTCAAAACGCGCAAACCGCTGGAGCGGCTGTCGTTCTCGAACATGGGCCTCACGGCCGACCACCTGCGGCGGCTGTTCGCCGGTCCGGTCGCCGCGGGGCTGACCGAACTCCGCTTCCGCAACGAACAACCGCTCGGCGGGGAGGGACTGGCGGCGCTGGCCGACGGGCTGCCGGAAACGCTCTGCGACCTGGAACTGTCCGGGGTCGGCACCCGGTCCGACGGGGTCGAGGCGCTGGCCCGGTGTGACCGGCTCGCGAACCTCCGGCGGCTGAGCCTGAGCGGCAATTCTCTCACCCCGCGGGCCGCCCGGGTGCTGTCGCTGTCGCGCCCGCTGGCCGGGTTGCGGGCGCTCGACCTCTCCGATTGCCGCGTCGGCGACAAGGGCGTTCGGCACATCGTGCAGGCGAAGTTCTGGCCGAACCTCGTGGAGCTGAACCTTCAGAAGAACCCGATCTCGGCCGCCGGGGTAAAGCACCTGCTCGGCGCACCGGTTCCGCAAGACCTGACCGCGCTGGTACTCACCGGCGACGCGCTCGGCTCCGACGCCCGCACCGCGCTGGCGCAGAAGTACGGCCCCGCGATCGTCTTCGGCGCGACCGAAGTGCCGATGTGGTGACGGCCCGTACAACAGGAGCGACCGCACCGCCCATTGCGGCGCAAATGGGTAATTGGACCGGGGGTCGATTGCGCACAATTGTATAGTTAATGGTGGCGAGGTGACGAGTTGGCAATCTTTGGCAATCTTTGAAAAAATGGGCCAAAAACCCTGAGAAAACCAAAGATTGCCAAGTGGCAATCTTTGGCAATCTTTGGCAATCTTTGGCAACCTTTGGCAACCTTTGGCAACCTTTCGTTTTCTCGGGACTTTTGCACACCCCCGCTCCACCGACACTTGCCGTGGACCGATCCGCACCGCGGGAACCGATGAGTACCCTCCCCGAACGCCCGCCGGACGACGACGGCACGGTGCCCGCCTCGCGGCCCCCGGCGTGGGCCGCGCGCGACCTGCCCGTGCCGCCGCGGGTCGGCGAGTTCGAGATCGTCGCCCAGCTCGGCGCCGGGTCGTTCGGGCAGGTGTTCCTCGCCCGGCAGGAGTCGCTCGGTCGCAACGTCGCCCTGAAAGTGATGCGCGGGGCGGGCGCGGGACTGGGCAGCGAGGGGCATTTGCTCGCGGGGCTGGAACACGACCACATCGTGAAGGTGTTCTCCGCGTTCGCCGACCCGGAGAGCGGGCTGTCAGGATTGTGCCTCCAGTACGTGCCCGGGGCCGATCTCGGGGTCATCATCCGCCGCGTGTTCGCCGACGGCGGGGCGCCGGAATCGGGGCAGGCGCTGCTGGACGCCCTCGACGCGGTGCGCAAGGGCGAACCGGGATTCGACCCCGCGGCGCTCCGCGACCGCGAGGGGCTGGCCCACGACGATTTCCCACAAGCGGTGTGCCGGCTCGGCGGCCGGCTGGCCGAGGCGCTGGCGTTCGCGCACGCCCGCGGCATCCTCCACTGCGACATCAAACCGGGCAACATCCTGCTGACGCCCTACGGCCGGCCGATGCTCGCCGATTTCAACGTGGCGTTCGACCGCACGCGGCACGCGCCGGAGGGGCAACTGTACGGCGGCACGCTCGCGTACATGGCCCCGGAGTACCGCGCCGCGGTGATGGGCCGGCCCGGCGGCGCGGCCGACGAGCGGTGCGACATCTACGCGCTGGGCGTGGTGCTACACGAGATGGCGACCGGCTCGCGCCCGCTCCCGGCCGGCAGCCCGCAGAGCGCCGAAACGCTCCTGCCCGACGAATCGACCCGCGTGAAGGGTTCGGGCGCACCGGCGGGCGCGATCGATTTCGCCCCGCTCGCCGGCGTGCCCCGCGAGTTGGCCGCGGTGATCCGCCGGTGCCTCGACCCGGACCCGGCGCGGCGGTATCAGACCGCGGCCGAACTCGCCGCGGCGCTCTCCGGGGCGTGGCACCTCCTGGCCGTGCGGCGCGCGCTGCCGCGCCCGTCGCGGGTCGGGCGGTGGGTGTCGGCCCGCCCGGCGCCGGCGCTGGCGCTGGCCGCGATCCTGCCGCACGTGGCCGCGTCGGCGGCGCAGATCGGGTACAACGCGGTCGAGGTGAAGCTCGACGCGCCCCAGCAGCAGGCGTTCCTGGTTCTGGTGATCGCGTACAACCTGATCGCGTACCCGGCGTGCTTCGGCCCGGCGGTCGTGCTGATCCTGCGCCAGGTGCGCGGGCTGAAGCGGCTCGCGAACTTGCCCGGCCCGGAGGTGGACGCGCTCCGCGCCTCCGCGCAGCGCCTGGCGAGCCGGATGGCGGCGCTGGGGGCGCTGGGCTGGTTCCCCGGCGCGCTGGTGTTCCCGCTGGTGATCGACCTCACGACCGGCCCGGTGGGGTGGCAGGTGTACGCGCACTTCGCGGTGTCGTTCGCGCTGGCCGGGGTGATCGCGGTCGTGTTCAGTTACCTGGGCATCCAGTACGTCGTGTTCCGCGCGGTGCTCCCGCGGCTGGGCAACCCGGACGCGCACACGCCGGCGCGCATGGCGGCCGAGGTGCGCCCGCTGACGGCCGCGTTCGACCCGCTGGTGGTGCTGGCCTGCGGCGTCCCGCTGGTCGGCGCGGTATTGCTCCTGACGCTCGAAGACGGCGCGATCACGTTCGGCTTCCGGCTCCTGGTGGTGATGCTGATCGGGGTGGGCGGGGGCGGGGTCGCGCTGGCCGACCGTGTGGTGCGCCGGCTCCGCGACCTCGCCGCCGTGTGGCTGGCGGAGGGGAAGTGATACGGGTCGTGGTGATTGCGTTCTGTAGCCGGCCTCACTGAGGCCGGAGCGACACCATTCGTACAGCTCCGGGGTCAATGACCCCGGCTACAGGAAGAGGGCCGGAGCCTTTGCCACAGGTCGGCGTTCGCGCCCATGCCACCCACACCGCGGAGCCGCACAGCACCAGCGCCTGCGCGTTCACCAACAGTCCGCGAACCGCCCACGGGCTGGACGCCTTCAGGATCGCCATTCCCAGCACGAACCCGACTGCCGCGACCAGCCGCACGTGCCGCGCCTGACGCGCGTCGGTGGCCGCGGCGATCAGGAGCACCGCCGGCACGACCAGCGGAACGAGGTGGTACGGCTCCAGGTACGGGTTGACCGCGACCGGGCCGAGGATCAGCAGCGACGTGTGCGCGAGGATCGCAAAGCCGTCGTGTTCGCGCCGCACGCGGGCGGCGGCGGCGCCGGCCAACCCGACGACGACCCACAACCCGCACACTCCCAGCACGAGTGCCTGCGCCGCGGTGGCGTCGTGCGTCAGGTGAAGTGCGGCCTTGTCGAGCGAAATGAGGATCGGGTGCGTGTGCTTGGCGGTCGGGTCGGTGGCGCGGGTCAGTTCGTCCGCCCACCCGGCATAGACGGAGTGGACCCCGCTTTCGCCGAACGCGGCCAGCGGCACGCCGATCCAGAACACCAGCGAGGCCCCCGCGCCCCACGCGAACGCCCGCCACCGGCGGGTCCACGCGAGGTACGGCAGCAGCAGCACCGGGAGCAGTTTCAGCGCGATCGCGAGCGCGAACCAGAACCCGGCCGCCGCGTCGCGCTTCGCAGCGAGCGCGGCGCAGCCGAACAGCACCGCGGCGAGGACGATCAGGTTGCAGTTGATCGACCGCATGTCCCACTGGAAGTAGTACGCGACGACGACGTGCGCCAGCGGCAGCACGACGAGCGCTCCGGGCCGCGCGGGAAGGTCGAGTGTGCGCGCGAGCGTGAGGTACGCGGCGACCGCGGCCAGCCCGGTGAGCGCGAGCCAGAGCGGCGCGGCGATCTTGAAGGGGAGAGCGGTGGTCGCGGCGTGAAGCACCACCGCCGGCGGCGGGTACGGATACCCGGCCGGGTACGTTCGGGTGTGCGCCACCTCGCGCCCGGCCTCGTACAGAATGCGGTAATCGACGACCGAGTCCGGCCACGGAACGGAGCCGAACACGGTGCGCGCGGTGAGGTCGAAGGCCAGCCAGCCGATGAGGCCGACGACCGCGAGAACATCGAGCCGTCGTCGAACGCGATCGCCCCACCCGCGCATGTCCCGCCCTCTGCCAAAGGCGGCCTAAGTACCCGCGCGGGCGAAGCGAATCAAGCCGAGCGTGTCGGGTCGGCAGGTGGGGTTGGTAATCGAGACCGGCGGGTCATGAAGTAGTGGACGGAAGGCCAAATGGCGAGCGGGATCAGCGCGCTGACGATGAGGCCCGCGGCCGGGCGGTCGAGGTAGTACTCGCCCAGGAACCCGAACGCGAACCCCATCGCCAGGCTGCCGCACGCCAGGGGCGCCAGGAACCGACCGAGCGGCATCCGGGCCGAACCGGCCAGCGCGCACAGCGCCTCGGGCAACAGCGGCATCCACCGGGACAGCGCGATCGCCCACAACCCGTGTTTGGCGAAGAACCGCGAGAGGCGTTCCAGGTCGGCGTCGCCGGTGAGGTACCGCAGGGCCGGCCGCCCGAACACACGGCCCGCGCCGTAGGCGACCAGACCGGCCAGTACCGAGCCGAGTCCGCCGATCAACCCGCCCAACCAGGGGCCGTACAGCATCCCCAGTCCGGCGATGATGGCGGTGGAGGGAACCGGTAGCACGAGGTCGGACACGATCAGCCCGACCGCGACCGCCCACGCCCAGGCGCCGTACGCGCGGAGCCGGTTCAGCCCCTCCTCGCCGGCGAACTGGGCGTCGATCTCGTCGTCGAGGATCAGGGTTGGGATCAGCGTGATTCCGACCACGACGAAGATGATCACATATAACCGCACGACGCGAGCCTCCGGTCGGGCCGAACCGAACGGTGTAGTCCTCCGAATTGTAGCCGGAGGTCGGTGACCGGGGCGACACGAACGAGAGTTCCGGGGCCACCGACCTCCGGCTACAGAAGAACGCGAATCACCCCTGACTCTTGTACTTCTCGGCCAGCACGCGAGCGGTTTCGGGGCGCATGATGCCGGGGTCGGGCAGTTCGCCCTTCTTGAGCTTCTCCCGCAGCTCGGTCCCGCTGATGTTGACCGGCTTCCAGCCCTTCGGCGCGTGTTCTTCGACCAGACCCACACGCCCCAGTTCGGCGTAGTAGGCCGCGAAGCCCACCTTCACCGGGTTGATGAGTAACTCGCCCTTTAGCTCGTCGAACTTCCGCTGCGCCGCGAGGCCGTCCCAGATTTCGCCCTTGTCGTCGTAAGGGGCGTCTGCGTGTTTGCGGCCGATGATGATGTCGGTGAACCCGAAGTTCTGGCGGTAGATCGCGTGCATCACCGCCTCCTTCGGCCCGGCGTAGAACATCTTGATATCGAGGCCGAGCAACAGAACGTGATCGCTGAACGGCCGGCCGACCTTCTTCCATAGCTCCGTGTCGGTGTCGCCGACACCCAGCGCCTTGCCGTCGATGAGCGCGCGGTAGGTCTTCATGCGGGTCGCGGCGTCCACGTCGTCGGACTTCGTTTCGCCTACCAGCGGGTTGAGTACGGCCCCGGCGAAGAAGCCCTCGCGGGTCAGGCGTTCGAGGCCGACCACCAGCGCGTATTCGTGGGCGCGGTGGAGGGCGTTGCGCGTCTGGAACGCGACCACGCGCTGGAACTTCTTCTGTGCGAACAGGTTGCGCGTTTCGCGCGGCGGCAGCACGAGATCGCCGTACTCCGGGTGCTTCGGCTGCGGCTTCACCCACACCTCGCCGCCGGCGAGCCACGTGCGCGGGTCGCTGTTGGCGATCCGGGCGCCGGGATGGTCCTCGCGGGTCGTCCCGTACACGCTTGCGTTGTACTTCTTTTTGTCCCACGGGAAGACGCTCCGCACGAGCAACTCGCCGACCGTTTCGCCGCGTTCGTTCGTGAGCGGGTGCTTGTCGCCCAGGTGCAAGTGCCGGGCCTTCGCCTCTTCCACCGGGAACGCGAGCGGGATCGTCCAGGCATATTTCTTCCCGTTGCGGACGATCACCTCTTCATCCAGAACGCGATCGTATTCCTCCTTCACCATCGGCCCGATGAGCGGCGACAGCCCGCCGTCGGCGATGCGGTACAGCGTCGAGAGGTCCGCGTCGGAGACCGGAATCTGGTCTGTGGAGAGCGGGTCGAGGATCGACGCCGTGCGGTTGATCGGTTCGCGAACGCCGCCGTGGGGGGGAATCAAATCAGGCATGAGTGTCTGTGGTTAGTGGCTAGTGGTTAGGGAAGACAGTGCCGGCAGTTCGTGATGAGCGTGAAGGAAAGACAGCGGAACAAGTCGGCCTGTCTTTCACGACACTGACCACTAACCACTGACACTAAATCACGTACTGCAACGGTTGCCCGGACTCGACGAGCTGGGCGAGGGTGGTCTGCTTGAGGATGGCCGCCTGTGTGCTGAGGAACTCGTCGTGGGCCGTGCGGATGCGGTCCCACACGCCGTCGAGGGCGAGGGCCAGCGCGGACGCCGGTTTGCGCTCGCGGGTTCGGGTTCCGGCCTGCTCGGTCCCTTCCACCGCCGCGACCACGTCTGCCAGCGTGATTTCCGCCGGGTTCTTGGCGATGTGGTAGCCGCCGGCGGCGCCGCGGGTACTCGTCACCAGCCCGTCCTTGTTCAACTGAATGAGGATCTGAACGAGGAACCGCGGCGACGAGATCCCGTGCTTGTTGGCGATGTCGGCCAGCGGCACCGGCTTCGGGTTGCCGTACTGCGCGGCCAGCTCCAGCATCGCGAGACAGGCGTATTCGGTGCGAGCGGAGAAGAGCATGGGATTTCCGATTTTTGATTTCCGATTGAAAACGCCCGCCCCTTTACCGCCGACTGATCCGTTGTTGTTTGCAAATCGCAAATCGCAAATCTCAAATTCCTTCCCCGTCCTTGACCTCGATCACGTGCAGGCCGCACTCCTTCTTCACCTTGCCGGCCCAGCGGCCGGCGCGGTCGTCCTCGCCCGGAGCGACGGGCCGCGTGCAGGGCCAGCACCCGATGCTCGGGTAGTCGCGGTCGTGTAGCGGGTTGTACGGCACGTCGTGCTTGTGGACAAAGCCCCACACGTCCTTCTTCGTCCAGTTCAACAGCGGGTTCACCTTCACGATGTTGAACTTCTTGTCCCACTCCACCACCGCCGCCTGCCCGCGGTCGGCGGTCTGGTCCTTGCGAATGGCGCTGATCCACGCCAACGGGTTGATCCGCTCGACCGCGCGCTTCAGCGGGAGCACCTTGCGGTCGTGACAGCACTGGTCCGGCCGGTGCGGGTGCAGCGGGCCGCCGTGTTCCGCCTCGTACTCGGCCACCGTCAGTTCCGGCCGCACGAACTCGACCGCGATCCCGTACCGGGCCTTGATCCGCTCGCGGAGCGCGAGCGTTTCGGGGAACTGGTAACCGGTGTCGAGGTTGATGACCGTCGTGGCGGGTTGGATCTCGGCGAGCATGTGGATGATGCAACACCCCGCGGCGCCGAACGCGGTGGCCATCATCAAGCGCGGGTGAAAACGTTGGGTGGCACAGCGGAGCGCCTATTGCTGGGTCGCGGCCGCGAGCAACTCGTTGGTCTCTCGGATTTCCTCGCCATCGGCCTGCGTCACCGCCATTCACCGCTCCCGGACTATTTCGACACAAGACTCATGTGCATTGTAGGGATTCTACGCCGCGGCGTGCAGTTTGGCACCGACTTTCGGCCAAGCAACAGCCCCGCGCGGCGCACTCGGGCGTCGCGCGGGGCCGAACTCCTTATCACAACTCAACTTAAGCGATCAGAACCGGCACGATGACGAACGGCACCCCGCGGCGGCAGTAGATCCGCTGGAGGGCGAAGACGGTGTAGTTGTGGCGCCAGCGGGTCCACACCGTCTCACGCGGGAAGGCCAGTTGCCCGGCGAACACGACTGCCGTCGGGTCAGTCCCGAGGGCTTGTTCGACCAGACCCTCGATCGTCTCGATGATGTCGTGCCCGATGGCCGTTCGCACTTCCGCTTGCAGCCCCACGCGACGAGCCAGCGCGGCGTACCGCTCCGCCTGGTCCGCGGTCGCGGCCCGCAGGCGTTCGATCTCGGCCGCGCCCTTGAACGAACCGGCATCGACCGCCCCGACCAGGACGAACACGCACCGGTCGAAGGTGTTCGGGAACATCTGGAAGATGTCGCGGAACGTACTCACGCCCAGGCCGTTGTAGCCGTTGCAGAGTACGATCGCGGTGCGCCCGCGGCCCGGTTCGGGGCGCGCCCCCGGGAGCCGCGGGGTCTGCTCGAACTGCGCCAGTTCGGTGTCGAGCCGCTCCAGCCGCCGCGCGGTCTGGGCGTAGTGCGCGCGGACCAAATGCGCGAGCATGACCACGGCCGCGGTCACCAGAACAGTCACCCACCCGCCCTCGAAAAACTTGATCAAACAGAGGGCCACCAGAATCGACCCGGTCATCAGAAAGCCGACCCCGTTGACGAGCAGCCCTCGCCGCCAGGGGCCGCCGGCGTGCCGCTGTTTGATCCAGTGGACGCACATCCCCAGTTGCGACAGCGTGAACGTGAGGAACACGTTGATGCTGTACAAGACGACGAGCAACCCCACGCTCCCGTCGGTCACCAGCACCACGGCCAGCGCGGCGCCCCCCATGAGGAGAATGCCGTTCTGGGCGACGAACCGGTCGGAGAGGGTCGCGAACCGGGTCGGGAACCAGCGGTCCAGGGCCATCGTTGCCAGCACCCGCGGCCCGTCGAGGAAACCGGCCTGCGCCGCGATGAACAAGAGCGCCGTGGCGCTGAGCATCGCCACAGCGACGAACGCGGGACCGAGCCACGCCGGCCAGTTCCGGGTGATCGACTCGAACAGTACGGCATTGAGCGTCTTGCCCTCGACCGGCTGCACCCCGACGAACAGGTAGGCCAGGAGCAGCCCGAACACGGTCACCGCGAGCGACACGCCCATAAGGGTCATGGTGCGCTTGCCAGTTTCGGCCTGCGGTGCCCGCAGCGCGGGCAGCCCGTTGGACACCGCCTCGATGCCCGTGTACGTGCCCGCGCCGATGCTGAACGCGCGCAGCATCAGGACCACCATTCCGAGCAGCCCCAACTCCGCGTGCGCCGAACGGACCTCGCCCGTCGTCCGGGCGGCCACCGCAGAGGCGTCGGCGAGGTGGACGCCGATCGCGATCAGGATCGCGACCGCGTGCGTCGCGACGAACACGAAAAACACCGGCGCCCACAGGAGTACCGACTCGCGGACCCCGCGCAGGTTCAGCACCGTCATCATCAGCACGCCGGCACAGGCGAACGGCACCTTCCACGGCTGGTATTCCGCGGGGAGCAGCGAGAACAGGGCGTCGGCCCCGGCTGCGATGGAGATCGCGATGGTGAGCACATAGTCGACCAGAAGCGCCGACCCCGACACGGCCCCGGCCCGCGGGCCGAGCAACTTGCTGGCGACCAGGTACCCACCGCCGCCGGTCGGGAACAGTTCGATGATCTGCCGGTAGCTGATGCACAGGATCGTGATGGTCGCGACGCACGCGAACGCGACGAAGACGGCCAGGTCCGGGTACCGCCCCAGGGCCTTGTACGTTTCTTCGGGGCCGTAGCAGGAGGACGACAGCCCGTCGGCCCCCAGACCGACCCAGGCCAGGACCGCGACGAGCGAAACCTTGTGAAACAGCGTGCGGTCGGTCAGGTCGCGCGGGGGACCGACGACAAGCGCGCGCAGGCGCGCCCAGATCGAATGCCGGGCCATGTGGGTGTTACCCCGGGCCATCGCGGCCGAACCCGGTCGTGCGCCAGCACGACCAGCCGGACGGCGGTTTCCCGTAAAGTGGCAGGGTGGACGTGAACCCGCAAACGCGGGGCAAAATGGGGTCCGCCCTTCCAAACGCCGACGAGGTTAGCTGACGGGCTGGACCTTGGAAGTGGTCTGGTCGCGGGTTCAATCGCGACCTGCGCCCCAACCCCGGAAGTGCGTTCGGCACTCACCGGAGTATTTGGTTCCCCCGCGCCGGTCCAAACATGGACCGGCTTAGGCGATCATGAATGTAGCAGAACCCGGCGAATTGTCAACGAAACCGGCCCGGCCGCTCGCCAAACGCACAACACCCGGCTCCTTTCGGAACCGGGTGCGGCGGTCGCCTTCCGACGACGGAGGGGTTCTCTTCAAATCCCAAAATCCAAATCCCAAAGAGAACCAAGAACCGAACTTCCGACTTGTTTGGAACTTGGGTTTTGGGATTTCTTTCAATAGCGGGTCAGGTCTTCGGTGATCTGCCGCTGCGTGTCCGGGTTCGGCCCGACGTACAGGTGCAGGTGGTCCTTGTCGATGTAGATGACCTGGACCCGCGGCTTGCGGACGTACACCGGGAACGGGTGGTCGGACTGACACAGCTCGTTATAGTACACCACGCATTCCCAGTGGCAGTGGTGCAGTTGCGCCGGCCCGACCAGCGGGAAGAACCGCGGCGGGTCGATCTTGTCCACGAGCCGCCGCTTGACGATCACGACATCGTCGCGGAACGTCTCGTAGACGTAGGGCACGCCGCGGGGCACGCGGGGCATTGCCCGGAGCACTTCCGCGTCGCACGGCTCGTCCTCGCACATGGGCGGCGGGACGCCGTCGCGGATCGGCGGCATGATCGGCACGCGGCCGTCGTTCTTGTGCGCGAGCTTCTGCTCCAGCCGCTCCGCGGTCCACGGCTGCACCGGGACCGGCGTGAGGAACCCCAGTCCGAACGGGTTACAACCGACCGCGGCCGCCGGCAGGGCCAGCGCCAGGAGCCACAACTTGCGACGAATCCAGGACATGATTCCCCCTCCGTGCCTGACGGTTCGTCCGTGAATGATGGATGTATCGGTTCGGCCGTCGCGGGTGTTTAATCAGAAGTTCCAAGTTCCACGAAGAGTTCCAAGTTCCACGTTCCAGAGTTCCAAGTTGGGAGAACTTGTCTTGGTCCGGGCCGCAAGCCGCGCAGAATAGAGAAGCGGCGCAAATCAACTTGGAACTCTGGAACTTGGAACCTGGAACCATGGTCTTTCTGAACCGCATTTACACGAAGTCCGGCGACGGCGGCGAAACGGGTCTCGGCGACGGCACCCGCGTCCCCAAAGACGCGGCCCGCGTCGCGGCGTTCGGCGAGGTGGACGAGCTGAACTCCGTTCTCGGTCTGGTCGTCGCGAACGGCCCGGATTGCCCCGAAGCCGCGCTCCTGCGGATCATCCAGAACGACCTCTTCGACGTGGGCGCCGATCTCTGCGTACCGCAAGCTCCCGAAGAGGAACCGGGGAAGGCGCTGCGGGTGGTCGCGGTGCAGTACGAGCGGTTGGAGAAGGCGATCGACCGGCTGAACGAAGGGCTACAGCCGCTGCGGAGCTTCATTTTGCCCGGCGGAACGCCGGCGGCGGCGTGGCTGCACCTCGCGCGCACCGTCTGCCGCCGCGCCGAGCGCGCGGTGGTCACGCTGACGCGGACCGAGAAGGTCAACCCGCACGCGCTGATCTACCTGAACCGGTTGAGCGACTTCCTGTTCGTGCTGGCCCGCGTCGCCAACAGCAGCGGGGTGAACGACGTGCTGTGGGTGCCGGGGGCCAACCGGCAATGACGAATGCCCACCAACGACCAAGGAACGACGAAGAACAAAGGACCAATGACGAAGGACGAACCCGAAACGAAGAAAGGGTGGGCTACGCGCCCACCCTAACACAGCGAGTCGGTTGTCGCACTGTCGGTTGTTCAGGCGGGCGGGGCGGCCGGGGCCGCTTCCGGGGCCGCGGGTGCCGGCGCGGGTTCGGGAGCCGCGGGGGCCGGCGCGGGCGCCGGGGCCGCCGCAACCTTCTTCTTCGCCGGCTTCTTGGTCACCTTGGTCGCCGCCTTGGCTACCTTCTTCTTGGGGGCGGCTTTCTTGGCCACCTTCTTCTTGGGGGCCGCCTTCTTCGCCGCGGGTTTCTTCGCGGCCGCCTTCTTCGCCTTCGCCATAACAAGACTCCTGTGTTGGGGATCGGACCGGTTCGGCCGGGGCCGCCGGTCGAACCGATGACGCACTCATCGGCCGCGGGGCGCTCGCCGGGCAACGAATCAAGCGCGGTTGTCCGTCTTCCCCCGCTTGCCCGCCCGGCCGACCCGCGCCGCCGCGACCACTGCACCAACTCTGGCACACGGCGCGCGCGGTGCAACTGGCGCAGGTGCGGAATTTGTCTCAGGCGGTGAACGCGCACGGTTCCGTCGGCCGATCTAAACCAAACCGAACTTTTTACCGCGAGGTCGTGATGCGCTGGACTTGGGTCGCGTGGGCGTGCTGTCTGCTCCCGGTACTTGCCGGTTGCGGCAGCGCGCGCCACGCGGTCTCTTGGGTAACCAGCGACACCGTCGCGCCGCGTGCCGGAGCGGCGAGCGACGAGGCCCGCCGCACCGCGACCGCCGCCTGGCCGGCGGTGACCGCCCAACACCCGCGGCGCGCCTTCACCGACGAGTTCCGCGACGGGTTCGTGGACGGGTACGCCGACGCGCTCGACCGCGGGGCGGCGGCCCAGGCCCCGGCGGTGCCTCCGGTGCCCTACGAGCGGTACAAGAAGTACTTCGGCCCCGACGGGCACGCGCTCGTGCAGGATTACTACCTCGGCTTCCAGTACGGCACCGAGGCCGCCCCCGCGACGGCGCGCCGCCCGGCCGACGGCCCCAAGCCGCCCGCGGCACCGAAACTGGCCTCGGGGTCGCCAAAGCTGGAGCCGCGCCCGGCGCCCGACGCCGGGAAGTTCGGTGAACCGTTGAAAACCGTCGCGCCCGCGCGCACCGGTGGCCCGTGGGCGCCCGACGCCGGCGACGAAAAGGGCGTGGCGGTTCCGCCGCTGCCGAAGCCCGAGCTACCGGTCATCAAGCCGTTCAGCGCGAACCTGACCGACCCCGAGAAGTTCGCTCCGCTCCCGCCTGCCCAGGACCGCTTGCCGATACCGCACCCGCCGCTACCGACCGAGGAACTGAAACCGGTCGTCCCGGTATCCGTCCCGACGCCGGAGGCGGCCCCGTTCCCGGTCCTCCCGCCGCCCGGCCCGCGGCCCGGTACATCGAGCGACTTCTCAGTGTTGCCACCGCGGAAATAGACAAGGAGACACGGAGAAGGGGAGACAGGGAGAGAAAGTCAGTACTTTCTCTCCCTGT
>CAZBXY010000074.1:0-5477 GCA_964495365.1 uncultured Frigoriglobus sp. | reverse complement strand
CCCCCCCGCCCCCGGGTTCGGGGGTCCCGGGGAGTCACCGACGCTCCGTCCCCCCCCTGCCCCCCCTTCTCCGTGTCTCCTTGACTGTCTCGTCAGCCCGCGACGGCGGGTTCGGCCGCGGCTTCGGTGATGTGGAACGTGAGGCGGCGGTTGCAGAGCGTAATCTGGTCGCCGGACTGGAGCCGGGTGGGGGACGGGATCTTCTTGCCGTTGAGCAGCGTGCCGTTCTTCGACGCCACGTCGTGCAGTTCGCACCGCAGGTCGGAGTGAATCACGATCGCGCAGTGTCGGCGGGACACGCACTCGTCACGAACGACCACGTCGTTGTCCGGGAGCCGTCCGACGCTGTTCATTCCGAGGTGCAGTGGGTAGACGTTGGAGCCGTCCTTGAGATAGCAGGTGAACTTGCCGTTGAGCGGGTTCGGAAGCCCGCCGGGCGGGGCCGCGATCGTCGAGACGTGGAGCTTGGCGTCATCGAGAATCTGGATGTCGCCGGCCATCGTCATGCTACCACACGCCGCTTGAATGGCCTGGCGCGCAGC
This sequence comes from uncultured Frigoriglobus sp., assembly GCA_964495365.1. Taxonomy (GTDB): domain Bacteria; phylum Planctomycetota; class Planctomycetia; order Gemmatales; family Gemmataceae; genus Gemmata. The sequence goes on along the minus strand of CAZBXY010000074.1, from coordinate 4,935 downwards.
GCGGAACGAGTCCCGCCTGGGCTGGCCTTCCAAGTGCAGACTGTGAAGCCGAGGGTCCGACATGCCCGTCTCCTGGGCGCGGCCCGATGAGGAGCAGCAAACGTGCCGCCCCCTATCAGTAAGCATTCGTCCGCGACCGGGTTCCGTCAATAACTCCTCGACGGAAAAGCGAAAGACGTTGTAAACATTTGCATCGTCCGTGCCTAGCAGAATTTCCGTTAGAAACGGAAAAACTCCCGGACCAGGACAATACAAACGGCCGAATTACGCTATCGCGCGAATTATATGTTGGCCGCTGAAATTTCAAGTACCTTGAACCGGATCGTCCCACGCGGGATGGGAATCTCCACCGTTTCGCCCTTTTTGCGGCCGATGAGGCCCTGGCCGACCGGGCTGCTGGTGAGAATCCGACCCTTGTCGGGGTTTTCCTGTCCCGGTCCGACCAGTTCGAAGGTTTCCTCTTCGTCCAGGTCCAGATCGAGGACTTTCACTTTACTGCCGAACGCGATCGTATCTTTCGGCAGCGCGCTGGTATCGACGATGACGGCGCGCGCCAGCCGGTCCGACAGGTCGTTGATCCGCGCCTGAAGGATGCCCTGGTCCTCGCGGGCCGCGTGGTACTCGGCGTTCTCGCTCAGGTCGCCCATTTCGCGGGCGGTGGCGACCCGCTTGGTCAATTCGATCATGTCCGCGCCGCGGAGCTTGTCCAGCTCGGCCTTGAGTTTGTCGTACCCTTCCCGCGTCATGGGGATGCGGTCGTCAGCCATGGCCGGACGCTCCTCGAACGATCCGCCGCGAGCAACTGCGGCGCAAACGGTTAACAGAAAATCATCCCGCCCCGGTCGGTGATTATCAAGCGCCGAGTACCGGGCGGGCGCTCCGAACGTGCGAAACGTTTCGGCGGTCGCCCAGACACACTGTCTGGCGACCGCCGGGTGAACGGAACATCCAGACATTATACCTCGTCGCGCACGGCGCGCAGAATAATCCGGCGAAAAGGGCGGTTCGGAACGGGCCACCCCCAGGCGGTCCATTCGCCGACCCGCGCGCGGTGCGGGAGGTCGAGTTCCGTCACCCGGTCCACACACTCCTGTTCGGCGTCCTCCAGTTTCCGATTCACCGGCATCCGGTTGCTGCGGCGGCTGGCGACGGCGCCGTCATCGACAATCGCGATGACGCACGGGTCGTCGAGGTCGAGCAACCGGGCGGCGACCGCTTCCATGCTCGCGGTGGTGAACCGCTTGTGCAACTCGGGCACGTCGTACTTGCAATCGCGAAGGGCCGCGCGGAGCAGCTTGCCGGGAATCAGGATGCGCGCGACCGTCAACCCGCGGACGTGCGCCACAAACTGCTTGCTCTCGGTGCCCTCCACGACGCCCACCTTGCGGTAAATGTCGGGAACGAGCAGCCGGGCGATGCCGTCGGCCGCGGCGCGCTGGCGCTGCTCGGCGCTCATGTCGGTGGTGAGGGTGATCCCGCCGCCGGCGGGGCGCGACCGCGGCCGCCGGCGCCCAGACTCATCTTCCTCGGCCGGTTCGACGACCTCGACCGGGATGCCGAGGTGGTGTTCGGCGATGAAGAGCGCATCGACCGGCGCTGTGGTGACCCCGGCCCGCTCGAGCATCCCCGCGACCAGCCGGTCGATCGCCTCGACCAGTTCTTCCTGCGAAAAATCCATTCCACAACTGTAACCCGAACGCCGCGCGAGGTGAACGTCAGAAGTGCCGTGTGGGCGCGGCGTTACGGGTCTTCGAGGAACCACGATTGGCCGAACGACGCGGCGGGGTCCGGTTCGGCGCGAAGGACGTGTCCGTCGAGCGCCCCGACGCGGAGGCCGAGGGTCACGGGGATTGTGAGAGTGCCGTTGTCGCGGGTGAGCTGCGCGACGACCCGCAGGTTCAGCGTGCGGCGCTCCTGGTCGAACAGCCGGACCGTCAGTTCGCCGGGGTCATACGGGTAATTCCCGCCGCCGATCGAGACGAACCGACGGGGAGCGGCATTGTTGTGTCAAACGGCAGTGGCGTCACGGCCCCGGGCTTGAAGTGGCGCCAGATGTATTCCGGGATCACCGAGAGGTGGGAGTCGGTGTCGATGATACACGGAGGATATCCAGCGCGAAGCGCGCCGGGGCCGCTGGGACGGACGTACGACACCAGATTGACACCGACCCAAACGTAAAGGGCCGGGATCGAGTCACGAATGCCGCCCGACCGGACGAAGAGGAAATCCGGGTTCCCGCGGATATACCGCAGATACAGACGGACACGGGCCATATCCGATCTCCGTTACCACCCGACCCGGGCTTCTTCTTCGGTCGGGACGTATCGGAAGCAGAGTTTTCGCATGGGGATTGCGTCGCCTTGCGCTTCGAGCCGGCCACCGAGGGTCACGAAATCGCGGTCGGCGTCGATGATCTGCTCACCGAGGATCGCCACGTGCATCCCGCGGTAGGGCGCGATCAGTTCTGCGGTCGCGTTCGCGTCAAACCAGAAGATCGACGCGGGGATTGCGTCGTGATCGGCCCACTCCACCGGTTCGGGTGTGGTCGGTTCGGTAGCGGGTTGTTCGGGTGTGGACATGATGGTCCCTCGTGCGACCCCTTCAGTATCGCACGGGGCGGCGGGAAATGGAACCGCGAGGGTTCAGCGGCCGAGGAGCCGGCGGAGGAACGCGAACACGCCGCCCGACTTGGCGGGCGTGCCCGGGCGCCGGGGCGGCAGCGGGGGCGGGGTCGGCCGGGGCAGCGGCGGGGGGTGATCGATCGTGATGCCCAGCGCCTGCCACTGGGCCACCGGGAGCCATGGGTGCAGCGCGATCACCGCGTCGCGGGCCGTTTGATACCGGGCGTGCGGGTCTTTCGCGCCCATCTTCATCACGATCGCGTCCAGCTCTCGCGGGACGTTCGGCTTCAGTTTCGCCGGCGACGGCACCCCGCGGACCTGCCGCTCGGCCATCATCTCCGGGGCCAGCCCGGGGAACGGCACCGCGCCCGTCAGGAGGTAGTAAAACGTCGAGCCGAGGCTGTACACGTCGCTGCGGGCGTCCTGCTCGCACCCCCACGCCTGTTCCGGCGCGATGTGCGCGATTTCCTCCGCGTACTCCTTCGTGCTGATCCGCTTGGTGACCCGCGCCCACGGGCTTTCGAGCATGTGCGTCAGCCCCAGGTCGATGAGTTTGATGCGCCGGTCCGGCAGCAGCGCGATGTTGCCGGGCTTCATGTCGCGGTGGACCAGCCCGCAGGCGTGCGCGTGCATCAGCCCCACGGCTACTTGGGCCACGAGTTGCGCCGCGGCGGTCGGCACCAGCGGCCCCTTCTCGGCGACCACCTTGTCGAGCGTCGGCCCGGGAACGAACTCGGACGCGACGAAGTGCGTGCCCTGCCAGTAGCCGATGTCGAGTACCCGAGCGACCGACGGGTGATCGACCTGCGCCGCGGCCTTCACCTCGTCCAGGAACGCCCGCAGGATGGTCGGGTCGCTCGCCCGGTCGGTCGGGAGCACCTTCAGCGCCACGATCCGTTTCGCCCGCGTGTCTTCGGCCTTGAACACCATCCCGACGCGGTCCTGCCGGATCCCGTCGAGGATCCGGTACTGGTCGAGCACGAACCCCTGCGTGCGGCCGTGGAGCAGCTGCATCGCCTGGAACTTGGTGAGCAGCTTCTTGCGGACCAGGAGCGACGCGAGCTGGATCGGATCGACGGTCGCCGGGTCGATCCCGCTTTCGGCGACGACCCCGATGAGGTCGTCGGGCGTCAGCAGCCCGCTGCGGCGGATCAGGCTCAGAAACGGCGAATTGAGTTGCGGCAAGCGGGTGTGGGTCGCCACGGGCAGTGCTCCGTTCTGACCGGGAGGTGGTCATCGCGGAACTGTAGAACGCGGCGTGGCGCGGGTCCGGAATTTGCTAGCGAAAAGCCGACAACGGCGTCAGGTTTCCCGACGGAGAAACGGGTTCGCGCGTCCTCGATGGCCCCGACTGTCCGAAAATTCCGCCCGGGTTTGGCGTGGCGTGAACTTTGCGCCTGTCCACGAACCCGCCGCGCAGGCCGAGTGTCAGCGGAAGCGCCAACCGCCCGCCGCCGTTCGTGAGCTTCGCGGCGCTCTCACGGAATCCAGTTGGTGTCGGGGCCGATCGCGGCGCAGAACTCCGCCAAGAGCTTCGCCGCGTTGGTCAGGTCGTCGAGGTGAACGACCTCCACCGGGCTGTGCATGTAGCGGTTCGGGATGCCGATCAGGCCCGTGGCGACGCCCGAGCGGGCGATCTGGATCGCGTTCGCGTCGGTGCCGGTGGCTCGCGGCGTGCCCCGGACCTGAACCGGGATGCTGTGGGCCGTCGCGGTGGCTTCCAAAAGGTCGAAGACGCGCGGGCTGATGTTCGGCCCGCGGTACAGCACCGGGCCGGCCCCGCACTTGATCTCGCCCTGGGTTTTCTTGTCGTTGCCGGGCGTGTCGGTCGCGTGCGTCACGTCCACCGCGACGCCCACCGTCGGGTTGAGCGCGTAAGCGGCCGTCGTCGCCCCGCGCAGCCCGATTTCCTCAGCCACCGTAGATACCCCATACACCGCGGCCTTCAGCGGGCGCCCGTGAAGCAGCCGCACGGCTTCCATGCACACCCACAGCCCCACCTTGTCGTCCATCGCGGGGCTGGCGGCGAGGTCGTTGCGGAGCGGCCGGTAGCCGAGTTGGAATGTGAGCGGGTCGCCGCAGCGGACGAGCGATTCGGCCTCCTCCTTGTTCTTCGCCCCGACATCGACCCACACGTCGGTGAAGTCCGGCACCTTCGTGCGCTCTTCTGGTTTGAGGAGGTGAATCGCCCGCCGGGCGACGACACCGTGAACCGCTCCGCCCTTCCCCCACACCGTAAGGTGCTGGCCCAAAAGGATTTGCATGTCCCAGCCGCCGATGGGCTGGATGTAGAGGAACCCGTCGGAGTCGATGT
>CAZBXY010000073.1:8909-28381 GCA_964495365.1 uncultured Frigoriglobus sp. | reverse complement strand
GAGGTCCTCGCGCTCGCGTTGCCCACCTCGCTTGAGTGCCCGTCGGCGGCGGGCCTGCTCGACGAGGATCCGGCGGATCGCCTCGGCCGCGGCGGCGAAGAAGTGCCCGCGGCCGTCGAACTGCTGCTCGCCGACGAGCCGCAGGTACGCCTCGTGAACCAGCGCGGTGGCGTTCAGAGTTTGTCCGGGGTCCTCGCGGGTGAGCTTCGCAGCCGCGAGCTTCCGCAACTCGTCGTAAACGAGCGGGAGCAGGTCCGCGGCCGCTTGCCGGTCGCCCCGGTGGGCCGCTTCGAGCAGTCGCGTCACGTCGGTCACCGATTCACCTCGCGCGGCGGCGGGGCGACGGCCGAGAGTAGCGTCTCCAACTCCGCCTGCCAGGAGGCGACCGCGTTTGCGTCGCCGATCTCCTCGGCCCGGCGGATCAGCTTCCGCACCAACTCCGCGCTCCGGATCGGCTCCGAGGGCGCGTACGTGATCTCGAACTCGCGCCGCAGCCAGTAGAGCTGGTTGGTCGCCACGCGCCCGGGGAACGGGAAGTCGGGGTGCGGGACGGCTCGGGCCGCCAGTTCCTTCCGCTTCTCCTCCCACTGCTTCTCGTTCCACCTCACGAACTCGCCGTTCTGACTGAGTTCGCCCCGCGCGACGACCCCGGCCCAGAGCACGAGCAGGTCGTCCGGTGGGAGTCGGGACGGCTGCGGGATCCAATCGACGGAGTCGTCCCGCGCGATCGCGAACCCGATCCCCGGCACGTGAACGGCGAATCCCTTCGGGTAATCGTCCCAGGACGTGTCGATCTGCTTATCGGCTACGAGGTCCACGATCCCCGCATCGACGATCAACCAGCGCCTCGCGACGGCGAACCGGGCGAACTCGGGGTGGAACCGTCGGCCCGCCGGCGGGAACTTCTTCGGCCCGAGGAAGTCGTACGTCGCGCCGACCGTGACCACGTCCCCGTCGATTCGCACCGCCGCCGCGCTCGTGCTGTCGGGGAGCGTGAGGACTCGTAAATCGCACTCCGGCCCGCGGACTCCGCTCGAGTACTGAACCCCGTCCCCCCAACTCGGGGCCTCATAAGTCGCGACGAAAACGCTCTCCGTCACCCCGCGCAATCTATCCACAAACTCGGAGATCGCTCCGGCGACTGTCGCCTCGACTTGCCACCTGGTCGTTTCCCAGAAGACGACGTCGCGGTTGTTCACCGCCGCCGCCCGGCGGCCGGACGGGCTGAAGGCGATCGCCCGCACGTACTTCCACTCCTCGTGGGGCAGCGTGTGCAACAGCGCGCCGTCCTCGACCGACCAGACGCGGATCGGCGCCGCATCCCAGGCGGCGGTCACCAGTTGCCGCCCGTCCGGACTGAGCGCCACCACGGGAGGCGCCACCCACACATCATCGGGAATCGGGGCGACCCCGGGGTGGCGTAAGCGAATCAACCGCCGACCCGTCGCCGTGTCCCAGACCGCGACCTCCCACGGTTTTTCGTCCTCGACCATCACAACGGAAACCAGCCGGCGGCCGTCACGGCTCAGGAAGAACCGGTGAGTGTCCCAGTCACCGTAAACTCGGCTCAGTCGGACCAATCCCGGAGGGAGCGGGCCGGTCCGGGCGCGGAGCCGGCCGGAAGGCACGTCCCAGAACCGGGCGACCCCGTCGGACGAGACGGTACACGCGACGGCGCCGTTCTCGCTGAGGACCGTCGCCTCGGTCCGTTCGTCTCCCTCGCGCAGCGTTTTCAGGAGGCGCCCGGTGTTCGACTCCCAGAGCCGGCTGGTTCCGCCGTGCGTCAGCGCCGTTCGCCCGTCCGGCGTCAACTCCAGCTTCGCCGGCACCTCCGCGCCGAAGCGGAAGGGCAGCAGCGGGGCGAGTTCCTGTCCGCGAGCGATCAGGGCCATCGCGGCGAACTCCCGCAGTTCGCGGGCCTCTGGCGGGATCGTCTTGAGGGTTTGGGCCAGTCGGACCAGTCCGAGCGGGGTGTCGGTGCCGTTGAAGCGCAGGTCGAGGTCGATTGTGGCGGACAACAACCGAACTTCGGTGTCCCGGCGGTGCCCCTCGGACTCGGCGAGCAGCGCCCGCACCTTCTGCTCCTCAGCGGTCAGCCGCTCCAGCGCCGCCTCGGCCTCGTCCCGCTGCCACTCCGCGATCAGTTCCGCCTTGGCCGCCCGGCTCATCTGTAGGAGGCTGAGCAGACTGGAGGTCAGGAGTGTGACCGCGAACGCGAATGCGATCACGATCGCCACCTTGTTCCGGTCGCAGCACTTCCGCAGCCGGTAGCGGAGCGTGGGCGGGCACGCCTCCACCGCGTCGCCGGCGAGGTGGCGTTCGATGTCCTTCGCCAGTGCGTTGGCCGTCTCGTATCGGCGGTTGCGGTCTTTCTCCAGGCACTTCATCACGATCCAGTCCAGTTCCCCGCGCACCAATCCCGCCAGTTTCCCCGGGTCGGTGCCCCGACTGGCTGACACCGCGGTTAGCGTCGCTCCGAGCGAGGTCAGTCGAGTACTCGGCCGGGGCGGCTCCTCCTCGCGGATGATGCGCCGGATCTCGTCGAACGCGGCCGTGCGGAACCGGGCGCGGTCGAACGGCGTCGTGCCGGTCAGCAGTTCGTAGAGGAGCACGCCCAGCGCGTACACGTCGGTCCGCGTGTCCACGTCCAGTCCGCTCAGTTCCGCCTGTTCCGGACTCATGTACAGGGGCGTCCCGATCATCTGGGCGAACCGCGTGTAGATCGTCTTGTCGGTGAGTGACTGGCCCACCGCCTTGGCCACTCCGAAGTCGATCACCTTCGGCACCGGCACTCCGTCGTGCGACGTCACCAGGATGTTGGACGGCTTGATGTCGCGGTGAATGACGCCCTTCTGGTGCGCGTGCTGCACCGCGTGACACACCTGCACGAACAGCGCCAGCCGCTCCCGCGGCGACAGCTTGTGCTGGTCGCAGAAGTCGGTGATCGGCACCCCGCGGACCAGTTCCATGGCGAAGAACGGGCGCCCCTGCTCGGTGGCGCCGGCGTCGAGGACCTTGGCGATGTTGGGGTGGTCCATCAGCGCCAGGGCCTGACGCTCGGCCTCGAACCGCGCCACCACCTCCCGCGTGTCCATCCCCGGCTTGAGCACCTTTAGCGCGACCTTCCGGCGCACCGGCGCGCTCTGCTCGGCGACGAACACCAACCCGAAGCCCCCCTCGCCGATCTGCTCCATCAGCCGGAAGGGGCCGATCCGATCACCGACGGACGCGGCCGCAGGGCCGTCTTTCGGCTCGTAGGCCCCAGTCCGGGCCAGATCGACCGGCGGGCGGTCGAGCGGGTTGTCGGCCGCGTGGGCGCGTAGCAGCTCCTCGACCTCGCGCCGGAGTTTCGGGTTGTCGGAGCAAACCCGGTCGAGGTACGCGGCGCGTTCGGACGGGCTTCCGATGGCCAGTGCGGCGGCGAAAACGGATTCGTCGGTCACGGGCGGGCCTCCGTGAAGAGTGTTCTCGTTTACCAATGCGCAATCGGTCCGCGGAACGCACCAGAAATGTTGGAAAGAAACTGTAAAAGACGAAAGCCCGGCCGGGGCCGGGCTTTCGGGGCCGTTCACCCCCGGACTTGCGTCCGGGGGTCCGCCTCACTTGTCGCGGGCGGTCGCGCCCAGCGCGGCCTGCGCCGCGGCCAGGCGCGCGATCGGCACCCGGAACGGCGAGCAGCTCACGTAGTCCATCCCGATCGAGTGGCAGAACACCACGCTGTCCGGGTCGCCGCCGTGCTCGCCACAGATTCCGACTTTCAGGTGTTCCTTGTGCTTGAGCTTGCGGCTCGCCCGGCCCTTCGTGATGCCCAGCTTCATCAGTTCGCCGACGCCGTTGAAGTCGATCGTCTGGAACGGGTCGATCGGCAGCACCTTCTCCTTCAGGTAGGTGGGCATGAACCCCTTGATGTCGTCGCGGCTGAACCCGAACGTCATCTGCGTCAGGTCGTTGGTGCCGAAGCTGAAGAACTGGGCCTCCTCCGCGATCTTGTCGGCGGCCACGCATGCGCGGGGCAGCTCGATCATCGTGCCGATCTGGTACTCGACCTTCTTCCCAGCCTTCTTCATGCACTCCTCGGCCACCGCGATCGCCCGCTTCTTGAGCACCGCCAGCTCCTCGACGACCCCGACGAGCGGGATCATGATCTCCGGCAGCACCTTCTTGCCCTTCTTCTTCACCTCGATCGCGGCCTCGATGATCGCGCGAACTTGCATGTCGCCGATCTCGGGGAACACGACCGGCAGCCGGCACCCGCGGAACCCCATCATCGGGTTCATCTCGTGCAATTCGTCCACGCGCTCGAACACCTTCTCGACCGTGGTTCCGCTCTGTCGGGCGACCTCTTCGGCGCCCGCGAGGTTGTCCTTCTGGGGGAGGAACTCGTGCAGCGGCGGGTCGAGCAGGCGGATGGTGACCGGGTAGCCGTCCATCGCCTCGAAGATGCCGACGAAGTCCGCCCTCTGGAACGGCTCGATCTTCGCGAGCGCCTTCTTCCGGCCCTCTTCGCTCGTGGCGAGGATCATCTCGCGCACCGCGGCGATGCGGTCCTTGCCGAAGAACATGTGCTCGGTGCGGCACAGCCCGATGCCTTCCGCGCCGAACTCGCGGGCCTTCAGCGCGTCCGCCGGCGAATCGGCATTCGTCCGGATCTTCAGCTTGCGGTGCTTGTCGGCCCACTTCATGAGGGTCGCGAAGTCGCCGGTCATCGACGGCGGCACGGTCGGCACTTTCCCGATCATCACATCACCGGTCGTGCCGTTGATCGTGACGAACTCGCCGGCCTTCACGGTGTTGCCGGCGATCGTGATCTTTTGGTTCGCCTCATCAATCTTGACGGCCTCGCAGCCGACGACACACGGCTTGCCCCAGCCGCGTGCTACCACGGCCGCGTGGCTCGCCTTGCCCCCGGTGCTGGTCAGAATGCCCTTCGCGAGGTGCATCCCGGCCACGTCCTCGGGGCTCGTCTCTTTTCTGACCAGCAAGATCGCGTCGTTGGGGTGCTTCTCGGCGTGCGCGACTACCGCTTCCGCCGAAAGCAGAACCATCCCGCTGGCCGCGCCGGGGCTGGCGGCGATGCCCTGCGCGACCGGCTTCTCCTTCGCCTTCGGGTCGAGTTGCGGTTGCAGCAGGTGGTTGAGCGAGTCCGGGTTCACGCGCTTCACCGCGGTCTTCTCGTCGATCAGCTTCTCCTTCATCATCTCCACCGCGATCCGCACCGCCGCGGTGCCGGTGCGCTTCCCGGTGCGCGTCTGGAGCATGTACAGCACGCCCTCCTGCACCGTGAACTCGATGTCCTGCATCTCCTTGTAGTGCTTCTCGAGCGCCGCGCGGATCTTCACGAGTTGCGCATACACCTTCGGCATCTCGTCGTTCAGTTGGGCGATCGGCTCCGGGGTGCGGATGCCCGCGACCACGTCCTCGCCCTGCGCGTTGATGAGGTAGTCGCCGTAGAAGACGTTCTCGCCGGTGTTCGGGTCGCGCGTAAAAGCAACACCGGTGCCGGACGAGTTACCCATGTTGCCGAACACCATCGCCTGCACGTTGACCGCGGTGCCCTTGAGGCCGGTGATGCGCTCGATGCGGCGGTACTCGATGGCCTTGTTGCCGTTCCACGAGTTGAACACCGCGTTGACCGCGAGCATCAACTGCTTCTTCGGGTCCTGCGGGAAGTCCTCCTTGACGTGCTTCTTGTAAACGGCCTTGTACTTCGTCACCAGTTCCTTGAGGTCGGCGGCCGAAAGGTCGGTGTCGAGTTTGACGCCCCGGTCTTCCTTCATCGAGTGCAGTTCGTGTTCGAACTCCGCGTGTTCGACGCCCATCGCGGTGGAGCCGAACATGTCGATGAGGCGCCGGTAGCTGTCGTAAGCGAACCGGTCGTTGCCGGTCTTCTTCGCCACGCCCTCGACCGACTTGTCGGTGAGGCCGAGGTTGAGAATCGTGTTCATCATCCCGGGCATCGAGAGCGCGGCCCCCGAGCGCACGCTCACCAGCAGCGGGTCGGAAGGGTCGCCGAACTTCTTGCCGAAGAGTTTCTCGACCTTCTTGAGCGCCTCGTCGATCTGCGGGACGACGGCCTTGGGCAGCTTCTTGCCCTGCTCGTAGTACGCGGCGCACACTTCCGTGGTGATGGTGAACCCGGGGGGCACCGGGATGCCGATCTTGCACATCTCGGCGAGGTTGGCCCCCTTGCCGCCGAGCAGTTCCTTCATCTTGCCATCGCCGTCCGCCGATTTGCCACCGAACGAATAGACGTACTTCGCGCTCATGTTGGCCCGTAGTGAGGAGGGATTTCGCCGCGGTCCGCGGCGTGGTTCACGAGATGATTTACGGACGCGAATCGGCTATGGCCAAGCGAACGCCTGCGGTAGATGAGGTGGGAGGCAATAACCCACAATCACCGGGGGGATGCGTCGTGGCTTGTGCGAATAACCACCCACAACCCACAACGGTGAACACACCCGCCGTTTCGCTCAACGAGCGAATTAACGAACGGTCTGAACAACTCCGCAAAGCACGTACTGCTTTTGAGTCTTAACTGGCCGGGACCGATGTCCGACTCCAGGCGGCAGACCAGCGCCTCGCAGAACGAAAGCGCGTCGAAGACGAACTCCGCGACCCGATCGCGGACCTCACCATGAAGAACGTGGTGTTTGAAGAACGGGAGCGAATGCGCGAAAGGCTATCGGCCCGTAAGTTCAACTCGGCTCAGATTGTGTTCCTCTCGCAACCGGCACAATCGTCGGCGCGCTACTCCCGCCCCTCATCCCACTCGCCGTCAAGTGACGGCCCCTTCTCCCCCCAGCGCGCGGTACCTTTTCGAGTCGTATTCGGTCAGCCGCACGCGTCGCGTTCGCGTTTCGGGGTGCCCGAACTGTAACCCCTCCACCAGTCGCGCCAGGTCGTCGTCGGGAAGGTGCGCCTTCCGCAGATCGACCTCCCCCACCAGCCGGAACAGCGGGATCAGCCCCTTCAGTGCGCGGTAGCTCCCGATCGACTCCACATAGCCGGCGTGGAAGACGCGGGCGAAGCGGGCCGGAATCGCGTCGCCGCCGGCGGTGCCGCACGCGAGCCGCAGGAACCCGCGCACGAACTTCCCCTCGTACCACGCGGGGAACTTCCCGATCGGCTTCTTCACCGCGGCCAACAGCTTCGCCTCGCGGGCGAGCAGTTCCTTCCACTTCTCATCCTGCTCCTCGTACCGGGCCAGTTCGCACTGGACGCGAACGAGCGCCGCGCGGTCGGGTTGGTCATTCTCCTCCAGGTAATCGGCGAACACGAGCCGCGCGGTGTCGTCCTCGGGGTTGGCGAATACCGCCCGCACGAGCGACTCGAAGTCGAGGGTCTGTTTGGCGGGCGCGGCTTCCGGTTCGGGGCGCGCCTCGGGGTGTTCGGCCAGGTACAAGAGCAGCGCCAGCGCGTGCTTGCACGGGCGCTTGTAGCTGGGGCACGTGCAGCGCGACTCGATCCCGCCACGCGGGCCGCGCTTCACCGACACCTCGTAAGACCCGGTCAGGCCTTTACAAATCACCCACCAGCCCAGCCCGTCGGCCCGCGGTTCGACCGTGCCGAACCCGCCCTTGGTGAGCACCTTGCGCGCGTCCTTGACGGACTTCTCGTCCAGGGCCTTCGCCTCGATCGCGGCCACGTCCCACGGGTCCGCCGGCGGCCCGGAGGGTTTCTTGCCCATCGTCGGTTCCTCACCGCCCGCGTGCGCCGATTCGGTCGCCGGGCCGTGACAGCTTAGTTCGCCGGCGAAAAACTTTTCCCAGAAATCCGCGGAATCCGATTTGACTTCCGGCCCAAGTTCACACACAATTTCAGTAGTGATATTTTGTTCACAATCTTCTCCACTACGCCCGAGGTGCGCCATGGTTGCGCCCGCCGCCGAACCCGAACCGTTCGTCCTACCACCCGACACGTCCACGCCCCGCTACGGGGGCACCCACGCCGAACCGCCCAACCCGCTCACGCCCGAACTGCGCTCCGAGATCGCCTACCGCCGCGCGCAAGGGCACCGGTGGGAGGCCATCGGTTGCGCGCTCCGCTACAGTTCTGAGGCGCTGCGCCGGCTCGTCGAGGCCGACCCGGAGTTCGGCGCCGTTCAAGAAAAGGCCTGGGCCGAGGCCACCTGGGAGGGCGAGGCCGCGGCGATGTCCCGGCTGCGCCTCATGCTCAACGGGGACGACAAGTACGCGCTCCAAGCGGCCGAGATCTTGGTCAAGTACGCCCGCGAGCGCCGCCGCGACGACACCCGCATCGCCGTCGAGAAGCTCCGCACCGAGGCCGTACATGTCCGCGCCGAATCGCGCGCGGCCCAACGCGCGCCGGTTGCCGAGCCGGCGTTCCCGGCGTGGCCGCCGTTCCCGCCGGAGGTGAAGGAGACCGAGGACGAGCGGATCGTCCGAATGGAACGCGAAGCGGCGGAGAACGCGGTCAAGCCGCCGTTCCCGGCCGAGGTGTACCTGTGGGGCGGCAAGCACCACATCGGGCAGTGCCTCGAACCCGACGAGAGCGACATCAAGGTGCGCGTGGTGCCCGACTGGTCGGCCGGGCGCCTGGATCGGATGATCATTTACTGGGTCGTGCCCGAGACCGCGCGCGAGCGGTGCCGCGGCACCGGCATCTACTTCACCGAGGACAACCCCGAACCCTGGGCCGCGCAACCGACGCCAACACCGTAGCGTACGCGGCCCACGTATCGTGGCGCACGCAGCTTGCGTGCGTGTATCCGCCTCGCACGCGAACCGCGTGCACTACGGCAAGCGACAACAGGAACCGCGCGGCTCGCAAGGTGGCTCGGCCTGCGCGAAACTTCCTGCGCTACAAGCGCGATGTCGGTGAGCGGCCCTCACTTCTTCGACGGCGCCGTCACGGTCACAAAGAGGTCCGCGGTCGTTTCGTCGAACTCCGTCAGCACGAAGCGGGCGACCCGAGTCAACTTAGGCTCGTCTTTCACTGTGCCCACCAGCCGGAACGAACCGCTCGTCGCCCGCTCCGCGGTGAGCGAAAGTGTGACCGTGTTCGGGTCGGGCTTCGCGGGTTGTGTCACTTCGGCCTTCACGCCTTCGGGCAACCCTTCCGCGCCCACTTCCACCGGCTTCGTGAACCCGCGAACGCGGTTCACCTTCACGGGGATCACGGTCGGCTTGCCGGGCGTAATCGTGAACCGGTCCGCGGCAACGGTGAGGTCGTAATCCGGTTCGGACAACACGCGGAGCAGGAACGCGTGCCGCGGCCCGCCGCCGGCGTAGAGATCGCTGACCGCGACCGTGTACGTTCCGTCGGCCGGCGGTGTGAATGACAGCGCGGTGTCACCGTTGAGCTTCGCGGGTTCGGCCTTCGCGAGTTGCTTCCTGTCGGCATCGCTGACGTACACCACCGGGTTGGCCGCGAGGCCGAGTGTACGGCTTTCCGCCTGCATTGTCAGCGTTTGCCCCTTCTTTCCGCGGAACTCGATATTGGGTGCGCCTTTCTTCTCGATGCGGCTCGACACCGAGAACGGCGGTGAAAGCGGCGGAACCGGCTTCCGATCGTCCAGAGACAGTACGGTGCAGTAGTGCGGTTCGGCGCGGAGCCGGAGTGGGTTCGCGATGCGCGGATCGAAAACGGTAACCTGCGCCTCACCGGGCACGCGATCGGGCAGCGTCAGAATCTGCGGAGCGTCCGATAGGTTCCATCCCTCTACGAACGCGGTCTTCCGGTCCGGGCCGACCGCGAGCGGCAGCGCGAAGTCCGCGAACGCGCCCGTGGTGAGCGTGAGCCGGTAGACACACGCATCGGAGCCGAAGTAGCGGATGCTCGCGTCGGGCGACGCCGGGAAGGCGTACACGCGGGCGAGGTAGGTGCCGTCCTTCTTTGCGGTGAACGCGAGCTGCGGGTCGAGACCGCGGAAGTCGTTGTTCTCTTCGAGTACGAAGCCGTCGGCTGAGAGGATTTGCAACATCGCGTCCATCGGGGACCGCAATGTGTGATTCGCTTCGAGCGAGGCGACGAGCGTTTGGCCCTTCTTGAGCGTCACCGCGAAGCAATCGACGTCGCCGTTCTTCTCCAGTTTGCCGTTGATGACGAATGAGCCGTCTATTGCGTGCGGCTTCTTGAAGTCGTCGTTCGGCTCCTTCTCGGTCACCTCCGGCAACGTCCCCACGATGAACGGCCGCAAGTTGCTCGCGCCGTCGGCGTTGTACACGCGCAGCCAGTACGTTCCGGGCACCGCGTCCTTCGCGACCGTGACCTGGAACTTGCCCGCGGTCTTCGTGGCTTCGACCGATACGCCCTTGCCGCTGGCCCACACCTTCGTGGCGGTGTCGAACGTGCCCGCGGCGGTCACTTCAACGGTAGCGCCGCGCTGCGCCCCGGCGGGATACAGATAGGTAATGTTCGGGGGCGCAGCAGAAGCCGAACTAACCACAGAGACACAGAGGCACAGAGAAGACAGGAGACAGTGCTTTGAAAACACTCCACTCTTTTGCCTTCTCTGTGTCTCTGTGTCTCTGTGGTTAGTTCCTGCTTGCATTACATCAGCTCTTTGATCGGGGTCGGGTCGCTGACGAGGTGCGTCGGGCGGCCGTTGGGCATGTAGAGGATCTTGCCGGGATCGATGCCGAGTTTCGCGTAGACGGTCGAGACGAAGTTCTCCGGCGCGAGCACGCGCTCGACCGCGGCGAAGCCCTTGCTGTCGGTCGCGCCGACGACCGTGCCGCCCGGTGTGCCGCCGCCGGCGAACAGCACGCTCATCGCGTTGGCCCAGTGGTCGCGGCCCGGCGTCTTCGAGCCGGTGAGGGTCGAAATCTTCGGCGTCCGCCCGAACTCGCCCAGCGCGATCACGAGTGTCTCGTTCAAGAGGCCGCGGTCTTCGAGGTCGGCGATCAGCGCCGCGACCGAACTGTCCCACGCCGGGAGCCGCTTGCGGAGCGCGGGGAAGATGTCGGAGTGGTGGTCCCAGCCGCCGTCGTAGACGGTGACGAACGGCACCCCGGCTTCGACCAATCGGCGGGCCAGCAGGCAGCGCTGGCCGAAGCCGTTGCGGCCGTAGTGCTCGCGGAGCTTCACCGGCTCGCGGCCGATGTCGAACGCGGCCTGCGCCTCCTTCGAGTTCACCAGGTCGTAGGCCTGCTTGTAGTGTTCGTCGAGCGCCAGCGCCGGGTCGCCGGCCTGCTTGTCCATGAACCGCTTGAGGTTGTCCACCTCGGTGCGGGTGGCGGTGCGGTCGTCGAACCGCTCGCCGGTCAGCCCCTCGGGAATGACCACGTCGCGGACCTTGAAGTTGCCGCCGTTGGGGTCTTCCGCGACTACGAACGGCGCATAACGCGCCCCAAGGAAGTTCGGCCCGCCCGAGCGAGACATCGTCGGCATCGAGAAGTACGCGGGCAGCCCGGCCTTCGGCGGCTTCTCGTGCGCGACCACCGACCCCATGCTCGGGTGGAAGCTGACGAACGCCCCGCACCCGACGGGAATGCGCGGCGGCGCACCGGTCATCATGTAGTGGTTGCCGGCGCCGTGGTTGCCCTGGTCGTGCCGGATCGAGCGGATCATCGCGTACTTGTTCAGGCTCTTCGCGAGCTTCGTCATGTGCTCGGAGAACTGAACGCCGGGCACCGCGGTCGGGATGGCCTTGAACTCGCCGCGATACTCCTCGGGCGCGTCCGGCTTGGGGTCGAACATCTCGAAGTGCGTCGGCCCGCCGTCCATCCAGATGAGGATGCACGCCTTGGCCTTCGCGATGGGCTTGTTCACGGCCTCGGCCGCGAACCCGCGGGCGCGCAGCGCGGTGAGCAACCCGCCGCCCATCAGCGCGCCGAGTCCGAGTTGCAGGCAGTCGCGGCGCGAAACGCCTTCACAGTTCAGGGGCATGAGCGGAACCTCGCTTCAACTCGTGTTTTCGCGGAGGGAGCGGAATCCCTGCGTTCGTCAACAGTTTGTTCAGCAATGGAACTGGTAACGGCGACGTTGTGCCAGTTGCTGCGTAATCCTTGTGTCCCGAAACAAACACCTTGTAGCAATCAAAGCAGTACATGAAATCGAGGGTGATCTCTCCGACCTTTACCCGCACGCCGTATTCGGCACCCAGGCACATCATCCCGCCGAGATTGTACTTGTTCGCCGCAAGCATTCGGCTGACAAGTTGCTTTCGCAGCCGTTTACTCTCAACGGTCACACTTCCCAAGACAATCGCATTCGGGAACGTGCCCTCGTACCCTTCGTCGGCAATCCCTCCCAGAGAGAAAACCTCGATGCTCTCTGCTTCGCGAAGCAGTTTGCGGGTTGCTTCTGGAAGAAGCCAAATGCTGTGCTGGTCCGGAATCCCAAATCTCTGGAGCAACCAGTCGATAACAAGCCAAATGCGCCACATGGGGCACCGTCAGTCGTTGAACACGAACTCCGGGGTGTTAATCAGCGCCCACATCAGGTCTTCGGTCGCACTTCGCCTTGTGGCGCCCTTCTTGTCGAAGCGCTTCACCGCGTTGGCACGTTCAGTATCGGTCGGATAGCGGCAATACGCCAGCAAGTAAAGTTCGTCCACGATCTCCGTCGGCGTCTTCTTGGACTTCGCCAACTCGGCGCAGCGGCCGTCGTCGCTCGTCACCTTGCGGTGCAGCGCCGGCGAGTTCATCAGGTGGAGCGCCTGCACCACCGTCGTGTCCGCAGTGCGTTCGCACGGCGGGTCTTGATTCGGGTCGGGGCGGCCGAAGCTGTCGAGGAACACCGACTGCGAGCGGGCCGTCCAGACCTCGATCGCCCGCGAACCCACTGGCATCGCCTCGAACTTCTCCGGCACTCCTGTAATGTCGCTCACCATGTCGAGCAACACTTCCGCGCGAAGTCGCTGCCGGTAGTGGCGCGAGTAGTTGCGAAGGTCCGATGCGTTGCGGTCGTTCGGCGTTGTCGAAAGTTGGTACACGTGGCTCACGCAGATCGTGCGGATCAGTTTCTTCAGGTCGCACTTGTTCTTGCGGAAGTCTTCAGCAAGAGCATCCAGCAGCTCCGGGTTGCTCGGCGGGTTCGTGGCGCGGATGTCGTCCACCGGATCGACGATCCCGCGGCCCATCAGATCGGCCCACACGCGATTGGCGATCACGCGCGCGAAGTACGGGTTCTCCGGGGCCGTCACCCACGCGGCCAGCACCTCGCGCGGGTCGCGTTCCGGGTCGAGGTCGAGCGGTTTGCCGAGGAGCGGAGTCGGGATCATCTCCTTACCGGTCAGCGGGTGCTTCACCGGACCGCCGCGGCGCCCGGTCGGCGTGCCGAGGTGAATCGCTTCCTCGCCGCCGGAGATCGGCGCGGAGATGCCGACGCCCTTCCGCCCGATGCGCCCGAAGAACGCGGCGAAGCTGTAGAAGTCGTCCTGCCCCCACACCTCGAACGGGTGATGATGACACTTCGCGCAGTCGAGCCGCACGCCGAGGAACAACTGACTCACCATCGTGGTGAGTTCGTCCGGCTCGCGGCGGTTGCGGTAGAACACCGCGGCGCCGTTGGTGAACGTGCTGCCGTTGGCGGCGATGATCTCGCGCACGAACTGGTCGTAAGGTTTGTTCGCACGGAAGCTCTTGCGGATCCACTGGTCGAAGTTGTATGTCGCCTTCATCCCGACGTGGTACGGGTTGGGCCGCAACAAATCGGTCCACTTGTTCGCCCAGAAATCGGCGTACTCCGGCCGCTCCAGAAGCGCGTCGATGAGCTTCTCACGCTTCTTAGGGTCGGTGTCGGCGAGAAACGCGCGCGTCTCGTCCGGCGCGGGGAGCCGACCGATGATGTCGAGATACACGCGCCGGTGGAACTGGGCGTCGCCGCTCACTTCCGCCGGCGTGACGTTGAGCTGCTTGAGCTTCGCCCACACCGAGCCGTCGATGAAGTTGTTGCGCGGGAGCCGCTCGTACACGCCCGCATCGACCGGTACGGGCAACGGGATCAGCACGTTGCACACCGCGAACTTCTCCGCGAACCGGGCCATGATCGCGGCCTCGCCGGGGATCGGGCCGGCCTTCACCAGCCCGTTCGCGTCCACCGCGGCGTACACGCTCTCGCTCGAAGAGAACTGCGCCAGACGGGTGACGTCGCGGGTCGTGCCGTCGGAGTAGTGGGCGGTGACCGCGAGTTGCTGCGTCTCGTGGAACTTCATCAGTTTGCTGCCGGGCGAGAGCGTGATCTTTTCGAGCTTCGCGGCGTCGGCCGGGGTGCGCGGCGTACCGGCCGCGATCCACATCTCGAGCGTGCGGTACTCCGGGCTGCCTTCGGGGAGCTTCTTCCCGCCGCCGTGGGGCGTCTGCCCGCTTGCCTTTCGCAGAATGAGGCTGAAAGTCGGGTTCGCAGGGAAAATGCGGCGCCCGCGGGCCTCGGTCGTGATCGCTGCGAAGTCGAAGTCGTTGTCGTAAGCGAGTAGCGAGAGCTGGAAGCCGTTCTGCCCGCGCGCCTTGCCGTGGCACGCGCCCGCGTTGCACCCGGCGCGTGTCAGGATCGGCTGAATATCGCGCTCGAACGTCGGCGCGGGATCAGCGGCACGAACCGTCGGCGCGAAACCGAGCGCACACACCGCAAGCAGGTAGGCAAATCGCCGCATGGAAAAGGAGTACGCGGAGGGAGGGCGGTTGGCGGGATATGGAAAGGATAGCCCAACGGGCGCTCCGATGCCAGTGAAACCTCTCACAGATCGCGGATCGTGGATCGGATTTTGTTTGTATCGGCCCTCGTGGGCCGATACCCTCCGAGAGAGGTGACTCTCCCCTGCCCGCACCCTCCCCAATGACAAATCCCGTCTCAATTCCACTCTCCAGGAATCGCGAGATGAGACCGGGTATCGCCGGCGTCAGCCGGGCCAAACTGATGATCGCCGTGCTACTTGGGTTGGGGGGAACCGCCCATTCGGTACGGGCGCAGCCGCCGGCGCCCGCCGAGCCGTTGCCCGCGATCCGGGCGCTCCGCATCGAACCGGCCCCGATCGCACTCGACGGGTCCAACCGACAGCAGCAACTCCTCGTCACCGCCGAACCGCGTTCGGGACCGCCCTTCGACGTGACACATCGGTGTGAGATCAGCAGTTCCGATCCCGCGGTGGCCGCCGTTACGGGCGCCGTCGTGAGGGGCGTCAGTGATGGTACGGCGGAAGTGCGCGTGCGCCTCGGAACGCTCACGGCAACGGCGCAGGTGCGGGTGCGCGGCGCGGGGCGATTTCCTCCCGTTCACTTCGCCAACGACGTGATGCCGGTCTTCTCGAAGCTTGGCTGCAACAGCGCCGGCTGTCACGGCAAGGCGTCCGGGCAGAACGGGTTCAAGCTCAGCGTGTTCGGTTTCGATCCGGACGCGGATTACTCAGCCCTTGTGAAGGAAGCCCGGGGCCGGCGCGTCTTCCCGGCGGCGCCGGAGCAAAGCCTGTTGTTGCTCAAGCCGACGGGCAAGATCGCTCACGGCGGCGGGCGGCGACTCGCCCCGGACTCGGCCGATTACCTCGTACTCTCCGAGTGGATCAAGCAGGGAGCGCCAGTCGGGGAACCGGGCGCGCCGCGCGTGACCGGCATCCGCGTCGGTCCGGCCGAGCGCGTCCTCGGGATGAAGGCGGAGCAGCAGATTCTCGCCACCGCGGTCTTCTCCGACGGCACCGCGCGCGATGTGACCGCCGCCGCCGGCTATACGAGTAACGCCGGGCACGTCGCGGAGGTCGATCCGCGCGGCCGCGTCCGCACCGGGAGCGCGCCCGGCGAGGCGGCGATCACCGTTCACTACATGGGCCACGTCGCGGCGGCGCGGTTCCAGGTTCCGCGCCCCGACGCCCCGAACCCGTACCCCGCGCTTCCCGTCAATAACACGGTTGACGAACTCGTCTGGGCGAAGCTCAGGCTCATGGGCATTCTGCCCTCGGAACTGTCGAGTGACGCGGCGTTTCTCCGGCGGCTCTATCTCGACGTTCTCGGCACGCTGCCGACGCCGGCCGAAGTGCGCGCGTTCCTCGCCGACCCCGATCCGGGCAAGCGGACGAAGGTCATCGACAAGGTTCTCGACCGCCCGGAGCACGCCGACTACTGGGCACAGAAGTGGGCCGACATCCTGCTTGTCAACCGCGACAAGCTCGGCGACCGCGGCAGTTACGAGATGCACCGCTGGCTGCGTTCACAGTTCACCAAGAACCGCCCCTACGACCAGTGGGTGCGCGAGCTGGTCGCAGCGAGCGGCTCGGCGTCACAGGTCGGGCCGGTGAACTTCTTCCGCGCGTCGGCCACCCCGGAGGAGATGGCGCGGGCGGTGAGTCAGGCGTTCCTCGGCATCCGCCTGGAGTGCGCACAGTGTCACCACCACCCCTTCGAGAAGTGGGGGCAGGACGACTTCTACGGCCTCGTCGGCTACTTCAACGGCGTGCAGCGGAAGAAACTCGCCGGCGACGACGAGATGATCTTCCACGCCGGATACCGCCCGCAGAAGATGCCGCTGACCGAACGAACGGTCGCGGTGAAGCCGCCCGACGGCCCAGCGCTCACCGAAAACGCCGACGGCGACCCGCGGCGCCACCTCGCGGAGTGGATGACGAAACCCGAGAACCCGTTCTTCGCGCGGCTGGTCGTCAACCGACTGTGGAAGCACTACCTCGGCCGCGGGCTGGTCGAACCGGAAGACGACCTGCGGAGTACGAACCCGGCGACGAACGAACCGCTCCTCGATTTCCTCGCCAAGGAACTCGTGAAGAACAAGTACGACCTGAAGGCCGTGACGCGGCTGATCCTGCAATCGCGGGTGTACCACCTGTCGAGCGTGCCGAATGCGACGAACAAGGACGACGAGCAGTACGGCTCGCACTACCGCGTGAAGCGCCTGCCCGCGGAAGTGCTGCTCGATGCCATCTGCGCCGTGACCGAAGTTCCGGAAGCGTTTCCCGGGCGCCCGCGCGGCACGCGCGCGATCGAACTCTGGGACAACCGCGCGCCGTCGTACTTCCTCGACATCTTCGGGAGGTCGGAGCGCCTCAGCCCGTGCGAGTGCGGCCGGTCGCTTGAGCCGACGATGGCGCAGTGCCTGCATCTGATGAACGCGCCGGAGATCGAACGAAAGCTCGCCGACCCGAACGGCCGCGTCGCCCGGGTGATCGGCCTAAAGCTCACCGAGGAGCAGATCGTCGAGGAACTGTGCCTCGCGGCGCTCGGCCGACCCGCGAACGAGAAGGAGCGTCACACCGCGAAGAAGCTGTTCGCCGCGAGTCCACCGCGCGAGGCCGCGCAGGACTTCCTGTGGGCGCTGCTGAACTCGCACGACTTCCTGTTCACGCGGTGACACGAGGCGCACTCATGGAGTACCTCGGTAACGCCCTGTTCTACATCGGAGCATTTGGGTGGTTCATTGGGTACATCTGGGCGTTGTGGATGGCCTTCAAAAAGAGCATGCCGCACGGCGTGGCTTGCGTCTTGGTAGCGATACTATTGCTCTTCTTCCTGACGACGAACTTGAAGCAGACCTGGCGCCCGGTTCTGGTCTTGGTGTGTAGCGCGACCGCATTTATCGGTGGCATGAATCTGCTGAAAGGGTGACGCTCGTGATCCCTTCCTTCTGTGATGGCATCGACCGACGCGGGTTCCTGCGCGCGGGTAGCGCCGCGGGGCTGAGCCTCGCGCAGATCCTCCGACTGCAAGCCACCCGCGCAGGCGAGAAGACGCCGGCGAAGACGAAGGACATCAACTGTATCTTCATCTTCACGCTCGGCGGGATGCCCCACCACGACATGTGGGACTACAAACCGGACGCCCCCGCGGAGATTCGCGGCGACTTCCAGCCGATCAAGACGAACGTGCCCGGCATCGGCCTCACCGACCTGTTGCCGCACACCGCGAAGGTGACCGATCAAATTGCCATCCTGCGGAGCCTCACGCACGGCGACTCGGACCACGGCCGCGGCTATCACATCATGATGACCGGGAACACGCCCGGTCCGGGCGATTTCAACTCGACGAAGAACAACAACGTCCACCCGAGCCTCGGGTCGATGGTCGCCAAAATGGCGAACCAATCCGGTTCGTTGCCGCCGTACATCTCGGTGCCGTGTTTTCTGCGGAGCGGCGGGCCGGCGTTCCTCGGGCCGAGCTACGCGCCGTTCGTGATCGAAGCCGATCCAGCCTCACCGGAGTTCGTCGTTCGCGATGTCGTGTTGCCCGAGGGCGTGAGCACCGACCGCGCCGCCCGCCGCCGCGACGCGCTGAAGGAAATCAACCGGCTCGAACGCGCCGCGGAGGAGATGGGCAAGGACGTTCGCGCGCAAGATGCGTTCGTGGAGAAGGCGTTTCGCCTGATGACCTCGCCGAAGGCGAAGGAGGCGTTCGACCTGACGCGCGAGAAGGCGACGACCCGCGAGCAATACGGCCCGACGAGCTTCGGGCAGTGCAGCTTGCTGGCGCGGCGGCTGGTCGAAGCGGGGTGCCGCTTCGTCAGCATCGAGAACGGCCACTGGGACACGCACCGCGAGAACACGCGGAGCCTCCGCGACCTGCTCGTACCGGCCCTCGATCGCGGGTTCTCGGCGCTCGTTGCCGATCTGAAGGACCGCGGGCTACTCGACTCGACGCTCGTCGTACTGACGACCGAGTTCGGGCGCACGCCGCGCATCAACACGATGGCCGGGCGCGACCACTGGCCGCAGGCGTTCTCGATCGTGATGGCCGGCGGCGGGGTGAAGCCCGGGATCGTGATCGGCGCGACGGACAAGATCGGCGGGACGGTGACCGACCGCCCGATCACACCGGGCGACATGGCCGCGACCATCCTACACGGTCTCGGCATCGACCCCGGCACGGCGCTCCTCACGCCGCTCGGCCGACCGGTCGAACTCGCGTCGGGCGGCAAGCCGGTGTTGGAGTTGTTTACGTCTTGATCCAACGGAGTACTCCCATGCTACGCCGACGCCTGAACTGGAAAATCGCGGGATCTGTGCTGACCGCGCTTCTCATGCTGGCGACAGGAGCCTGCAAGCCTCGCGCCGACCCGTCTGCCAAGACGGACCCGCCGTTTACCAAGACCGACCCGCCGCTTACCAAGACCGACCCACCCCCCGCCAAAAGCGATCCGCCCAAACCGCTGCCGGAGGAGATCGTCAAGGTCTGGAAGGACGCGGGGGGCCAAGTCGGCTGGCTGCGGGTAATCAATCCGGGTTTCCAGGGGTTTACTCAGGAGAAAGAAGGCAAGCCCGGCGACCTGCCGGCGTTTCGTTTCGATCAGCGAGAGGTACGTTGGCAAGAGGGACGCCTGGCGAAACTGCCCGTCCCGGCGTCGGCGTTTGGGCTGGACTTTCACAACATCCAGCTAACGGAGGTGGGGCTGAAGGCTCTGCTGAAGGATCTGGCCGGCCTGAAGAGCTTGCAATCGCTGGACCTTAGCTGGACACCGGTGACGGACGCGGGGTTGAAGGAACTGGCCGGCCTGACGAACTTGCAATGGCTGGACCTTGGCCGCACCCAGGTGACGGACGCGGGGCTGAGAGCACTGGCCGGGCTGAAGAACTTGCA